>JBDTNO010000001.1:0-59818 GCA_039933715.1 Betaproteobacteria bacterium
ACTACGACCTCGGCAACGATTTCTACGCGGCGTGGCTCGACCGGACGATGACCTATTCGTCGGCGCTGTTCGGCGGGGACTTCGCGCCCTCGCTCGAGGACGCGCAGCAGGCGAAGTTCGATCGCGTGCTCGGCGAGCTCGCGCTCGTCGCCGGCTCGCGCATCCTCGAGATCGGCGCAGGATGGGGCGGCTTCGCGGAGACCGCCGCGCGCGCGGGTCACCGGGTCACCGGCATCTCGTTGTCCGAACGCCAGACCGCATGGGCGCGCGAGCGGATGCAGCGAGCGGGCCTGTCCGGTCGCGTCGACCTCCGGTTGCAGGATTACCGCGATGTCGACGGCCGGTACGAAGGCGTCGCCTCGATCGAGATGATCGAGGCGGTGGGAGAGCGGTGGTGGCCCGCGTACTTCCGCGCGGTCCATGACGCCCTTGTGCCGGGTGGCCGTGCGTGCGTCCAGGCGATCACGATCGCCGACGAGCGCTTCGAGCGCTACCGGACGCAATCGGATTTCATCCAGCAGTACATCTTTCCCGGCGGCATGCTCGCGTCGCCGTCGCGCCTCGTCGCGGAGGCCGGGCGCGCACGACTGCGACTCGTCCGCGAGCACGCGTTCGGCGCCGACTATGCCGAGACGCTGCGCCGCTGGCTCGTCGCGTTCGACACGCACACCGACGAGGTCGCGGCGCGCTTTGGGGTCGCGTTCGCGCGCTGCTGGCGCTTCTACCTCGCGTATTGCGTGGCCGGGTTCGCGACCGGCAGCACCGACGTCGTCCAGTACACGTTCGAGCGTGGCTGAAGGCGCTGCCACCGGGGATCGGGTTCGCAACCTGATCCCGGCTTTTGCGGCGTTGCTGTTCGTCGCAATCTGCGCCGGAATGCCGCGCTTGGCGCTGGGCGCGGCGCCGCCGCTCCCCGCGGCGGTGATCGATCTCGCGCCGGGGATGCGGACGCAGGGCGGCGGCGAGATGCGATTCCTCGGATTCACCGTCTACGACGCGTGGTACTGGGCGCCGTCGCGCGCCTACTCGCTCGCGCAACCGTTCGTCCTGGACCTCCATTACCACCGTTCCCTCGATGGGGCGCGGATCGCCGAGCGCAGCGCCGACGAGATCGCGAAGCTGGGCGAAGGCACGGTCGAGCAGCGCAGCCGATGGGATTCGGCGATGCGCGCGATCTTTCCGTCGGTTCGCAGGGGCGACCGCCTGACGGGCGTCAACCTTCCCGCGCAGGGCGTGCGCTTCTTCCACAACGGCAACGCGATCGGCGAAATCGCCGACCCGTCGTTCGCGCGGGCGTTCTTCGGCATCTGGCTCGATCCGCGAACCTCGCATCCGCACTTCCGCGAGCGGTTGCTCGGCCGCCCGGATGCGGGCTCCTGACGCCGACGCGACATGCTGGCGCCGCTCAACCCTCCGCTTCGGGCGTGGCCGAACGTTCGCGCCTGGATCGTCGGCGCGTCGACCGGCATCGGCGCGGAGACCGCGAAGCTCCTGCTCGCGCGCGGTGCGCGCGTCGCGCTGTCGGCGCGCTCGGCGGACAAGCTGGCCGACGTCGCGGGAGCGGCGATCGCGGCAGGTCGCGCTCTCGTCGAGCCGCTCGACTTCACCGACGCGCGCGCCGTCGAGGCCGTGTGGAAGCGAGTCGCCGGTGCGTGGGGCGGAATCGACCTCGTCCTGATCGTCGCGGGAACGCACGACGAGCTCCGCGCGTGGGAACTGACCGACGCGAAGTCCCGCGCGCTGTTCGAGACCAATCTGCTTGCCGTCGTAGGAACGGTGGCGGCCGTCGTTCCGGCGCTGCTCGCCCGGAAGGGCGGCGCGATCGGCATCGTGTCGTCGCTCGCCGGTTACCGCGGATTGCCGAAGGCGCTGATCTACGGCGCGTCGAAAGCCGCGCTCATCAACTTCGCCGAGGCGCTCTACCTCGACCTGCATCCGCGCGGAATCGGCGTCACGCTGATCAATCCGGGTTTCGTGCGCACGCCACTCACCGCGCGCAACACGTTCCGCATGCCGCACCTGATCGACGCCGACGAAGCCGCGCGCGAGATCGTGGCGGGCCTCGAGCGCGGCGACTTCGAGATCCATTTCCCGAAGGCGTTCTCGCGCTGGTTCAAGCTGCTGCGGCTGCTGCCCTACCGCTGGTATTTCGCCGCGATCCGCCGTTCGACCGGGCTCTGACTCCACCACCGATGACCGACACCGCCCCCAACCGTGCGGCCACGCTCCATGCGAAGGCGTTCTTCGAAACCATCGCGCCCGCCGACGTCGGTCGCATCGACACGATCTACGCAGGCGGCGCGACGTTCCGCGATCCGTTCAACGAGGTGCGCGGCGTCGCGGCGATCGAAGCGGTCTACCGTAAGATGTTCGAGCACCTCGACGACGTGCGCTTCACGTTCGTCGAGACAGTCGTCGATGCGGGCGGCGCGATGCTCATCTGGGACATGAGCTTCCGCGTGCGCAAATGGAGGCCTGCGAAGACCCAGCGCATCCACGGTGCGTCGCACCTCAAGTTCGCGGTCGATGGGCGCATCGCCTATCACCGCGACTACTGGGACACGGCGAACGAGCTCTACGCGAAGCTCCCGCTGGTCGGGCCGTTGATGCGCTGGCTGAAGCGGCGCCTCGGCTGAGCGCCGAAGGCGCGCGAGGAGGGCCCGTGGCTTGTCGGGCTTCAGCCCGACGCAATTCGTCCGCGCGAATCGTGCCGATCGAAGTCATGGAGCGAAGCCGATCCGCACGCCTGCGGGCTGCGCGAGCGCTCGACCCCGTCGTCCCCAGGCTCGTGCGCGCACGCATCGCGATCCGTACCTTCGTGCGCGCGTGCGCGGTCGCGGCCGGCGAAAGCATCTTCGCCGTGGCCAGCCTCGTTACCGTGGTCGCGCAAGTGCGGCAGGAAAAAAAACGCGGGCCCCGACCAGCGGGGCCCGTCGCGGAGGAAACGTGAAATCAGTTGACGCGCGTCGCGGGCTGCATCGACACGAGCACGACCTCGACGGTCGGCTTCAGCTTCGCGTTCGTCACGGGCTGGTCGGCATTGGCGGGCGCGACCGTCGCGCCGAGCAGCGTGATCGCGGTCAGGGCGATCGCGGCGGCGGCGATGGTCGTGCGTTCGAGCTTCGTGGTCAGGCGTTGCATGGTTCGTCTCTCCCGTTTCCTGTCGGTTCGCGTTGCGTCGCGATGCCTCTTGGATGCGGAGTGTCCGCGATTCGGATTCAGGCGCCAGACCGGCGCGACGAATCGGGCGGTGCGGCGGACGAAACGCGCGGAACGGGGACGGACGGGACCCGCGAGAGGGTTCGACGCCCGAAATCAGCGGGTTGACACGACACGCGGGTCCGGAGCGCCGGTTGGAACCCGGTTGCCAGCCTGGGGCGCCGAAGGGGGTTGCCGAAGCGGAGACGGGAACCCGGGGGGCAACCTGGTTAGCGAGGGCGCCCCCCGAGGCCGCGACGGGAGGGGATCCATCTCCGCAGCGTCCGCGGAATCGCCGATCGCCGTTTGACGCTCTGCCGAAACCCGGCGATAATTCAAGGCTTTGGCGAGCTAGCTCAGCTGGTTAGAGCAGAGGAATCATAATCCTTTGGTCCGGGGTTCGAGTCCCTGGCTCGCCACCATTCCCACCACGAAGGCCCGCCATGTGCGGGCCTTCGGCTTTGGGGACCCCCGCACGCGTCTGGTACCCCCCGACCGGCGGAATCCGCATCGCGCCGCCCGACTTTTCCAGCGCTACGCTGTTGCGTACAACCTGACCGGGCGTCAGACTTCGCACACCTTGCCGTGCCAGGCCCGGGCCAGCATCGATGCCGGGCTTGGACGCCGTGCCGCCCCGCGGCCGGCGGCCCCCGGCAGGCGATCGCGAACACGTCAGCGACATCGATGCGCCGAACGGACGCGACGGACACCGACGCGTCGGGAGAACCGAACATGAAACGGAAAGCGATCACGTTGGTCCTGGCGGTCGGCGCGGTCCTCTTCGGCTGCGGTCCCATGCCCGTGCGCGCCCCGCTCGACGCGGCATGGACGCGCTGCAACACGGGAGGCTCCGGACCGCGTTGCGACATCCGGATCGTCGCCGACAACAGTGGCCCGTACAGCTGCGGACTCGGACGCTTCCGCGTCGAGCCCGACTTTCTCGAGCTGGTCGGCAATCGCCCGGTGAACATCCAGTGGGAGCTCTCCGACCCGTTCGCGTTCTGTGATCGCGACGGCGTCGACCTCAAGGCAGGGTTCGAATCCGGGAGGAGCGACGTCTTCGAGAACTACAACTCGGAGGGGAAAGACGGCGCGACCTCGGGCTTCGCGACGGCCGGGACCTGCAAGTCCTTCCGCAACTGGCGTTGGGGCAACTCGAGCGCCGACACGACGTACGCCTACGAGATTCGCTTCAGCGACAAGCGCACGGGACAGCGCTGCAGGATCGATCCGTTCATCAAGAACGGACGGGCGTCCTGAGCTGAAGGCCGCGCGTGCGATTACAACAGGGGGGTCAACATGCTGCGCGCATTTGCAGGAATGTCGCTGGTGTTGTTGCTGCTTGCCGGATGCACACCCAAGGACGCGGCGACGGGGGGCGCGTCGGGAGTTTCCACGTTCGCGGTCGTTGCCGTACCCGTCGATCCCACCAAGAAATTCGACAGGGTCGTCTGCAACGCGGATGCGGTGGGCAAGACGCGTTGCCTGGTGAGCATCCTTCCCACCATCGACGGCGCGGGAAACTGCACCGTGGAGGCCCCCCATATCGAGTTCGACAAGCCGGACCGACGGTTCGTAGTCGCCTGGCGTCCGACCGCGGCCGACGCGGTCACCGAGGATCCCAAATTCCGGTTCTGCCCGTTGCTCGGGGACGGCGTGTGGTTCAAGGATCCCGTCGCGTCGAATGACGAACAGTTCGACGAGAATTGGGCCTCGGACAGCGCCGGCGACCTGCTTGGCGATAACGCCAGCTTCGCCAACAAGGATTGCTACAAGCGCGCTCGCGTGTGGGCGGGCAACAAGAAAACCGGCGCTTCTTACGCGTACAAGATGCAGTTTCACTACAAGCCGACGGGCGCCGTCTGCAAGGTCGATCCGTTCATCAAGAACGGCTAGCGCCGACCACGCCAGGCGGAGTCGGATCGGTTCCGTGTCATGGACGCGCTACCCGACTCCGGTCGATTGCTACCGGGCGAAGTGAGAACCTGGGCAAGCATGTGCCCGACCGGCTCGACCATGTGAATCGCGTACACGAGCAATAACTACGCGTCGTTCGTCACCAAGGGGAAACTAAGTGAACAAATTGGCCGTGGTCGGACTCGGCGCCATGCTGGCGCTCATGTCGGGCGTTGCGAGCGCACAAGGGAAGGTCAAGCTTGCTCATGTCGATTGTCTTGGCCCGGATTTAGACGGATCGGCGAATCGGTGTCCCGTGAAAGTACTGGTCGTCCTCGACCCGATCGTGCCCACACCTGCGATGAAGCCCAAGTTCACATGCAGGGTGAATGCACCCGACGTCCACCTGAACAAACCCAAGAAGGGCAGAGTGGTCATCGTCTGGGATCTGCCGAAAGACTATGAGTTTTGTCCCGTCCTCGGCGACGGGGTCTTCCTTGTCGACCCCGACCACGTCGTCGATGAGGAGTTCGACGACTTCGGGGTCCCCGACGACGGCGTGGGAAATGCGTCCTTCAAGAAATGCAGGAACAAGTTCCGGATGCTCGCCGAGAACAAAGGGCACACCGACAAGCTATACGACTATCGACTTCAGTTTCGCAACTTGTCCGAGAAGCTCGTTTGCACGTTCGACCCGTTCATCAAGAACGGCTGATCGCGACGATCACGAGGTGCGCATGAGCCAGTCGCGCGCCTCGTCGATCCCCTGCTCGTAGGAAAGCGCGCGCCCGACGCGCTCCGCGCGCTCGAACGCGGCATCGCCGAGCACTTCGCGCGCGCGCCCGACCAGCGGCAGCAGGAATGCCTCGTCGGCGGGGTCGCGCTGCAATCCGGTCTCGACCACCTGCGTCTGCGCGGCGCCGAAGAAGTGCGCGGCGCGCTCCCACTCCTCGCACCATGCGCAATGGCCCGCGGTCACGTCCAGCGCGCTCTGGCCGACCGGCTTCGATCCGGTCTCGACCGCGATCAACACGATTTCGGTCAGCATGTCCCGCGCGCGCGCGCCGGACCCGCGTCCGATCGACACCATGGCGAGATTCAGAAGGCTGATCGCGACGCTTTCGCGGTCGCCGATCTCGCGGGCCAGCGCGACGGCCTGGTCGAAGAGCGGTTCGGCCGGCTCGAGCTGGCCCTCGACGCGGTGCAACTGCGCGAGGGCGTTCAGTGCGGCGGCGAGTTCGCGCTTGTCGCCCATCGAGCGCGCGTGTTCGACCGCTTCCTTCAGATACCCGCGCGCGTCCGACAGGTTGCCGCGTCCCAGCGCCGCCATGCCCAGCGGTTGAAGAACGCGGGCGACCTGCACGTGGTCGCCCAGCTCGCGCGCGATGGCGAGGCTCTCGTCGAGCATTCCCTGCGCCTCCTGGTAGTGCCCGGTGAAGCAACTCTGCTGGCCGGCGTCGAACAGCGCGCGGCATCGCGCCTTGGTGCGTCCTTGCGCGTCGCGTCGCGACAAGGCTTCCCCGCTGAGGCGCAGCCCGAGCGCCGGCAGGCCGCGCATGAACCAGTAGGTGCCCATCGCGTACGCGAGGCGCAATCCCAGTTCGCCACCGGACCCCTTGCCGGCCCACGCGTGCGCCGCGAGCACGTTCTCCCGCTCGAGGTCGAGACGTGCGAGCACGCTCGGTTGGCTCGGGCCGGAAAGCCGCGACCGCGTTTCCTCGGTGAAAGCGACGAAGTACGCAAGGTGCCGCGAGCGCCCGGCGTCGCCCTCGCCCGATTCGTCGAGTTTCGCGGTCGCGTACTCGCGCACGGATTCGAGCAGCCGGTATCGGGTCCCTTCCGCGTCCATCGCGACGAGCGACCGGTCGACGAGATGCGACAGGAGGTCGAGCACGTCCGCTTCGGCCATCGACCCGCCCGCGCCGACCGCCTCGGCCGCCTCGAGCGTCCATCCGCCCGCGAAGACCGACAAACGCCGCAGCAGCACGCGCTCGGGTTCGGACAGCAGGTCGTAGCTCCAGTCGATCAACGCACGCAATGTCTGCTGGCGCGGCAGTGCGGACTGGTCGCCTCCCGCGAGCAGCCTGAAGCGGTCGGACAGGCGCTTCGCGATCGTCTCGACCGACAAGGTGCGGATGCGCGCCGCCGCGAGCTCGATCGCGAGCGGGATGCCATCCAGCCGCCGGCAGATGTCGATGATCGCCGCCGCGTTCGCCGCCGTCGCGCTAAAAGAATGGTTCGCCGCCGTCGCGCGATCGACGAACAGCCGGGGCGCTTCGTACTGCTGGAGCATTTCCGGCGCCACCCGCACGCGGGCATCGGGCACCGCGAGCGCGGGCACTGGATACGACGCCTCGCCTGCGACGCGCAGCGGCTCGCGGCTCGCCGCGAGGATTTTCAGCTTCGCGCCCGCGCGCAGCAATTGGCTCGCGAGGTCGGCGCACGCGTGCAAGAGGTGTTCGCAGTTGTCGAGCACGAGCAGCAACCGCTTGTCCTTGACATAGCGCACGAGCGCGTCGGTCACCGTGCTGCCGGCTTCCTCCTTCACGCCGAGCACCGTGGCCACCGTTTGCGGTACCACGCGCGCGTCGGACAGCGGCGCGAGATCGACGAACCACACACCGTCCGGATGGTCGTCCATCACGTCCGCGGCCGCATGCAAACCGAGACGCGTCTTGCCGATGCCCCCGGCGCCGAGCAACGTCAGCAGGCGCGTGGTGCCCAGCAGGCGCCTTACTTCCACCAGCTCGCGTTCGCGGCCGACCAGCGAGGTGACCTGCTGCGGCAGGTTGTTCGGCGTCGATTCGAGCGATCGCAGCGCCGGGAAATCCTGGCGCAGCGCCGGATGGATGACCTGGTACAGGTGCTCGGGACTCGTGAGGTCTCGCAGCCGCGCGAGGCCCAGGTCGCGAAGCGACACGCCGGAAGGCATCCGGTCTTCCGCGAGCGCGACGACCGATTGCGACAGCAGCACCTGGCCGCCGTGCGCAGCGCCCATGATCCGCGCGGCGCGATTGACCGGGCTGCCGAAGAAGTCGCCATCGCGCCGCTCCACCGTGCCGCAGTTGATGCCGCTGCGGATGCGCAGCGCGAGGCCGCCATCGGGCGGCGCTTCGGCCATCGCGAGTTGCAACTCGACGATCGCGGCGATCGCGTCGTGCGGATCGTCGAACGCGGCGTGCACGCCGTCGCCGAGCATCTTGACGACCGTGCCGTTGTGTCGCGCCACCGCGCCGCGGATCAGCGCGTCATGGCGCGCGAGCGCGGGGCGCATCCGGTCGGGGTCGGTTTCCCAGAGCCGGCTGCTGCCCTCGATGTCCGTGAACAGGAAGGTGACGAGGCCGGCGGGGGCGGTCATGGCGGTCCGGATGGCGGGACGCGCAACCGTGAGCGGCGGCGTCGCGGCAACACGGGCCAGTATACGGAAGGGCGCGGGCGAACGACGGCGACGCCGAAACGTGGATGGGGCGCGAGGAGGGAGCGTCGCACGCACGCACGCACGCGGCGGGCGAGCGGCAGGATGCGCTAAGCCGCGCCAAGCAAAACGCCGCCGCGCTTCGCGCGCGACGGCGTCGTAGGTGAAACGGAACCGCCGGTCTACTCGGCGTTCAGCCGCGCGACGACGGTCTCGCCCGGGCCCGCTCCCGGCAGCGCCATCCGCGGCGCGGGAATCCGGCGTGCGGTGTTCAACGCTACGGCGATCGTTGCGGCGTCGCGAAACGCGAGTTCCGCGCTCGCGGAGATCGGCACCGATCCCGAGATCGTCGACGTGGCGTTGGCGAGCCGCGGCGCGGCGAGCGAAGCCGTCCCGGCGCCCCCACGCGACACGCTCCGATCGTCTTGCTGCACGGCTGGCGCGCGCGACCGCGGCGCCGATTGCGGAACATACGAGTTCGGCGACGGGGCCGCGCCGTCATTCGGCAGCACCTTCAGCCATTGCTGATTGCACTCGGTGACCTGCGGGTAGAACGCGTTGGTCGCCGGGCAGTAGAGCCGAACCGCGGGTCCCTGCGGAGCGGGCGCGGCCGAGGGTTCCTGGCGCTGGATCACGGTGCCGACCGGGGCGCCGTAGTCCGCTCCGGCCGGAGCGCCGTAGTAATAGGTCGGGTACGGCTCGACGTACGTGGTCGTCGCGCCGTAGTACGGCCAGGTCGACGCCAGCGCGACCGAAGCGCCGAACGCCGGCCACCACCAGCCGCCCCAGTACGGGTACCAGCCGGCGTAGCCCCAGTACCGGCCGCCGTGCCAGTTGCCGTGGTTGCCGTTCCAGTGGCCGTGGTTTCCGTTCCCGTTCCAATTGCCGTGGTTGCCGTTCACGTTGTCGCGGTTGCCGTTCCAGCTTCCCTGGCCGCCGCCGCGCGACGCGAAGCTCGCGCTCGGGGCACTCATCGAGCCGCCGCCGCCGCCCCGGCCGACCGACGCTCCGCCCCCGAAGCCGCCGCCACTGCGGCCGGCCGACGCTCCGCCCCCGAAGCTGCCGCCGCTCGCGCTGCGGCCGCCGCCACCGCCGCCACCTCCCATGTAGGCGCCGCCGCCGGCTTCCGCGACGGCAGCCACCGCCAGCAGGACCGCCGCGGCGAGGGGAGTGAGCTTGTGGAGATTGGGCATGGTGACCTCCGATGTTGGCGTAGGGCCGTGGTGCTGCGGTGCAGTGTGCCGGTGGCGGACAGTGCCATGATGCGCCTGAGTCGCATCGATGGAAACGCGTGCCGAATAAGACTGGTTGACGCTGTAACAAGTTCGCCGCGTCCGGACCTCCGACGGGTCATACCGCCCTTGTAGGCGCAGACCGAAACAGGCACAGGATAACGGACCGGCTTACCAGCGGCTGCGGAAAAAGGTGTAACGGGCGTGCGACCGTTCGCAGCGGGACTGATCGTCGGCGCGATTGGGTTCGTCGTCGGCGCCGACTGGCTCCGGACCTTGGGAATTGCATTGGTCGTGATGGGCGTGGTGGCCAATGCCGCGCTTCGTACGGCGACACGGCGGGGTACTCCCGCACGGAAGCCAAGCGCGATCCCGGCTCGCAAGGCCCCTCGCAGCAACGAGCCCGTTCCGTAAGGCCTTTGCGCTGACCGCTCGTCAGCGTCCGCGCCGTTACGTTGACCCATCCCAGGCGCGACCATCGTTGGCGGCGCGTGTGCAAGCGCTAAGCCGGCGTGGCCGCGGTGGCGTTCGTCACGAGTCGTTGAATTGCCGCGCGCAACGAAACGCTGTCGCGATCCGTGTCGAACAAGTGTCGCAGCGCCCTGCGCGACTGCCGCGACAGCGCAGGCTGGTATCGCGACTCGTCCCAGATGGCGATGGCCTCGAGGAACGCGTTGACGACGATCGCCTCGCTCGCGCCCGTCGCGCAAAGGGCGCGGAGCTCGGCGAGCAATTCCATATCCATGCCGAGTCGGGCGAGATCGGCGAGCGTCGAAGGCTGCGACGACTCGCCGGCACTCGCCAGCGCCGCCGTGAAGCGCGCGATCGTGGCGGAGACTCCGAGCTTGTTGAACGGCGTGCCCGCACGCTCCCCGTAGCTAGGCTGCGGGAGAGCATTGGAATGCTGCGGGGCTTCGTTCGCGAAGCGGCCTTCGTCGTCGATACCGCGCCCGAAATCCGGCATCTGCAGCGCATGTGGATCCGCGGAAAATCGTGAATGGCGTGGCATGGAGAGGCAACGAACAACGCCTTCCTCCCGCACCGACCCCACCCCATGCCACCCCGCTGCATGCATCTGCGCAACCTGCGCCAGTTGCGGAAGATCCACGGCCTTCTCGCCTTCCGCCCGCTCGTGCACGACCAGCAGATTGGTGCGCGACGTGAGCAGACCGTACTCGAGCGCGAGCCTCAGTTGCTCGGCTTCGCTCGCCGTCTCGATGCGCCGAGCCGCGGCCATGCGAGCGAGCGTCCGATCCTCGACGATCGACGCGCCGAGCTGCGCCGCCGAGGACAGCGGCGCGGCACCCGACTTCGGGTGCAGTTTCAGTACGGTGGCGCCCATCGGAGCGGCGTCGAATCCCGCGAACGCGTGGATCGTCTCGCCGCCGAACAGGCCCGACGGCAGCGGCACCGTCCATGCGGGCGGCAACGGCCACGCGATTTCCGCGCGCTCGACCCGCGGCGCGCGCAGGCGCGCGAACATGCGCAGGATCGCTCCTCCCGCATCCTCGTTCGGCGCCACGAACTCGCACGCGCCCCCGGTCGCGTCGGCGAGCCGGCGCAGCACGCCTTCAGCCGGTGCGCTGCCGATACCCACGACGAACACGCGTTGGCGCGCCTTGCGTGCATCGGCGATGAGCTCGTCGGCGTTCCAGACCTCGCCGTCCGTCAGCAACAGCACGTCTGCGGCCGACGTCTCGGCATCGTAGACGTCGACCGGGCGGCGCGCATCCTGCGCATCCACGCGGGTCATCGCCGTGCCGGTCGAGAGCGCGCCGTTGAGCGTGAAAACCGCGCGCAAGGCCTGGGCCATCTCGGTTCCGCCGAGGTCCGCGCCCATCTTCCCGATCGTCAGCGCAGCCCGGCGGACATTGTCATCGCTGCCCGGGACCAGGCCGGACGTCACCTGCACTACGTTGTCTCCGAACCGCGTCAGCGAGAAGCGGTCGCCTCCGGCAAGACCCGTGAGGATCCTGTGCAGTGCCCGGCGGGCGGCATCGATGCTGTCGCCGCTCATCGAACCCGAGCAATCGACCAGGAGCTTGAGCGTCAGCGGAAGCGTTGCCGTATCGCGGGGAACGTCCGCGCAGAAGCTCGCGAGCGCGACGTGGCGATCGCCGTCGCGGGCAACGGTGGCGAGCGACTGCCCAGAGAATCCGCCGATCGTCAGCACGAAGTCGCGGTCGAGGAATCCGCCGCGCGCGAGTCCGACGCGCATGCCGGTCGCGGTCGCGACGATCGAAAGCGCATGGCTGGGCGATGCAAGCGTGCCGCGCGCGATTTCGCCTTCGAGGTCGAGCGTCAGCGCGAACCGATACGCGACGCCGAGTTCGTGCGTCGGCACCTGGTGCGCGGCGAGTCCGGCGTCCCGCGGATCGCCGTAGCGCGGCGCGATGACGGTCGGGATCGCCAGGCGCACGCTGCCGTGCTCGAAGCGCAGTAGTTGCGCATAACGGGTGCGGATCGTCGCGGGCTCGCCGGCCATCAGGTTGCCGAGGTTGAGCGTGCACAGGCCGTCGCCCGCGCGCTCCAGCATGATCGCGGTGTCGCCCTTGTCGATCGCGGTCTCGTAATCGCGTTCGGCTTCTTTCTTCTCGACGACGAGGCCGGCGAGCTTGCGGCCGCCGATCTCGATCTCGAGGTCGAGCAGCACCGCATCGCTCGGCAGCGGGAACGTGTAGACCGCCTCGACGTTGGCGTCGTGCGGGTTGCGGTAGCGCTGCTCGACCGTCAGCTCGAACAGCAGGCCGCGCACGCGGCCGGTCGCGCCGACGCCTTCGAGCGCCATCGCGAGGCCGGTGCTGGATTTCAGGATTGCGGGCTCGTCTCTCATGACTGGGCTCCTTTGTTCTTGATGTTCGCGTAGAGCGCGATCACGCCGTTGAACAACGCGCGCGTCTCCTCGGGCGAAAGACCGGCGCGCGTCGGGTCGAGCGACAGCTCGATTCCCTCGGCGATCGTCACGTGGCTCTTCACCTCGACCGTCCCCGGGGCGCTCGCGCGGTGCGGGACTTCCGGCACTTCACCGGCGAGCAGTTCGCGAATGCGCTCGAGCGAGAGCCCCGCGTCGGTCCACTTGCGGATCAACTGAAGTTGAGCCGCGTGCCGCATGCCGTAACGCGCCGCCCGCGTCTCGCCGTCGGGACGGTCGACCAACCCGAGCTGGATGTAGTAGCGGACCGTCCGTTTGGGAAGGTCGACCAGCGACGCGAGCGCTTCAAGAGTCCAACTCATTGTTTCTACATTTGATTCATCGTGCATTCCAATATTATGACAGTAAAACTGTCTAAGTCAAGTGACGCTTATCGGCTGCCATCCGAAGGGTGGCGATTGCGCGTGACAGAATCGCCGGATCGACACCCTGCGCGAGACGCCATGAAACGCACCGCCCTCGAAAAGGTAGAAGCGATGAAGACGGTCGGCGCCATGAAGCGCGAGCCGACCTCGGGCCGCTACGGCGCCGACGCGGGCGCGCCCGCCGGCAAACGCGAGCAGCGCGACAAGGACAAGGCGGCGGGCCTCGTGCCGTTCGCCGTCAAGCTGCCGCAGGAGCTGGTCGCGTCGCTTCAGGCGCTCGCGCAGCAGAAGTCGGCGACGTTGGGCGACCTCGTCGCGGAGCTGCTGCACAAGGCGATGAAGGCGAAGAAGTAGCGCGCCGCACGGGCGTCATCCGGTGTCGGGCACCAGGTCCGTCACCGTGTCCGCAGCGGTCACGGATTCCGGGGCCGCTCCGCTCCGCGCGCGCCGCCGCCGAACCCCGTCGCGATCGCCGGGTCTACTATCCGGTCATCACTTGGGAATGGAGACTGCCATGACCAACGGAAGCCCGTCGGACCTGTCGTACTCCGAGCCGGATCTCCGCACCGACCCCGACGATCGCCTCGATCCGCGCCACGAGCGCTCGTCGTCCGCCGGAAAGCTCCTGTTGCTTCTCGGTATCCTGCTGCTCGTCGGGGGTGGCGCCTGGTACCTCTGGTCGAACTTCTACGCGGCCAGGCCCGCGCCGGTCGCCGACGCGACAGCGCCCGCGCCACCGCCGGCCGCGGCGCCGCAGGAGCCCGCGGTCCAGCATCCGATCGAGACGAGCGCGCCCGCCGAGCCGCTGCCGGTGCTGGCGGAGAGCGACAAGGCGATCGCGGCGGCGCTTGCGTCAGCGATCGACAGCGACGCGATGGCGCGCTTTCTCGTCAACCAGGACTTCGTGCGGCGGTTCGTCGCGACCGTCGACAACCTGCCGCGCAAGACCTACGCGCAGCGCCTGTCGCCGTTCAAGCCCGCGCCCGGGGCGTTCGACGTGAGCCGCAGCGGCGATCAGCTCCGCATCTCGCCGCAGAACACCGAGCGGTATGCGCTGGCGGTGCGCATGCTCGAAGCGGTCAACACGCAGAAGCTCGTCGCGACCTACGTACGCTACTACCCGCTGTTCCAGGAAGCGTACCGGGAGCAGGGCTATCCCAAAGCGTATTTCAACGACCGTCTCGTCGAGGCGCTGGACGTGATGATCGCGACGCGCGAGTCGCCCGGGCAGCTCGCGCTCGCGCAGCCCAAAGTGCTCTACGAATACGCGGACCCGGCGCTCGAGTCGCTGCCTGCGGGGCAGAAGATCATGCTGCGGCTGGGGCCCGAGAACGCTGCGCGCGCGAAGGTGAAGCTGCGCGAGATCCGCGCGCTCGTCGCGAAGGAAGGCGGCGCGGCGAAGGCGGCGACCCGCGCGCCCTGAAAGCGCGATCATCCGATCGGCTGAGCGCGGCCGGCGCCTCGTCCGCGCGATAGTCGGGGCATGGCACGACGCCGCTGCAAGCGTGTTCACCCTGCCACGGGACGAAGCGCGCGCGCGCGCCGGATGAATTCCGCGCGCGCGCCGGCGCGGCGGTTCGCGCTGCCGAAGGCCGAGCACGACGCCCCGGCGGCGGCCGTCGTGTTGGCCGCCTGCCGTGCCGATCCGCTTCGGGCGATGCTGAAGCTCAGCGCGCGCGGCACTCTCAACATTCCCGTCTGCATCCGACGCGCGCTGGCGATCGAGGAGGGCGGTGCGCTGGTCGCGGAAGCGACGCCCGACGGCCTGCTGTTGCGGCCTGCGTGGACTTCGATGATCGATGGCGTCGGCCCCGGCGCTGCCGGGAGCGCGCCGGTGCTGCCCGATTTTCCATCGCTGTTCGAAAGGCGCAGGCGGCGGCGGATGACGCAGTGAGGAGGCCGGGTGATGAGCGGCGATGGGCGATCGGCGCCTGCGCGCCGATGTCGGGCTGAAGCCCGACCCGGGAACGCACGCATTTTCCATCGCCGACCACCGACCCCCGACCACCTGATACGGTACAATCCGCCCCCTCCGAGGAGCGCTGCGATCGGACCCATGCGTCCGCCCAGGCTCGGAGCCTTTCTTCGAACGGCGCTCGTTGACCCGCGGTCTCGCGGGACGACGGGCGCACCCCTACCCCCGTCGTTCCGCCGGATCGCCCGTAACGAGGAGCGATGCCCATGAACGCACCCCACGATTGCGCCGTGAAGGATTTTCACGTCGCCGATCTCGCGCTGGCCGATTGGGGCCGCAAGGAGATGCTGATCGCCGAGACCGAGATGCCCGGCCTGATGGCGATCCGCGACGAGTTCGCGCCCGAGCAGCCTCTGCGCGGCGCCCGCATCGCGGGCTCGCTGCACATGACGATCCAGACCGCCGTGCTGATCGAGACGCTGCAGGCGCTCGGCGCCGACGTGCGCTGGGCGTCGTGCAACATCTACTCGACGCAGGACCACGCGGCCGCCGCGGTCGCCGCGCGGGGCACGCCGGTGTTCGCCGTCAAGGGCGAGACGCTGGAAGAATACTGGGCGTACACGCATCGCATCTTCGAATGGTCGGACGGCGGCGTCGCGAACATGATCCTCGACGACGGCGGCGACGCGACGCTGCTCGTGCACCTCGGCACGCAGGCCGAGACCGATCCGTCGTGCATCTCGCACGCGACGAACGACGAGGAGCGCGCGCTCTACGCGTCGATCCGGGCGAAGCTCGAGGCCGACCCGACGTTCTACTCGCGCTGCAAGGCGTCGATCAAGGGCGTCACCGAGGAGACGACGACCGGCGTCAAGCGCCTCTACCAGATGGCGAAGGAGAAGCGGCTCGGCTTCCCGGCGATCAACGTCAACGACTCGGTCACCAAGTCGAAGTTCGACAACCTGTACGGCTGCCGCGAGTCGCTGGTCGACGGCATCAAGCGCGCGACCGACGTGATGATCGCCGGCAAGGTCGCGCTGGTCGCCGGCTACGGCGACGTCGGCAAGGGCTGCGCGCAGGCGCTGCGCGCGCTGTCGGCGCAGGTGTGGATCACCGAGATCGACCCGATCTGCGCGCTGCAGGCGGCGATGGAAGGCTACCGCGTCGTCACGATGGACGACGCGTGCGACAAGGCCGACCTCTTCGTCACCGCAACCGGCAACATCGACGTGATCACGCTCGCCCACATGAAGCGCATGAAGAACAACGCGATCGTGTGCAACATCGGCCATTTCGACAACGAGATCGACGTCGCCGGCCTCAAGACCTGCACGTGGGAAAACATCAAGCCGCAGGTCGACCACATCGTCTTCGCCGACGGCAAGCGGATCATCCTGCTCGCCGAAGGGCGCCTCGTGAACCTCGGGTGCGGGACCGGCCATCCGTCGTACGTGATGTCGAGCTCGTTCGCGAACCAGGTGATGGCGCAGATCGAGCTGTGGACGGCTGCGCGAGACAGGAGCGACCGGTATCCGATCGGCGTCTACGTGCTGCCCAAGCACCTGGACGAGAAGGTCGCGCGTCTCCAGCTATCGAAGCTGGGCGCGACGCTCACCGAGCTCAACGACCGGCAGGCGCGCTACATCGGCGTCGAGCGGGACGGCCCGTTCAAGACCGACAACTACCGGTATTGAGGGTTGCGAAGCGGCCGACCACGGCAGGAACGTCGGGCTGAAGACCTGCGCGCGGAACTCCCTCTCCCAGCCGCCCGGGGAGTAGGCCGGAGTGAGGAACGCGGCGCCACCGCCATGAGGAGTCCACGATGCGCATCGCAGTGATCGGCACCGGCGGGGTCGGGGGATTCTATGGCGCGAAGCTGGCCGCCGCCGGTCACGACGTCACGTTCGTGGCGCGCGGCGCCCATCTCGACGCGATCCGCCGCGACGGATTGCGCGTCGAGCACGAGATCGCGCCTCTTCACGTCCCGAACGCCGGCGCAGTCGAGGACCCGGCTACGATCGGTCCCGTCGACATCGTCCTCTGCTGCGTGAAGCTCTGGGACGTCGAGGCGATGGCGCCGCACCTGGCGCCCCTGGTCGCCGGCGGCGGCATCGTGATCCCGCTGCAGAACGGCATCGACGCGCCCGAAATGCTCAAGCGCGCGCTGGGACGCGACCACGTGGCCGGCGGGATCGCCTACGTCGCGGCGCGGATCGCGTCGCCCGGCGTCGTCAAGGTGCTGGGGTCGCTCGGACGCATGCGGGTCGGCTCGTTCTTCGGGATCGGAGAGCATCGCGTGAACGCGTTCGCCGACGCGGCCCGGGCTGCGGGACTGGAAGTCGACGTGGCCGGCGACATCCGCCGCGCGTTGTGGGAGAAGTTCGCGATGTTCAGCGCGTTGTCCGGCTGCACGGCGCTCGCGCGCCAGCCGATCGGCGTGATCCGTACCGATCCCGACCTCCGTGCGATGTTCGAGGACGCGGTCCGCGAGACGGTGAGCGTCGGTCGGGCCGCGGGCGTGGAGTTCGCCGACGATTACGTCGCGAAGCAGCTCGCGTTCGCCGACGGCCTCCCGCCGGGCATGAAGGCGTCGATGGCGAACGACCTCGACGCCGGGCACCGCCTCGAATTACCATGGCTGTCGGGCGCGGTCGTGCGGCTTGGCCGCGAGCACGGCGTGCCCACACCGGTGCACGCGACGATCCACGCCGCGCTGAAGCCCTACGTCGACGGTACGCCGCGCTGATGGCCGAGCGCAGCTACAGCCTCGAGTTCTTCCCGCCGCGCACGCCGGAAGGCGTGCAGAAGCTGCGCGCCGCACGACGCCAGCTCGTCCAGTTGAAGCCCGCGTTCTGCTCGGTGACGTTCGGCGCGGGCGGCTCGACGCGCGAGGGCACGCTCGAGACGGTCCTCGAGATCCGCGGCGAAGGCGTCGCCGCCGCGCCGCACATCTCGTGCATCGGCTCGTCGCGCGAAAGCGTCGCTGCGGTGCTCGCGCAGTACCGCGCGCACGACATCCACCATCTCGTCGCGTTGCGGGGCGACCTTCCGTCCGGCAGCGTCGAGGCGGGCGCGTTCCGCTACGCGAGCGAGCTCGTCGCGTTCATCCGCGCGGAGACCGGCGACTGGTTCCACATCGACGTCGCCGCTTATCCCGAGATGCATCCGCAGGCGGACTCGCCCGGTGGCGACCTCGCGCACTTCAAGCGCAAGATCGACGCGGGCGCCGACTCGGCGATCACCCAGTACTTCTTCAACGCCGACGCGTATTTCCGCTTCGTCGACGATTGCGACGCCGCCGGCGTGCGCGTGCCGATCGTGCCGGGCATCATGCCGATCGCGAGCGCCGCGAAGCTCGCGCGATTCTCCGACGCGTGCGGCGCGGAGATCCCGCGCTGGATCCGGCGGCGCCTCGAAGGCTACGGCGACGACGTCGCGTCGATCCGCGCGTTCGGCCTCGACGTGGTGACCGACCTTTGCGCGAAGCTCGTCTCGCGCGGCGCCCCGGGGCTCCACTTCTACACGCTGAACCAGGCGTCGCTCACGACGACGATCTGGCAACGGCTCGGACTCTAGTGTGCTGAGTCAGAAGTTCGCTTGATCGTTCGCGGCGAAATCGGCCGCCAGGCCGCGTTGCTCGACCTCACCGTACCCAGCGGTACGCTATCGGCCGAGCGCGTTGCCTGGCAGCCGATTTCATCCGCTCCTTGATCGTCGGAACTTCTGACTCAGCACACTTGGCCGCGTCAACCGCGGCGCCGACCGTGGCCAACGCCCCCGACTTCCTCGACTACCTGCGCGAGTTGATGCGCGCCGGCGGGGTCGCGGTCACGACGCGCGCGATGTTCGGCGGCCACGGTGTGTACGCGGACGGCCTTTTCTTCGGCATCGTGGACGACGACGTGCTCTATCTGCGCGTCGACGACGACAATCGTGCCGCGTTCGCGGCGATCGGCTGCACGCCGTTCGAGTTCGCGACCAGGGGCGGACGCCAGCAGGCGATGAGCTATCTGCGCGCGCCCGACGAGGCGCTCGAGCATCCCGACGCGATGGCGCAGTGGGCGCGCTCGTCGATCGGCGCCGCGTTGCGCGCGGCCGCGGCGAAGGAGCCGGGTGAGGCGAAGCGCCGGGGAAAGAATCGACCCCGGGGGCCCGAGTCGCGCGCCCCCGCGAATCGGCGACGGAAATCGAAGCCGCGTTAGGGTGCTGAGTCAGAAGTTCGCTTGATCGTTCGCGGCGAAATCGGCCGCCATGCCGCGTTGCTCGACCTCACCGTACCCCGCGGCACGCTATCGGCCGAGCGCCTTGCCTGGCAGCCGATTTCATCCGCTCCTTGATTGTCGGAACCTCTGACTCAGCACACTAACCGCGGCGAACCGACACCAGCTCGAGCGTGCCGTGCTGGCTGCGATACGTCGCGCGCGACATCGGATCGCCCTTGTCGTAGTACTGCGCTTCCTTTTCCTCGAGCACCGTGTTGCCCACCGCGGGCGCATACCAGAACAGGTAATTCGCCTCGGTGGCGGTGCGCCAGAATTCCTCGTCGTCGAGCCGCATCATGATGCGCAGGCCGATCGCGTCGAAGCTGCCGGCGGGCGTGGCGACCGTCTTCCAGCCGGCGACCTTCACGTAGTAGTTGATCGGGTCGTCGCGCCTGGTCGTCTCGTTGACCTGCTTTGCGAACAGACTCCAGCTGTCGCCTGGAGCCAGCGGATACTTCGACCGCGGGAGCGGAGGCGTGAATCGCCGCGTCTCGATGTCGAAGACGGCGCCGACCGCGAGGTCTCCCGGCAACGTCCAGCGCTCGACTCGCGTCGAGTCGACGCGGTTGCCTTTCCACGTCACGCGGATGTCGATAGCGCCGGGGGCGATCGCGACGACCTCGCGGGTTTCCTCCCAGACGAGCGGGTCGCGGAAGCCGTCGCGACCGCTGTAGACCCATCGGTCGCCGACCCTCAGCGTCGGCGCGGGCGCGGGCGGCCCGTCGCGGGTACCCGGTGCGCCCGCGCATGCGGCGAGGAACGGGACGAGGGGCGCCGCGGTTGCCGCGAGCAGCAGCCGGCGGCGCGAGGCGTTCGACAGGGCGGACGTGTTCATCGCGGGTCTCCTCTCGTGGCGAACATCGATCATAGCCGCGCCATTCCGGAGTTGCAGGCCGGCCGTAGTGAGGGGATGCTGCCGGCGTCCGTCCGTGGGGTCGAAAGGGAAGCCGCAGGACGGTCGGCCGATCGCTCGCGACGCTGCCCGGCGTGACCGGGGCGTCAGAGCGCGACGTCGGCGACGGTCGCGCCGCTCGCGCGAACGAGATCGGCGGGCGCGATCGGGAACAGCGCGTTCGGGGTTCCACCGGCCGCGTAGACGACGTCGAACGGCAGCAGCGCACGATCGATGAACACCGGCATCGGCATCGCGTGCCCGAGCGGAGGAATGCCGCCGATCGCGTAGCCGGTCGCGTGCCGCACGAACGCCGCATCGGCGCGGCCGATTGGCTCGCCGAGGTGCGCGGCGACCTTGGCCTCGTCGACGCGGTTCGCGCCACTCGCGATCACGAGCACCGCACCGTCGCCGTCACGGCCGCGCCGGAAGACGAGCGACTTCGCGATCTGCGCGACGTCGCAGCCGAGGAGCGCCGCCGCGTCGGCGGACGTGCGCGCGGTCTGCGCATGCTCGACGATGCGACAGTCGAGCCCGGCGGCGGCGAGCGCGTCCTGCACGCGTTGCGCGGAAGGCGAAAGGGCAACGCTCATCGTGAGGTCGTGCGAATCAGCGGCGATTTCACGCACGCCGCGCGGCGCGGCCGAAGCCATTCAGCGGTCCACGACCTCGAACTCGAAATCGTCGACCCATACGGTGCCCGCGCCTTCGAGCATGGCGCCGAGCTCGAGGCGCGTCGTCGCGGCTGGCACCGCGAGCTCGATCGTGTAGCGCGTCCAGTCGTTCGTGCCGTGGATGCGCGACCTCTTCATGAACTCGTGCGCGAGGAAGGAGCTTCCGCGCAGCGCCATCAGCACGAGCGCGGCGCCGCTGCCGCGGCTGTCGGGCACCGCCTCGGTGCGGATCCAAGCGGAAAGACGCACGGTCCGCCCCGCGTACGGCTGGCCTGCGAGCACCTGCGAGATCGTGCCGTACGGCTCGGGCCCGATCTTCTTGATGCGCAAGCTTTGCGTGCCGGACTTCTTCTGCCCGCTGTCGAGCGCGAAGTCGTACGACTCGGCGCCCGCATGCTGGATCGCGACCCACGCTTCCGGATTGCCGTCGACGCCCGGCTTCCTCGACTCGAAGCCCGGATTCACGAGCGGCACCGGAGCGGCGAGCGCGGGCCCTGGCGATGCCGAGGCGACGAGCGCGGCCGCGCAGGCGAGCGCGCGCAGCAGCGAAGCGCCGAATCGGCGCCTCGTCGCCATCTCACTCCCCATCGGTGATCGCGCCGAGGCTCGCCGTCGAGACGAGGCGCGTGTACTTGGCGAGGAGGCCGCGCGTGTAGCGCGGCGCTGGCGGCTTCCACGCCGCGCGACGGCGCGCGAGCTCCGCGTCGTCCACGTTGAGCTGGACCAGCAGCCGGTGCGCGTCGATCGTGATCGAGTCGCCCTCGTGCACGAGCGCGATCGTCCCGCCCGCCTGCGCTTCCGGCGCGACGTGACCGACGACCATCCCCCAGGTGCCGCCGGAGAAGCGCCCGTCGGTGATGAGGCCGACCGATTCGCCGAGCCCCTGCCCGATCAGCGCCGAGGTGGGCGCGAGCATCTCCTGCATGCCCGGGCCGCCTTTCGGCCCCTCGTAGCGGATGACGACGACGTCTCCGGCGCGGATCTTCTTCGCCATGATCGCTTCCATGCACAGCGGCTCGGAATCGAACACGCGCGCCGGACCGGTCATCGACGGATTCTTGAGGCCGGTGATCTTGGCGACGCAGCCTTCGGGCGACAGGTTGCCGCGCAGGATCGCAAGGTGGCCCTCGGCGTACATCGGCTTCGCCCACGCGCGGATCACGTCCTGGCCGGCACGCGGCTGCGCGGGTACGCGCTCGAGCTCCGCCCCGATCGTGCGGCCGGTGATCGTCATGCAGTCGCCGTGCAGGACGCCGTGCTCGAGCAGCATGCGCAGCACCTGCGGCACGCCGCCCGCCGCGTGGAAGTCGGTCGCGACGTAACGGCCCGACGGCTTGAGATCGCACAGCACGGGCACGCGCCTGCGCACGCGCTCGAAGTCGTCGATCGACCATTCGACGCCAGCCGCCGAGGCGATCGCGAGGTAGTGCAGCACCGCGTTGGTCGATCCGCCGGTCGCCATCACCAGCGCGATCGCGTTCTCGATCGCGCGGCGCGTGATGATGTCGCGCGGCTTCAGGTCGCGGCGGATCGCCTCGACCAGCACGGTCGCGCTCTCGGCCGACGAGTCGGCCTTCTCGGCGTCGGGCGATGCCATTTGCGAGCTGCCCAGCAGCGAGATGCCGAGCGCCTCGAACGAGCTCGACATCGTGTTCGCCGTGAACATGCCGCCGCACGCGCCGACCGACGGGCAGGCGTTGTGCTCGACGCCGTCGTAGTCGGCCTTGTCCATCTTGCCCGCCGCGAACGCTCCGACCGCCTCGAACGCCGAGACGATCGTGAGCGCCTGCCCCTTCCAGTGGCCCGGCCTGATCGTGCCCGCGTACACGTAGATGCCCGGGACGTTCATGCGCGCGAGCGCCATCGCGCCGGCGGGCATGTTCTTGTCGCAGCCGCCGACGATGAGCACGCCGTCCATGCACTGCCCGTTGACGCTGGTCTCGATCGCGTCGGCGATCACCTCGCGGGAGACGAGCGAGTACTTCATGCCCTCGGTGCCCATGCCGATCCCGTCGGTGACGGTCGGTACGCCGAACACCTGCGGCATCGCGCCCGCGGCGCGCAGCGCGTCAATCGCGCGATCGACGAGCGGCTGGATGCCGGCGTTGCACGGATTCATCGTCGAGTGCCCGTTCGCGACGCCGACGATCGGCTTGTCGAAGTCGTCGTCGCCGAATCCGACCGCGCGCAGCATCGCGCGGTTGGGCGAGCGGGCGACGCCGTGCGTGATGAGGCGGGAACGTCGGTTGAGCGCCATGGCGTGGACTTTCGTTTCGGTGTGCGTGAAAAGCGCGGCCATTCTACGCCGCGAGGAATGCGTCAACCACGCGGCTCGCCCGCGACGGTCGCGGCGACGGCGAGCTCCGCATCCGCCGCCGCCGTCTCCGGCTTGAGGCACCCGAGGATCGCGCCGCCGGCGACGAGCGCGAAGCCCGCGGCGTGGAACGCATGCAACGTCTCGCCGAGGAAGAGCGTCGCGAGCAGCGCCGCGAACACCGGGACCAGGTGCGTGAACAGTCCCGCCTGCACCGGGCCCACGCGCCGGATGCCGTAGGCGAACAGAAGCATCGCGACGAGCGTCGGCAGCACGCCGAGGTACAGAACGCCGGCCCATTCCGACCTGGTGGGCATGACGACGCGATGCAGGAGCGCCTCGGCGACGAACGCCGGCACGACCATCGCGAGCCCGAGCAGCCCGCCCGCGAACATGAACGCTGGGAACGAGAGGCCGTCGTCGCGGCGCGCGAGCCGCACCGTGTAATAGGCCCACACGCCCATGCCGACGAGGATCACGAGGTCGTGCCCGTTCACCGACAGCGACGCGATCGTCGACCACTGGCCGCGCGCGACGATGATCGCGACGCCCGCGAGCGACAGTGCGAGTCCCGCCGACTCGAGCGGCTGCGGCCGGCGATGGTGCAGGAGCGCCGCGATCGCCACGATCAACACGGGGATCGCCGAATTGAGGAGGCCGAGGTTGATCGCGGAGGTGCCGACCAGTCCCAGGTAGACGAGATACGTCTGCGGCGCGAACCCGACCGCCGCGAACACCGCGAGCGAGCGCTTGTCGTGCGCGAGCGCGTGCGCGATCGCCGCGCGCTCGCGCCACACGAACGGGACGAGCGCGGCGAGCACCACGACCCAGCGAAGCACGGCGAGCCATGCCGGCGCCAACGTGTCGAGGAGCCCGCGCGCGGTGACCGCGCTGCTCGCCCACAGCGCGGCGGTCAGGACGAGCGCGCCCCAGGCGAGGGTGCGGGACGACGGTACGGGCACGGGCAATGGGCGGGTCGGGCGGAGCGGCGCAGTGTGACGGGATCGACTCATACCGTCCAATACAGTTTGAGGTAAAATCCATACTGGGTAGGTATCACGACGGGCGCGAGGCCGTGGACGCATGGAGCTTCGACATCTCCGCTACTTCATCGCCGTCGGCGACGCCCTCAACTTCGGGCGCGCCGCGCTCGCGCTGCACATCGCGCAGCCCCCGCTGTCGCGGGCGATCCGCGCGCTCGAGGACGAGCTCGGCACGCCGCTGTTCGATCGCGGAGCGCGCGGCGTCACGCTCACCGGGGCCGGCGCGGCGCTGCTTCCCGAAGCGCGCCGCCTGTTGCGCGATGCCGAAGCGTTCCGCCAGGGCGCACGGCAATACGCTGCGGGCGAGGCGGGAACGCTCGCGATCGGATTCGTCAGCACGGCCGCGTACAACGTGCTGCCGCGCATCGTGCCGGCGTTTCGCGCGCAGCGGCCCGGCGTGCGTCTCGCGTTGCGCGAGGCGACGTCCGACGTGCAGGCGCCGGCGCTCGTCTCCGGCGAGATCGACGTCGGCTTCCTCATTCCCGGTCCCGCGAATCCCGTGCTCTCCTACCTGCCGCTGCATCGCGAGTCGATGATCGCCGCGCTGCCCGCGCGCCGTCGCTGGCCCGCGCGCGTGCCGGTGCGCTCGCTGGCGAGCGAGCCTTTCATCCTGTTCCCGCGCGACGTCGCGCCCGAGTTGCACGACGCGATCGTCGCGCTGTGCCGTCGCGCGGGGTTCGTGCCGCGCATCGGACAGGAGGCGATCCAGATGCAGACGATCGTGAGCCTCGTGGCCGGCGGGATGGGCGTTTCGCTGGTCCCCGCCTCGCTCGAGCACATGCGGCGCGACGGTGTGGTATACCGCCGGCTGGCGGAGCGGAGCCCGAGCGTGGAGATCGGGCTCGCGTGGCGCGCCTCCGACGGCTCGCCGCTCACGCGCGCGTTCGTCGCGGAGGCGCGGGCCGCATCGACGCTGGGCCCATCCCGATGACGCTCGTCCACCCCCAATTCGACCCGATCGCGCTGCAGCTCGGCCCGCTGGCGATCCGCTGGTACGGGCTCATGTACGTGGTCGCCTTCGTGCTGGTGATCGTGCTCGGCCGCATCCGCGCGCGTCGCAACATGCTGACCGGATGGCGTGCACACGATGTAGACGACATGCTCTTCTATGGCGTGTTCGGCGTGATCCTCGGCGGGCGTCTCGGCTACGTGCTGTTCTACAAGCCGCTCTACTTCCTCGAGCATCCGCTCGAGATCGCCGCGGTGTGGCAGGGCGGCATGAGCTTCCACGGCGGCATGCTCGGCGTTCTGATCGCGCTGTGGTTCTACGCGCGGAAGCGCAACAAGCGCTGGCTCGACGTCACCGACTTCGTCGCGCCGCTCGTGCCGCTCGGGCTCGCGGCCGGGCGACTCGGCAACTTCATCAACGGCGAGCTATGGGGACGTCCGACCGGCTCCGACTGGGGGATGGTGTTCCCGCAGGTCGACTCGCTCGCGCGCCACCCGTCGCAGCTCTACCAGTTCGCGCTCGAGGGGCTGCTGCTGTTCGTGATCCTGTGGTCGTTCGCGAATCGTCCGCGGCCGATGGGCGCGGTGTCGGGATTGTTCCTGCTGGGCTACGGCACGATGCGCTTCATCGCCGAGTACGCGCGCGAGCCCGACGCGTTCCTCGGCCTCCTCGCTTACGGGCTCTCGATGGGTCAGTGGCTGTCGATCCCGATGATCGTCGCCGGGCTCGCGATGATGCTGTGGGCGTACGCGCGCGCCGGGAAGCAGCATCCGACGATCATGGACCGGATGAAGTGAGGTCGCGCTCCGGATGCGCGTTGGACCCGCGCCGTCGACGCCGGTCGATTTCCGTTCGCGATTCCCCAATGCCCGATTTCGCCGGCGCGATCGTCGAGGCGGTCAACGCGTGCGCGCGTTTCCCGAATACCTCACGCCGTCGCGCGAGCCGTCCTTTCTACTCGACGCGCCCGTAGTCCCCGTCGATCGAACCGCCCGCGCGCATCGCCGGCGCGGGCTCGGGGCGCAACCCGCGCCCGATGTTGATCGGCAAGAGGAGCAACCCGAGCCCGAAGAGATCGCTGACGACGCCTGGCAGGATGAACAGGAAGCCCGCGAGCACCTTGCGCCCGCTGTCGAGCATGCCGCGCAGGATCGACGCCTCGCCATGCATCGCGGCGACCGTGCGGGCGCGGAACGCGAGGCGCTCGGTGCGCAGCAGCGCCGCCCCGGCGATGAGACCGCCCGCGAGCCAGATCCACATCGGGATGCCGGTCCAGCGGGCGAAGCGAAGCGTCGCGACGAGGTCGAGGACCGGGAAAGAAAGTACAATCGCCATGGCGAGAAAACGCATGGAAGGCTCCTTGCCGGCCGCGGCGATCCTGGTGCTGACGAGCCTGCCCGACGTCGATGCCGCGCGCCGCATGGCCCGCGAACTCGTCGAAGCGCGACTCGCCGCCTGCGTGCAGATCGGCGCGCCTGTCGAGTCACTCTATCACTGGCGGGGCCGCGTCGAAACCGCGAGCGAGATCCCGCTGGCGATCAAGACGCGGGCAGATGCCTTCCCGGCGCTCGAGCATGCAATCCGCGAGCGCCATCCCTACGAACTTCCGGAGATCGTCGCGGTCTCGATTACCGATGCGCTGTTCCCCTACCTTCAATGGATCGACGCCGAGACGCGCCCGGAATGACCGGCGCGGCGGGGCGGCGCGCTTCGCGGCCGCGGCATGGCTCGCGTGGGCCGGGGCCGCCGGAGCCGCGGGACCGGCGCTGCTGCCCGCCGAGCAGGCGTTCCGGCTGTCCGCGCGCGCGCTGGATCCGCAGACGCTCGAGGTCCGCTTCAACGTGGCCGACGGCTACTACCTGTACCGCGACAAGCTTCGTTTCGGAGTCGAGCCGGCGACCGTGAAGGCTGGAGCACCCGTGCTGCCGCCGGGCAAGCTCCACGAGGACGAGTTTTTCGGCAAGGTGACGACCTACCGCGGGCTGGCGGTGATCCGGCTGGGAATCGCATCCGCCCGCGCGGGGCAGCAGGTCACGCTGGTGGTCGATTCGCAGGGTTGCGCGGATGCGGGAGTCTGCTATCCGCCGCAGCTCCAGAAGGTCGCGTTGACGCTTCCCGCGGCGGGCGCCGGCGCGACGCCGGCCGTCGAAGCCGCCACGGCGAAAAAGCCCTACTTCCCATGACAAGGGGATGCAAGTGCCCACTCTCGTGCGGCACCTGATCGCATGATCGTCTCGCGCCACGCCTGGTGGATCGGCGCCGTCGCCGTCGCCGTCGTTGCACTGGCCTTGGGCATCTGGTTCGGGCAACCAGGACCGGTCGACCCGTCGCCCGTGGCCCAGCCCGCGACCGCCATTCTCGGCGTCACGCTTCCCGATCCAGAAGGACAGGACCAGGCGCTCGCCCAATGGAAGGGCAAGGTGCTGGTCGTGAATTTCTGGGCGACCTGGTGCGCGCCCTGCCGCGAAGAGATGCCGATGTTCGTGCGGCTGCAAAGCGCCCACGGCGCGAAAGGCGTTCAATTTGTCGGCATCGCCGTCGATAACGTTGACAAGGTCCGTCAATTCGCAAGCGACCTCAAGCTCAATTACCCGACGCTGATCGGCGGCTACGGCGCCATGGAACTTTCGAAATCGCTCGGCAACACGATCATGGCGCTCCCGTTCACCGTCATCGTCGATCGCAACGGCCGCGTGGCGCACACGCAGCTCGGACCGCTGAAGGAAGACCAGTTGAACGCGATTCTGGGGAATTTGTCTTGAGCGTCCACTAACGTTCTCCCTTCGCCTTCTAAAATAGCTCGATTCGGCCAGACGGGCGCGGACGAGCCGATCCGGGCTCCCGGGTTCGTCGCACCTCGATCCGGAACGACCGAACCGCTGCCACGCCGGGCCCGCGGATAGGGATTACCCGCATGTAACGTGTGGCGAATGCTGGACAACTCGCGCTCATCCGCTGCAAACTTGCCGGCTTTGATCCTCCGGATCACCGACAACCGATGGCGAACGTCCCGCGCAAGCGCACGACAGCCAGGACCGCGCCGAAACGGCCGCTGATCCTGGTGCTGCAAGGCGCCAACCTCAACCTGCTCGGCACCCGCGAGCCCGCCATCTACGGTCGAGACACGCTCGCCGACATCCACGCGCGCCTCGAGCGCAAGGCCGCCGCCGGGGGCGCGCGGCTCGCGACGTTCCAGAGCAACCACGAAGGCGCGATCGTCGATCGGATCCATGCGGCGCGGGGCGAAGGCGTCGCGTTCATCCTGATCAACCCGGCCGCGTTCACCCACACGAGCGTCGCGATCCGCGACGCGTTGACGGGTGTCGCGATCCCGTTCGTCGAGATCCACCTGACCAACGTGCATGCCCGCGAGGCGTTCCGGCACCACTCGTACTTTTCGGACAAGGCGGTCGGCACGATCGTGGGCCTGGGTCCCCGGGGCTACGACTACGCTCTCGAATTCGCGCTCGCGACCCTCGCCTGAAGGGCGGCCCATGGACCTTCGCAAGCTGAAGACGCTGATCGACCTGGTCGAGACCTCGGGCATCGCCGAGCTCGAGATCCAGGAAGGCGAGGAGCGCGTCCGCATCACGCGCGCGATGCCGCAGGTCCCCGCCGGCTACGTGCTCATGCCGCAGCAATCCGGGGCCGCCTCGTTCGGCGCGCATGTCCATCCGCCGTCGTCGTCGAGCGGCGCGGTGCCGAACGCCGAGGCGCCCGCGTCGCACGCGCCGGAGGGCCATCTGGTCAAGAGCCCGATGGTCGGGACCTTCTACCGCGCCGGTTCGCCCGGCGCGAAGTCCTTCATCGAGATCGGCGACACGGTGAAGCAAGGCGACGCGCTGTGCATCATCGAGGCGATGAAGCTGATGAACGAGATCGAGTCCGACAAGGCGGGTGTCGTCAAGGCGATCCTGGTCGAGAACGGCCAGCCGGTCGAGTTCGGCCAACCCCTTTTCGTCATCGCCTAGCACCGGCACCGGCGGGGACGCGGCGCCTGCGCCGACTCGACGTCGCGCTGCCGCCCGCCGACCTTCGACCGTCGCCGTCTCCCGTGCCCACCTCCAAGCCCGACAAACTGTTCGACAAGATCCTGATCGCCAACCGCGGCGAGATCGCGCTGCGCGTGCAGCGCGCGTGCCGCGAGCTCGGCATCAAGACCGTCGTCGTGCATTCCGAGGCGGATCGCGACGCCAAGTACGTTCGGCTCGCCGACGAGTCGGTGTGCATCGGTCCGCCGCCGTCGGCGCTGAGCTACCTCAACATCCCGGCGATCATCGCCGCGGCCGAGGTCACCGACGCGCAGGCGATCCATCCGGGATATGGATTCCTGTCCGAGAACGCGGACTTCGCCGAGAAGGTCGAGCGGTCGGGATTCGTGTTCATCGGCCCGCGCGCCGACACGATCCGGTCGATGGGCGACAAGGTGAGCGCGAAGGTCACGATGACCAAGGCGGGCGTCCCTTGCGTGCCGGGCTCCGAAGGCGCGCTCCCGGACGACCCGAAGGAGATCGTGAAGATCGCGCGCGCCGTCGGCTACCCGGTGATCATCAAGGCGGCGGGCGGGGGCGGCGGGCGCGGGATGCGGGTCGTGCACACCGAGGCCGCGCTCCTGTCGGCGGTGTCGCTCACGCGCGGCGAGGCGCAGGCGGCGTTCGGCAACCCGACCGTCTACATGGAGAAGTTCCTCACGACGCCGCGCCACGTCGAGATCCAGGTGCTCGCCGACGAGCACAAGAACGTCGTATGGCTCGGCGAGCGCGACTGCTCGATGCAGCGCCGCCACCAGAAGATCATCGAGGAGGCGCCCGCGCCGGGCATCGCCGCGCGGCTGCTCACGCGCATCGGCGACCGCTGCGCCGAGGCGTGCCGCAAGATCGGCTACCGCGGCGCCGGGACGTTCGAGTTCCTGTTCCAGGACGACGAGTTCTTCTTCATCGAGATGAACACGCGCGTGCAGGTCGAGCACCCGGTGACCGAGGCGACGACCGGCATCGACATCGTGCAGCAGCAGATCCGTGTCGCCGCGGGGCAGAAGCTCGCGTTCCGCCAGCGCGACATCGTGCGCAAGGGCCACGCGATCGAATGCCGGATCAACGCCGAGGACCCGTACACGTTCGTGCCGTCCCCCGGACGCATCACGAGCTACCACGCGCCGGGCGGACCGGGCATCCGCGTCGACTCGCACGTCTACTCGAACTACGTGGTGCCGCCGTACTACGACTCGCTCATCGGCAAGGTGATCGCGTACGGCGACACGCGCGAGCAGGCGATCGCGCGCATGCGCATCGCGCTCTCCGAGATGGTGGTCGAAGGCATTCGCACGAACATCCCGCTGCACCAGGAGCTCCTCACCGACGAGAAGTTCGTGCGCGGCGGCACGTCGATCCACTACCTCGAGGAGCGGATCGCGAGTCGCGCGGCGTAGCGGTTCGCCGATCGCGGATCGCCCGTCCATGCCGTTCCGCTCGATCCGCTTCGACACCGGGGCCGCGCAAGCCGAGCGCTGGTCCGACGCGCTGATCGAGGCGGGCGCCCTGTCGGTCGACGTTTCGGATCCGGCGGCGGGGACCGCGGACGAATCGCCGGTGTACGGCGAGCCGGACGGGCCGAGCGCGCCGTGGTGGCCGGTGTCGCGCCTCGAAGCGTTGCTTCCGGTCGACTGCGACGGCGAAGCGCTGATCGCCGAGGTCGCGAGCGCGCTCGGCGAACCGCTGCCGCTGCATGAAGCGCGCGACATCGCCGATCGCGACTGGGTGCGCGCGACGCAGTCGCAATTCGGGCCGATCGCGATCGGCGAGAGCTTCTGGATCGTGCCGACCTGGTGCGATCCGCCGGTTCCCGACGCGATCACGCTGCGACTCGATCCCGGGCTCGCGTTCGGCACCGGATCGCACCCGACGACGCGCCTTTGCATCGAGTGGCTGCAGGCGTCGCTCCGCGGAGGCGAGACGGTGCTCGACTACGGTTGCGGGTCCGGCATTCTCGCGATCGCCGCCGCGAAGCTCGGCGCGCGCGAGGTGACCGGCACCGATATCGACCGCCAGGCGCTCGTCGCGAGCGCGGCGAATGCGGCGGCGAACGGAGTCGCCGCGCGTTTCGTCGCGCCCGATGCGCTGTCCCCGGGCGCATGCGACGTCGTCGTCGCCAACATCCTCGCGCATCCGCTGATCCTGCTCGCGCCGGCGCTCGCCGCGCGAACCAACGACGGCGGCCGCATCGCGCTGTCCGGCATCCTCGAAGCGCAGGCGGACGAGGTGGTCGCCGCCTACGCGCGGTGGTTTACACTCGGCGCCTGGCGCAGCCGCGACGGATGGGTGTTGCTCGCCGGAGCGCGATACGAAAGCGTGAAGTGAACCGGCGGGCGCCGGGCCGTCCCAAGCGCGCCGTGCCCCCTGGGGGGAAGCACGCTGGCGTGCTTCGGGGGGATGACATCCGGCGGGCGCCGGGCCGCCCCAAGCGCGCCGTGCCCCCTGGGGGGAAGCACGCTTGCGTGCTACGAGGGGAAGCACGCCTGCGTGCTTCGTGGGGATGACACCGATGGAAGAACAATACACACGCTGTCCCGGCTGCAAGACGATCTTCCGCGTCACGCCGCAGCAGTTGCTGCTGAAGATGGGACAGGTGCGGTGCGGCCATTGCCGCACGGTATTCGACGGCAACGCGGCGCTCGTCTCCCTCGCGCCGCAACTGCATGCCGACGTCGACGGCGGCGAAGATCTCGGTCCGCCGACCGTCACGCTGCGTCCGGCGCGCGCGCTCCGATCCGCCGACGAGCCGATCCACGCGCCGACCAGGCCGTCGGTCGCGCCCCTCGCGCAAGCCGGGAGCGCGTCGAGCGCCGATTGGGAGAATCGCTTCGCATGGGACAAGCCGCGCGAGCGCAAGCGCGCGACTTGGATGGCGGCCGGCGCGCTGCTCCTCGCGCTGCTGCTCGTCGGCCAGACGATCTGGCATTTCCGCGATGCGATCGCCGCGCATTTCCCCGCGGCCCGCGCGGCGCTCGTGCGCGCTTGCGCGTTCGCCGGCTGCGCGGTCCGCCCGCTGCGCGATGTCGCGGCGCTGTCGATCGAAGCATCGGACCTGCAGGCCGACGCCGCGCATCGCGGCCTGCTGATCCTCGCGGCGAGCGTGCGCAATCGCGCGAACTATGCGATCGCCTATCCCTACCTCGAGCTCACGCTGACCGACGCGCAGGACCAGGTGGTCGTGCGGCGCGCGTTCGCCCCCACCGACTACGCGGGCGGGACGATCGACCTCGCCCGCGGGATCCTCGGCGGGAGCGAGATGCCGATCAAGATGTTCGTCGACGCGAGCGCCACCTCGCAGGCCGGTTACCGGCTCTATTTGTTCTATCCGTGAGGGTTTCGCCCCCCGGTGCACCAGCCGGGTGCGGCGGCTCAATCATCGCGCGTGCAAGGGGGTCTCGACGCGCCACCGAGCGAAACTCGAAAAACCCAGTCGATTCCTATGTTTGCTTGCGGCACTCCGGCCGTCTCCCGAAAGTCGGATTCGCAGCATCTGGCGCGCCAGTCCACGAACCCCGTGGAGTACGGCTCGAATGGAACGAGTCGTCTTGGCGCGCTCCAAAACGGTGCGACGACTCGCGGAGATCGCGCCATAATGGGGCGTCGATGGTTGCCGCCGCGAAACGGACACCGAAATCCCGCGCCCCCTCAGGGGCTTGGAGGCGCTTACCGCATGGCATAGTTATCGCTAAATCGCCCCGCGGCGATTCTGCAACGCAGCCTTCCCCATTTCCGTTCCACCAGGCCCCTCCAGGAGATTTGAATGGCCACTGCCACTGGCGCCGACGTCATCAAGATGATCAAGGAAAAGGAAGTCAAGTTCGTCGACTTCCGCTTCACCGACACGCGCGGCAAGGAGCAGCACGTCTCGGTGCCGGCGAAGGTGGTCGGCAACGACAAGTTCGAGGACGGCCATGCGTTCGACGGCTCGTCGATCGCCGGATGGAAGGGCATCGAGGCGTCCGACATGCTGCTGATGCCGGATCCCACGACCGCGTATCTCGACCCGTTCCTGGACGAGACGACGCTCAACATCACCTGCGACGTGGTCGAGCCGTCCGACGGCAAGGGTTACGAGCGCGACCCGCGCTCGCTCGCGAAGCGCGCCGAGGCCTATCTCAAGTCGACCGGCATCGGCGACGTCTGCTATATCGGCCCGGAGCCCGAGTTCTTCATCTTCGACTCGGTCGAGTGGTCGGTCGACATGTCGGGAAGCTACTGCAAGATCTTCAGCTCCGAGGCCGCGTGGTCGTCCGCCGAGAAGTTCGAGGGCGGGAACATGGGCCACCGGCCGACGGTGAAGGGCGGCTACTTTCCGGTGCCGCCGGTCGACTCGCTTCAGGACATCCGCTCGGCGATCTGCCTCGCGCTCGAGTCGATGGGCGTCGAGGTCGAGGTGCATCACCACGAGGTCGCGAACGCCGGCCAGTGCGAGATCGGCACCAAATTCGCGCCGCTCGTGCAGCGCGCCGACTGGATCCAGATCCTCAAGTACGCGGTCCACAACACCGCGCACGCGTACGGCAAGACCGCGACGTTCATGCCGAAGCCGATCGTCGGCGACAACGGCTCGGGCATGCATTGCCACCAGTCGATCTTCAAGGGCGGCAAGAACCTGTTCGCCGGCGACGGCTACGCGGGCCTGTCCGAATTCGCGCTCTACTACATCGGCGGCATCATCAAGCACGCGAAGTCGCTGAACGCGATCACCAACCCGGGGACGAACTCGTACAAGCGGCTCGTGCCCGGCTTCGAGGCGCCGATCAACCTCGCGTACTCGGCGCGCAATCGCTCCGCCGCGATCCGCGTGCCGTACGTGTCGAACCCGAAGGGACGTCGCATCGAGGTCCGCTTCCCCGATCCGACCGCGAATCCTTACCTCGCGTTCGCGGCGATGATGATGGCGGGACTCGACGGCGTCCAGAACAAGATCCATCCGGGCGACCCGATGGACAAGAACCTCTACGACCTCGAGCCCGAGGAGGCGGCGAAGGTCCCGCATCCGTGCGCGTCGCTCGACGAGGCGCTCGACCACCTCGACCGCGACCGCGCGTTCCTCACCAAGGGCGGCGTGTTCACCAACGACATGATCGACGCCTACATCGCGCTCAAGATGGAAGAGGTCACGCGGTTCCGCATGACCACGCACCCGGTCGAGTTCGAGATGTATTACTCGCTGTAAACCGCGGCGCCCGCGCGGGCGTTGTGTCATCGACGGGGGCGGGCCGGCGGCCTGCCCCTTTCGTCGTCGGACGCCGGTCCGATACACTGCGACGGGATGACTGCCAGGGCCACCGTGCTTCGCTGGTGCGTCGCCGCCCTGCTGGGGTGCGCGACGTGGGGAGCGCTCGCACAGGGAATCGCGCAGAAGGCCAAGGAAGAGGGCTGCAGCGACAAGCCCGTGCGGCTGCCGGGCAGCGAGATGTACAAATGCACGTCGAAGAGCGGGAACGCCGCGTACTTCAACGTGCCGGATGCGACGCCCGATTCCGCCGGTTCGACGAAGGCCGCGGCGTCGGCCGCCACGCGCTCGGCGAGCGTGCCGACGCCTTCGAGCTTCCCGAAGGTCGACGCGGGCACGCAGAAGTCGCGCGACGATCTTCGCCGCAGGGTGCTGCAGGACGAGCTCGCGAGCGAGGAGAAGCTCCTCGTCGAGGCGCGGGGCGCGTGGGCCGAAGGATCGCCGCCGCCGCTCCCCGAGGAGCGGACGAGCGCGCAGAAGTACGCGGACCGGCTCGCGCGACTGCGCCAGACGGTCCAGCTCCACGAGCGCAACGTCGAGGCGCTGAAGCGCGAGCTCGCCGCGCGCTGACGCGCGCGCAATCGAGCGCTCTCGCGGGTCGGGCTTCAGCCCGGCGTGCTTCCGCCAGGCGGCCGCTCCGCTCCGGCGCGGTTATTGCTAAACCTTCCGTCTTCGCGGCGCGCGCTTCTCGCGCCCCGCCGATGACCGCGCCGTGATCCGCATCCCGTTCCTCGAGCCCGCCACGCCCGCGTCCTGCGCGGGGCTCGAGCTGCTCGCGACCGCGGTGCTGCTGATCGGCGAGGACGGCCGCGTGACCTGGGCGAATCCCGCCGCCGAGAACCTGTTCGAGCTCTCGCGCAAGAAGCTCGTCAAGCGGCGGCCCGCGCAGATCTTCGGCGACAGCGCGCCGCTCGACGCGGCGATCGCGAAGGCGCTCTCGAGCGGCGGCTCCTACACCGAGCAGGAACTCGAGCTCGGCGCGCCGGGACGGACGCGCCTGCACCTCTCCTGCACGGCGACGCCGGTCGACTACGACGACGCGACGATGCTGGTCGAGTTCCGCCATATCGACCAGCAGCTCAAGATCGCGCGCGAGGAGCGTCTCAACGAGCAGCAGCAGGCGAACCGCGAGCTGATCCGCAGCCTCGCGCACGAGATCAAGAACCCGCTCGGCGGCATTCGCGGCGCGGCGCAGCTTCTCGAGCACGAGCTCGATGCGCCGACGCTGATCGAGTACACGCAGGTGATCATCGGCGAGGCCGACCGGCTGCAGTCACTCGTCAACCGGCTGCTGACGCCGCACCGGCTGCCGTCGTTGCGGGCGATGAACGTCCACGAGGTGCTCCTGCGCGTGAAGGGCGTCGTGCAGGCCGAGTTCCCGCAGATCCCGGTCACGCTCGATTTCGACATCTCGCTGCCCGAGTTCGACGCCGATCCCGAGCAGCTCACCCAGGCGGCGCTCAACATCGTGCGCAACGCCGCGCAGGCGCTCGCCGGCACCACGGCGGACCCTCGCATCGTCGTGTCGACGCGCGTCGCGCGCAACGTGGCGCTCGCGCGCAAGTTCCACAAGCTGGCGGTGGCGATCGGCGTCGACGATAACGGCCCCGGCGTCGCCGACGCGCTGCGCGAGAAGATCTTCTTCCCGCTCGTCTCCGGGCGCGAGGGCGGCAGCGGCCTCGGCCTCACGATCGCGCAGACGTTCGTCGCCCAGCACGGCGGCGCGATCGAATGGGAGAGCCAGCCGGGCCGCACCGTCTTCACGATCCTCCTGCCGCTCGATCCGCCGCGCGGCCACGCCTGACCCAGGGAACGCCGATGCATGCCTACGACTACGAGCCGCCGCGTGGCGGCGAAGCGATGCGCGCCGTGTGGATCGTCGACGACGACCGGTCGATCCGCTGGGTGCTGGAGAAGGCGCTCGCACGCGAAGGAATCCCCTACAAGACGTTCACGTCCGCGTACGAGGTGCTGCAGGCGCTCGGCGTGAGCCAGCCGCAGGTGCTGGTCTCGGACATCCGGATGCCGGGCGAGTCGGGCATCGCGCTGCTCACCAAGGTGAAGGAGCGCTATCCGCACATCCCGGTCATCGTGATGACCGCGTACTCGGACCTCGACAGCGCCGTGCAGGCGTTCCAGGGTGGCGCGTTCGAGTACTTGCCGAAGCCGTTCGACGTCGACCACGCGGTCGCGCTGATTCGCCGCGCGCAGAGCGAGACGCCGGTCGCCTCGCCGGTCGCCGCGGCGACGGGCGAGCCGCCCGAGATCCTCGGGCAGGCGCCGGCGATGCAGGAAGTATTCCGCGCGATCGGACGACTGGCGCAATCGAACGCGACGGTGCTGATCACCGGCGAGTCGGGGACCGGCAAGGAGCTCGTCGCGCGTGCGCTGCATCGGCACAGCCCGCGTGCCGCGGGCCCGTTCGTCGCGATCAACACGGCGGCGATCCCCAAGGACCTGCTCGAGAGCGAGCTCTTCGGCCATGAGCGTGGCGCGTTCACCGGGGCGCAGAGCGCGCGACGCGGGCGCTTCGAGCAGTCGGAAGGCGGCACGCTCTTTCTCGACGAGATCGGCGACATGCCGCCGGACCTGCAGGTCCGACTCTTGCGCGTACTCTCCGACGGCGAGTACTACCGCGTCGGCGGACACGCGCCGCTCAAGTCCAGCGTGCGCGTGATCGCGGCGACGCACCAGTTGCTCGAGGAGCGCGTGCGGCAGGGGCTGTTCCGCGAGGACTTGCTGCACCGGCTCAACGTCGTGCGGCTGCGGTTGCCGCCGCTGCGCGAGCGCGTCGAGGACATTCCGCCGCTCGCGCGCCACTTCATGCAGAAGAGCGCGCGCGAGCTCGCCGTCGAGACCAAGGTGCTCACCGACGACGCGCTGAAGGTGTTGCAGCAGTTCTCGTTTCCGGGCAACGTGCGGCAGCTCGAGAACGTGTGCCATTGGCTCACGGTGATGGCGCCGGGGCAACGCATCGAGGGGGTCGACCTGCCGCCGGAAGTCCGCGAGCCGGCGACGCCGGCGGGTACGCGTCCGGGGGAGTCAGGCTGGCAGCAAGGGCTCGACCGCGAATTGGCGGCGGCGTTGACGCGCGGCGAGAAGGCCGTCGGCGACCGCCTCGAGCGCGAGTTCGAAATGACGCTGATCCGGCGTGCGCTGACGCACACCGGCGGTCATCGCATGGATGCGGCCCAATGGCTCGGCTGGGGACGCAACACGCTCACGCGCAAGATCCAGGAGCTCGGCATGGAGGAGGAGTTGCGCAAAGGCGAGCGTTAGGGGGTCAGAGACGAGACTCCGAGCGGGACGGTGGCGAGGCTCGCACGTCGCGACAGGAGTCTCGTCTCTGACCCCTCTACGGCCCGATGCCGCGCCGCGGGCCGCGCACCAGGTAGTCGGGCGCGATCGAACCGCGCGATTGCGCGAACCATCCGGGCGCGATGACGAGGTAGCCGTCGAAGACGCCGAGGCCGTCGTCGGGGCCGATCGACCAGTCGAACTTCGCGTCGCGCGACCAGAGCAGGTAGAGCGTGCCCGGGTCGAGCTTGCCTTCGTTCAGCGTCGTCGTGATCGCGGCGTTCGCCGCAGCGACGCGCGGGAACGACACGCGCGCGAACTGTCCGGTGTTGATCGCCATGCCGTGGTCGACCGCGTAGAGCGCGAGCCACTCCCAGCCGCGCGCGGTGTTCGCGACCGGCGCCATGCGGATCGTCCGGTACCGCCTGGCGGCCTCCGCCCAGAACGGCGAGGCGAGCGGGGTTGCGCGCGACGCCGGCGCGACGATGAAGCGCTCGTGGAAATAGCCGCGCATCGCCTCGAAGCGCGGCGCGAGGTCCGCCATCTGAAGCGCGACGCAGCCGACGATGACGATCGTCGCGGCGCGCGGCGCGAAGCGCGTCGCGACGATCGCGCACGCGGCGAACGTCAACGCGTACATCGCGACCCACACGAGGCGCCCGGACGCGCGCAGCGTCGCGACCAGCTCGAGGAGCTTGCCGCGAAGCGGGAGCTCCAGCACGACGCGGTCGCCCCACGCGATCTGGTGCGACAGCGCGAGGGCGAAGAGCAGCGTCGCGACGACGATCAGGGGAAGGTAGGGCCGCAGGTTCGGGCGCGGTCCGCCCGGCTTCAAGAGCGCGACGAGCGCGACCGCGAGCAGCACCAGCACGCCGGCGCCGAGATAGCCGTGGCCCTCGAGCTCGGCGCCCTTCATCACCGGCAGGTTGGGCAGGAAAAGCGAGCCCCAACCGGGATTGAAGAACGCGTTGAGATTCGCCGCGTACTTGCCGTAGTAGTGGCTTCCCCCCGACATCGCGTCGCCGGGCAGCACGAAGTAGCCGGCGAGCGCCATCGTGATGCCGAGCGCGATCACGACCGTCGCGACATGGCGGAACCATTCGTCGAGCGTGGGCCGCGGCAACGGGTCGAAGTGCCGCCGTCTCAGCACATCGGCGGCCCACAGCGCGAGCACGAGGTAAAGCAGGTACGCGTGCACGAGCGATGCGATGCAGGTGACCGCGATCCATGGTCCGGTCGAGAGCTCGCGATGGGGCCGCAACGCGAGCCACAATCCCCACAGCACGAGCCAATGCGACATCAGCGCGTAATGGCCGATCGCGCGGTCGAGCAGCGGCACGCTCGCGACGAACAGCAACGTGATCGCGTAGCGCTCGATCGCCCGCCCGGATGCGAGCGCGGCGAGCAACCCGCCGAAGAACCCTTGCAGCACGAAACACAGCAGCGCCCAGAGGCCGAAATACTGGAACGGGTCGGGCAGCCACGCGGACGCGAGCTTCGCGGCGAACGCGGCGATCGGGATCGAGTCGGTGAACGGGATCGCGCTGCCGATCTCGAGCCCGTAGGCGCGCATCGCGCCCGGCGGCCAGCGCCACGGCTCCACGCGGAAAAAGCGCCAGCCGAGGTACTCGGCGGCCGGGTCGCCCTCCATCAGCCAGATCCAGTACGACGGATCGAGCAGGCGAGGATCGAGAACGAGGAAATAGACGACGGCGCCGGCTGCGGCGCCGAACACCGCGGATGCGGGCAGCGTTCGCCCCGCGCTCGCAGGCATGGCGGTCGAGTCGAACCCGATCACGCGGGGCGCGGACCGAACTCGGCGATCACGGGAGCGTGGTCGGAGGGCTTGTCGCCCTTGCGCGCGCTGCGGTCGATCGTGGACGAGACGCAACGCGCGGCGAGCGACGGCGATACCAGGATGTGGTCGATGCGCAGCCCCATGTTCTTCGGGAACGCGAGCATCCGGTAATCCCACCAGCTGAACGTCTTCGGCGGCTGGTCGAACAGGCGGAAGCTGTCCTTCAGGCCCTGCGCGATCCAGCGCGCGAACGCCTCGCGCTCGGGCGGAGAGAACAGCACCGAATTCTCCCAGGCGGCCGGGTCGTGCACGTCGCGCGGCTCGGGTGCGATGTTGAGGTCGCCGACGAACGCGAGATCGGGAAACGTCGCGAGCGCGTCGCGCAGGTACGCTTCGGCGGCCGCGCACCAGCGCAGCTTGTACGCATACTTGTCGGAACCGACCGACTGGCCGTTGGGAACGTACGCGCACACGACGCGCACGCCGTCGACGGTCGCGGCGATCACGCGCTTCTGCTCGTCGTCGAAGCCGTGAAGCCCGGTGGCGACGTCGCCGACGCGGATGCCGTCGCGCACGAGGATCGCGACGCCGTTGTAGGTCTTCTGGCCGAAGACGTGCGACTGGTAACCCGCCGCCTCGATCTCGGCGCGCGGGTATTTGGTGTCCTCGAGCTTGAGCTCCTGCAGGCAGACGACGTCGGGCTGGTTCGCGGCGAGCCAGGGGAGCACGCGCGGCAGGCGCATGCGCAGCGAGTTGATGTTCCAGGTGACGAGCTTCACGCGGCGCTTCCCGTCCTGATCACGCCGCGCGCGACCTGGTCGCGCTCGATCGACTCGAACAGCGCCTTGAAGTTGCCTTCGCCGAAGCCCTCGTCGCCCTTGCGCTGGATGAACTCGAAGAACACCGGCCCGAGCACCGTCTGCGAGAAGATCTGCAGCAGCAGGCGCGGCTTGCCGCCCTCCGTCGTGCCGTCGAGCAGGATGCCGCGCGCGCGAAGCTCGGAGACCGGCTGGCCGTGACCGGGCAGTCGCTCCTCCAGCATCTCGTAGTACACCTCGTTGGGCGCGGTCATCAGCGGCACGCCGGCCATCTGCAGGCTGTCGATCGTCGCCAGGAGGTCGTCGGTGATCAGCGCCACGTGCTGGATGCCCTCACCGTTGTACTGCATCAGGAACTCCTCGATCTGTCCCGAACCGCCGCCCGACTCTTCGTTCAGCGGGATGCGGATCTTGCCGTCGGGGGCGGTCATCGCGCGCGACGTGAGGCCCGTGTACTCGCCCTTGATGTCGAAGTAGCGCAGCTCGCGGAAGTTGAAGAGCTTTTCGTAGAACGCCGCCCAGTAACCCATGCGGCCGCGGTAGACGTTGTGCGTGAGATGGTCGATGAGCTCGAGGCCATGGCCCGCCGGATGCCGGTCGACGCCGCCGAGGAACGCGAAGTCGATGTCGTAGATCGAGCGGCCTTCCTCGAAGCGGTCGATCAGGTAGAGCGGTGCGCCGCCGATCCCCTTGATCGCGGGCAGCCGCAATTCCATCGGTCCGACCGGCATGTCGACCGGCTGCGCGCCGAGCCCGAGCGCGCGCGCGTAGGCCTTGTGCGAGTCGCGTACGCGAAACGCGAGGCCGCACGCCGACGGGCCATGCTCGGCGGCGAAGTACGCCGCCGCGCTCTTCGGCTCGTTGTTGACGATGAAGTTGATCCCCCCCTGCCGATACAGCAGCACGTCCTTCGAGCGGTGCTTCGCGACGAGCGTGAAGCCGAGCTTCTCGAACAGCGGCTCGAGGACGCCGGGCGTGGGCGAGGCGAATTCGACGAACTCGAATCCCATCAGCCCCATCGGGTTGTCGTAAAGGTCGGCCATGGCGCGTCGTCCCCGTGCAGTCAGTCCAGCTTGATGTCGGCCTTCTTCACGAGCTGCGCATAGCGCTCCTGCTCGCTTTTCATGAACGCCGCGGCCGCGTCGGGCGTCGTCGGCGCGATCACGTTCTCCTGCTTCGCCATCGCTGCCTTCACGTCGGGCGTCGCGTACGCGGCGGTGAACGCGTCGTGGATGCGCTTGACCTGCGCCGGCGGCAGCTTCGCCGGGCCGACGACGGCGAACCAGCCGCCGATGTCCACCGACGGGAAGCCCTGCTCCGCCATCGTCGGCACGTCCGGCAGCGACGCGACGCGCGATTTTCCCATCACGCCGATCGCCCGGAGCGCGCCGCTCTTCACGTGCGCCGCGACCGCGGGCAGGGAGACGACGCCCATCTCGACCTGGCCGCCGATCAGGTCGGTGACCTGGGGACCGGTGCCCTTGTACGGAACGTGCTTGACGTCCACGCCCGCCGCGTCGACGAACATCTCGCCGGCGAGGTGGATGATCGTGCCGTTGCCCGACGACGCGTAGTTGTACGCGCCCGGCTTCGCCATCAGGAACGCCTGCAGCTCCCTGGCGTTCTTCGCCGGCACCTTCGTCGCGTTCACGACCAGCAGGAACGGGGTCGCGCCGATGACGCTGATCGGCGTGATGTCGTTCAGGCTGTCGTAGGGCAGGCTCTTGAACACGCTCGGGTTGACCGCGTGGTTGTTGGACACGACGGCCACGGTGTTGCCGTCCGGGGCCGCCTTGACGATCGCGCTCGTGCCGGTGATGCCGCCGGCGCCGGGAAGGTTCTCGATCACGACCGGCTGGCCGAGCGCCTTCGAAAGCTCCGCCTGTGCGGCGCGCACGATGGCGTCCACGCCGGAGCCCGCGCTGACCGGCAGGATCACGCGCATCGGGACCTGCGCCGGCGCGGTGGCGGCCGCGCCGAGGGCGAGCGTCGCGCCGAGCGCGAGGACGAGGCGTCGAATGGGGCGAGCGTTCATGGCTTCTCCTTCGTGGATACGTGCTGGCGTCGGTCAATGGCGCGCGAGCGCGCCGAGGATTTCCTCGTTGTGCTCGCCGACCTTCGGCAGCGGTCGCCGCACGCCGAGCCGGCGTCCGCCCAGGAGGAGCGGCAGCAGCACGACCTTGGTCGAGCCGCCGTCGTCGGTGGGCATGTCGACGAGGCCGCCGCTGCCGACCAGGTGCGGGTCGTCGACGAGCTGGTCGGGGCGCACGATCGGCGCGTAGGGAATGCCCGCGGCCTCGAGCTTCGGCATCAGCTCGGCCACGCGATGAAGCCGCATCGCCTCGCCGAGCGCCGCCATCATCCTCGGGCGCAACGCCACGCGCTGCGCGTTGGTCGCGAGCGACTCGTCCTGCGCGAGGTCGGGACGGTCGATCACGCGGCACATCGCCTGGAACTGCCTGTCGCTCACCGCGCCGACGAACAGCTGCTCTCCGTCGGCGCAGGTGAACACGTCGTACACGCTCCATGCCGAGACGCGCGAGGGCATCGGCGGCGGCGGCTCGCCGGTCATCTGGAACTGCTGCATGTGCTGCGCGGCGAGCAGGCAGCAATTCTCGAACAGCGCGCTCTGGATCTCCTGGCCCAGGCCCGTGCGCTCGCGCTCGCGCAGCGCCGCGAGCACGCCGATCGCGCCGAACATGCCGCCCATGATGTCGTTGACGCTCGAGCCCGCGCGCAGCGGCTTGCCGACAGGCCCGGTCATGTAGGTGAGGCCCGCCATGTTCTGCACGACCTCGTCGAGGGCGAGCCGGTTCTCGTAAGGTCCGGGCAGGAACCCCTTGTGCGACACGTAGACGAGGCGCGGGTGCGTCTGCGAGAGCGTCGCGTAGTCGAGACCGCGAGTCGCCATCAGGCCCGGTCGGAAGTTCTCGAGCATCACGTCGCAGGTCGCGATCAACGCGAGCGCGGTCGCGTGGCCCTCGGGCGCGTCGATGTCGAGCACGACGCTCTTCTTGTTGCGATTGAAGCTGCGGAAGAAGCCGATGCCGAGGCCGGGCAGGTGGCGCGTCTTGTCGCCGCCGGGCGGCTCGACCTTGATCACCTCGGCACCCAGGTCGGCGAGGATCATCCCGCACATCGGCCCCATCACCATGTGCGTGAACTCGATCACGCGGATGCCGGACAGCGGCAGGTCGCTCGATTCCATGGCGGGGGCTCCGGAAGGCGTCGTCATCGTGCGGGCGCGGCGGGCCGGAAGGCCTTCGGCATGCCCGCGCGCCACATCGTGCCACGCATCGCCTCGCCGTCGAGCCAGCCCGCGACCTTGGCGCGCAGGTCGAGGAGCGGCGCCGGCCTGTCGCACATCGCGACGGCGGCGGCGTTCATCCAGGCGAAAATACCCCTCGGGCAAGGCGGCCCGCTCGCGGATCTCGACGCATCGGATAACGCTGCGCTCCTGACCGGCGCGCCGCGACCGGCGTTTGCCGGAAAGGGGAACGACTATCCGGCAGGCGGCCGGCCCGCGCGCTGGTCGCGCGTCCTGCCGACGACCCGCGCGCTACTGCGGATATCCGCTGCCCTTCGGCGGCGGTGGCGGGGCGGACTGCGTCTCGGCGCGAGGCGCCTCGGGCGGACGCGCTCCGGGGACCGTGCGGCGCGGCGGCGGCGCCTTCGGATAGCCCGCCTCGTCCAGCATCGTCGTCCAGCGCGCTTCGTTGAAGCCCTTGGCGACGAGCTTGTCGCCGACCTGGAGCACCGGCGCGGTCATCTCGCCCGTCAGCGCCTGCAGCCGCGCCGCGTTGGCGGGCTCCTCGACGTTCACCGTCGTGAACGGCACGCCGCGCTTGTTGAGCAGGCCCTCGGCGGTCTGGCAGACGTCGCCGCATGCGAACGTGTAGAGCGTCACCGGGAACCGATCCATCGCCTGCTGCGTGGCGAGCGGCGTCGTGTCGGTCTCGATGTAGTTCGCGCCGATGCGCTTCGCTTGCGCCTTCTTCGCGTCCGCGGGCGGCGGACGATCCGAATAGATGACGCGGCCCGAGGGATCCTCGTAGCGGTACACCTGGTTGCCGGTGGCCTGAGCGAAGGCACCCGCAGCGATCACGAGCGCGATCGCGCCGGCGACACCGGCTGCTCCACGATTTCCCGCGTTCCCGAAGGCCATGGGAACCTCCTCAGGCCAATGACGTTGTCATCCCATTATGCCGGAGAAGCGCGTCCATTTGGGGCTCGCGCCCGCGGAACGCCACGAACGACGCCATCGCGGGACGGCTTCCGCCTTTTGCAAGCACCTCGTCGCGGAAACGCCGTCCGGCCTCGGGCGAGAGCACGCCCAGTTCCTCGAACAGGCTGTAGGCGTCGGCCGAGAGTACTTCGGCCCACTTGTAGCTGTAATAGCCGGCCGCGTAGCCGCCCGCGAAGATGTGACCGAACGCCTGCATGAAGCGGTCGTAGGACGCGACCGGGACGACGCGGACGTCGGCACGGACCGCGTCGAGCACCGCCTGCGGCGACACGTACCGCCCGCGGTCGCCCGGCAGGTAGGCGCTGTGCATGAGCATGTCGAAGAGCCCGAACTCGAGCTGGCGAACCGTCGCGAGCCCGCTCTGGAAATTCTTCGCGGCGAGCATGCGGTCGAAGAGATCGCGCGGCAGCGGCGCTCCGGTGTCGACGTGCGCGGTCATGTGCTTCAGCACGTCCCATTCCCAGCAGAAGTTCTCCATGAACTGGCTGGGAAGCTCGACCGCGTCCCATTCGACGCCCTCGATGCCCGATACGCCGAGCACGTCGACCTGCGTCAGCATCTGGTGCAGACCGTGGCCGAACTCGTGGAACACGGTGATCACGTCGTCGTGCGTGAACAGCGCGGGATTGCCGCCCACCGGCGCGGGCAGGTTGCACGTCAGGTACGCGACCGGGATCTGCACGCCCGACGCGGTGCGGCGACGGTTGATCGCGTCGTCCATCCACGCCCCCCCCTGCTTGCCTTCGCGCGCGTAGTTGTCGAAGTAGAACTGCGCGATCGTCGTGCCCGCCCGGTCGGCGATGTCGAAGAAGCGCACGCTCGGATGCCAGGTCTCCGCCTCCGCCGCGCGGATGTGCACGCCGTAGATCGTCTCGACGACACGGAACAGCCCGGACAGCACCTTGTCCTCCGGAAAATACTGGCGCACCGCCTCGTCGGAGAACGCATAGCGCGCGTTCTGCAGCTTCTCGGTCGCGTAGGCGACGTCCCAGGGCTCGAGCGTCGCGAGGCCCAGGTGGTCGCGCGCGAATTCCACGAGCTCGTCGAAGTCGCGCTCGGCATACGGCTTCGCTCGCCTCGCGAGGTCGCGCAGGAACGCGAGCACCTCGTCGGTGCCGCGCGCCATCTTCGGCACCAGCGAGACCGACGCGTAGTTCGGGTACCCGAGGAGGCGCGCCGCCTCGAGCCGCAGCGCGAGGATGCGATCGATCAGCGGCGTGTTGTCCCAGGCGGGATCCGCGCCGAGATCGGACGCGCGCGTCGACTGCGCGCGATGCAGCTCGGCGCGCAGCGTCCGGTCGTGCGCGTATTTCATCACCGGCAGGTAACACGGCATGCGCACCGTCAGCTTCCAGCCTTCGCGCCCGTCGGCCTCCGCGGCGGCCCGCGCTTCCGCGACGACGTCGCCCGGAAGGCCCGCGAGGCGCTCCTCGTCCTCGACGGTGAGAGCGTACGCGTTGGTCGCGTCGAGCACGTGGTCGTCGAACGTCGCGGTCAGCGACGCGAGCTCCTCCTGGATCGTCTTGAAGCGGGCCTTGCCGGCATCCGGCAACTCGGCACCGGAAAGACGAAAGTCGCGCAGCTCGTTCTCGATGAGGCGGCGCTTCGCGTCGTCGAGCATCGCGAACGAACGCGACGCGGCGAGCGCGCGGAACTTCGCGTACAGGCGCTCGTCCTGGCCGAGCTCGGCGTGGAACGACGCGATCTTCGGCAGGTTGCCGTTGTAGGCGTCGCGCAACGCGGGCGTGTTGACGACCGCATTCATGTGCTGCAGCGCGCCCCAGGCGCGCGACAGGCGATCGAGCGCGTCGGCGATCGGCTCGGCGACGGTCGTCCAAGATGGCTCGCGCGGATCGGCGACGACGCGCTCGATCATCGCGCGCGCATCGGCGAGCAGGCGATCGACGGCCGGCGTCGCGTGCTCGGCGCGGATCGAGGCGAAGCGCGGAAGGCCCGAGAAATCGAGCAGGGGGTTGTCGGTCATGCTTGGTCCTTCTTTACGCTCCGGTGACGGAGCTTCGCTCGGTCGTCGTCAGGCGGGATTCGCCAGCGCCGTCTTCAGCCGGGCCAGGTCGTCGGGGGTGCCGAGGTTGGCCCACGGGCCCGGATAATACTCGCCGGTCGCGTGCCCGTCGCGGATGCAGTCAACCATCAGCGGCAGCAGTTTGAGCTTCTCGCCGCGGGGAAGTTCATCGAACAACGCGGTGTCGTACAGGCCGATATTCCCGTAGGTCAGGTTCGCGGGGCCGTCCGTCAAGGCCGCGGGCTGGAGCGGCAGCAGCTTGCGGCCGGCGCCGCCCTCCGCGAGAGCGCCGGCCAGCGCGAAGTCGCCCGCGGGATGGTAGGGCGGGTTCGGCACCATCACGAGGTGGATCGCGCGTCCGCGCGCGACGCCGAAATGCCCGCGATGCCGGTCGAGCGCGGCGTAGTCGTACGCGGTCCACAGGTCGCCCGACACGACCAGGAGCGCGCCGCCGGCGAAGAGCGGTCGCGCCGTCGCGAGGCCGCCGAGGGTCTCGAGCGGCTCGGCCTCGATCGACCAGTGCAGCGCGACGCCGAGCTCGCGGCCGTCGCCGAGCGCGTCGACGAGCTTGTCGGCGAAATGCGACGCGTTGATCGCGATGTCGCGGTGGCCCGCTCGCGCGAGGGCCCCGATCTGGTGGGCGATCAGCGGCTTTCCCGCGACTTCGAGCAGCGGCTTGGGCAGCGTGTCGGTCAGCGGCCGCATCCGCTCGCCGCGGCCGGCCGCTAGGATCATCGCGGTCGCCTTGCCCATCAGAAAGTGTGGCCGACGCGCGTGGCGCGGCCTTCGATCGTGTCGATGAGGCGCAGGAGCGGCCCCAGCGCCGAGTAGCGCGCGCACGCGGCGCGCAGGTACGCCATCACGCGCGGCATGTCGGCGAGGTAGCCGGCCTTGCCGTCGCGGTGGTAGAGGCGCGCGAAGATCCCGAGCACCTTCAGCTGGCGCTGCACGCCCATCCACTCGAAGTCGCGCCAGAAGGCGCCGAAGTCGGGGTCGACCGGCAGGCGCGCCGAACGCGCGCGCTCCCAGTAGCGCACCGCCCAGTCGAGCTGCAGCTCCTCGTCCCACGCGACGTACGCGTCGCGCAACAGCGACACGAGGTCGTAGGTGATCGGTCCGAGCACGGCGTCCTGGAAATCGAGGACGCCCGGGTTGGGCGCCGACACCATCAGGTTGCGCGAATGGTAGTCGCGATGCACGAAGACGCGCGGCTGCGCGAGGTTGTTCGCGAGCACGGCCGCGAACGTGCGATCGAGAACTTCGCGCGTCGCCGCGTCGATGGCGACGCCGAGGTGGCGCGCGAGGTACCAGTCGGGGAAGAGCTCGAGCTCGCGGCGCAGCAGCGCCTCGTCGTACGGCGGAAGCTCGCCCTCGCGCGTCGCCGATTGCCACTGCACCAGCGCGTCGATCGCGTCGAGGTAGAGCGCGTGGGCGATCGGGGACTCGCCGATCGCGGCCTTCGGCGGGGCGACGGAACTCGCGGCCCCGTGCGCGCCGCTCGCGCGCTCGTCGTCGATCGCCTGCAGGTAGGTGACGCTGCCGAGGTCGGAGAGCAGCAGGAACCCCTGCGCGAGGTCCTGCGCGAGCACGCGCGGCGCATGCACGCGCGCCTCGACCAGCAGCGTCGCGACGTGCACGAACGGACGGCAATCCTCCATCGGAGGCGGGGCGTCCATCGCGATCAGCGTGCGCGCGCCGTGACGCTCGTCGTCGAGCGTGACGCGGAAATAGCGGCGGAACGAGGCGTCGGCGGACGCGGGCGCGATCGTCCGGCCGGTGCCGGGGAGCACCGTCGCGAGCCAGGCGTCGAGCTCGGCGAGGCGTTCGGCGGCGGTCATCGGATGGCGCGGCCGCTGTCGGACGGGCGGGCCAGTGTCGAGGCGGAGGAGCTGCGGGAATCACGCGGCGAACGCGATGAGGTTTCCGCGCGCGCCTTCGGTAGAATGCACCATTCTAGCAAACCGCCGTCCACGCTCCCACGTGCGCCTCGTCCGCAAGATCGCTTCGCGCACGCTCTCCGCCGCCCTCGCCGCGGCGCTCGCCGCGCCCGCGATCGCGCAGCGCGTCGAAGGCGCGGACGCGCTGACGCTGCGTCCGTCGCGAGAGCTCGCGCCTCCGGTCGCGCCGCAACGACCCGCGGGGCCGGGCACGAGTCCGGCGCGTCCGCAACGGCCGTCGCTCGGGATCGAGGACGATCACAACCGCGGCGTCGTGTTCCTGCGCGCCGACAAGCTCGAGGGCGTCGCGCAGCGCGAAGTGACGGCGGAAGGCCACGTCGAGCTGCGCACGCACCATGAGACGGTGCTTGCCGACCGCCTCGTCTACGACCTCGCGCGCGACGAGGTCCACGCGACCGGCAACGTGCTGCTGCGCAAGGGCTTCGACTTCGTGACCGGCCCCGAGCTCACCTATCGGCGCGACACCGAGACGGGGACGTTCCGCTCGCCGGCCTTCCACGTCGGCGAGACCGGGGCGCGCGGCGACGCGTCGGCGATCACGTTCGCCGGTCCGGGCCGCTACCAGGTCGCGGACGGCCGCTACACGACCTGCGTCGCGCCGCGCGAGGACTGGTTCCTGCAGACGCGCGAGCTCGAGCTCGACACCGACCGCATGGTGGGCACGGCGCGCGATGCGACCGTGCGCTTCTTCGGCGCACCGATCTTTTATGCGCCCTACCTCGAGTTCCCGCTGTCGAACGAGCGCAAGAGCGGCTTCCTCGTGCCGACCGCGGGCTCGTCGGGCGCGCGCGGCCTCGAGCTCGCGCTGCCCTACTACTTCAACCTCGCGCCGAACTACGACGCGACGGTGACGCCGCGCATCATGAGCAAGCGAGGCATCCAGGTCGGCGGGCAGTTCCGCTATCTGTTCGGCGGCGACGACACCCAGAACGCCGGCGAGGCGGACGCGCAGGTGCTGCCCAACGACCGGCAGACCGGCGAGACGCGCTACGCGCTCGTGTGGCGCCACCAGCAGCAGCTTCCGAAGGGCTTCGGCGCCTACCTCGACCTCAACAAGGTCAGCGACGACAAGTATTTCGCCGATCTCGCCGACCGCATCGCGATCACGTCGCAGACGACGCTGCCGCGTGAGGCGGGAATCACCTACGGCAACGGGCCTTGGAGCGTGCTCGGGCGCGTGCAGACGTTCCAGACGCTGCAGGATCCGAGCGCGCCCATCGTGCCGCCGTACGACCGCGTCCCGCAGATCGTCGGGACGCTCGCCGAGACCGACTGGGCGGGGCTCTCGTTCTCGGGCTTCGGCGAGTACGCGCGGTTCCGCTCGGAACGGCTGGTCGAGGGCGGACGGGCGGTGCTGTACCCGCAGGTCGCGTGGAAGCGCGGCGCCCCCGGCTGGTTCGTGGCGGCGCGCACCGGCATCCACCTGCGCCGCTACGACCTCGACGCCTCGTTCGGCCCCGACCGGGAGCGCAACCTCGCGATTCCCATCTCGAGCCTCGACGGGGGCCTCGTGTTCGAGCGCGAGTGGGAGCTTTTCGGCACGCGATTCACCCACACGCTCGAGCCCCGCGCCTACTACGTCTACATCCCGTTCCGCGAGCAGAACACGCTGCCGGTGTTCGACTCGGCGCTCGACGACTACAACTTCGGGCAGCTCTTCACCGAGAACCGGTACCTCGGCAACGACCGGATCGGCGACGCGAACCAGCTCACCATCGGCGTGACGTCGCGCCTCCTGCAGATCGGCACCGGCGCCGAACGGCTGCGCGTCGCGCTGGCGGAGCGGTTCTACTTCGAAGACCAGCGCGTGACGCTGAACGAGCAGCCGCGCTCGGCGTCGAGCTCGGACATCCTGTTCGCCGTCGAGGGTCGCATCTCGGAAGCGTGGACGCTCGCGGGGCTCCTGCAGCAGAACCTCGACGTCGGCCAGACCGAGCGCTTCAACCTCGCCGTGCGCTACACGCCCGCGCCCGGCAGCGCGTTCTCGGCGAGCTACCGGTTCACGCGCCAGCTAGTCAACCCCAGCGGCACGTCCGAGCAGATCAAGCAGATCGACCTCGCCGCGCAGTGGCCGGTGAACGCCCAGTGGACGCTGCTCGGGCGCTTCAACTACTCGCTGACCGACCGCAAGCTCCTCGAGGGCATCGCGGGCGTCGAGTACAATGGCGACTGCTGGGTGCTGCGCGCGGTGCTCCACCGCCTCGCCACGACGGTCGACCAGACCAACACGTCGTTCTACATCCAGCTGGAACTCAACGGCCTCGCGCGGGTCGGAACCAATCCGCTGGAGCTGCTCCGCCGCAGCGTGCCGGGTTACGTGCCGGTGAACGACCCGGTGCTGATGCAGCGCGATCGCTCCGGCGATCCGCTCCCTGATTTCTGAGGCTTCCGATGACGATGCTTCGTCGCGTTTCCGCCGCCGCGCTGTCCCTCGCCGCTGCGGCGTCCCTGTGCGCGCAGGCGCAACCGCAGACGCCGCCGGGCGTGCGGCCGCCACCGCCCACGGTGCGCCTCGGACCCGCGCCCGCGCCCGCCCCCGTCGCCAGCGGCCCGATCGCGCTCGACCGTGTCGTCGCCGTCGTCAACGACGAGGCGCTGACGCTCTTCGAGATGAACGAGCAGAAGCGCATCCTCGTGCAGCAACTGCGCGAGTCGAAGCTTCAGCCGCCGGCGCCCGACGTGCTCGACAAGCAGGTGCTCGACCGGCTGATCACCGAGCGCGCGCTGTTGCAATACGCGAAAGAAACCGGCATCCGCGTCGACGACACGACCGTCGAGCGCACGATCCTGCGCATCGCGCAGGAGAACAAGCTCTCGCCCGAGGATTTCCGCAAGGCGCTCGATCGCGAAGGCATTGCGTACGGCAAGTACCTCGAGGACGTCCGGCGCGAGCTCGTGATCCAGCGGCTGCGCGACCGCGAGATCGACAGCAAGGTCTTCATCTCCGACGCCGAGGTGGACAACTACCTGGCGACGGTCGCCGCGCAGGCGGGCGGCGAGAACGAATACCTGATCTCGCACATCCTCGTGCGCGTCTCCGAACAGAGCTCGCCCGACCAGATCGAGCAGCGGCAGACGCGGGCACGCGACGCGCTCGCCAGGATCCGCGCGGGCGAGGACTTCGGGCAGGTCGCCGCGACCTGGTCGGACGCGACCGACGCGCAGCAGGGCGGCAGCCTCGGCTGGCGATCGCCGGCGCGCCTGCCGTCGGTGTTCGTCGAGCCGGTGCGCTCGCTGAAGAAGGGCGAGGTGTCGGATGTGCTCCGGAGCCCCGCGGGCTTTCACATCGTCAAGGTCATCGACGAGCGCGGCCGCAACGCGCCGAACGTCGTCCAGCAGACGCGCGTGCGCCACATCCTCGTCAAGGTGAGCGAGCTCACCTCCGACGTCGAGGCGAAGGCGAAGATCGACCGCATCCGCGAGCGGATCGACACCGGCGCCAAGTTCGAGGACCAGGCGCGCGTGAATTCGGAGGACGCGTCGTCCGCGAAGGGCGGGGATCTCGGCTGGATCTCGCCCGGCGACGTCGTGCCGGATTTCCAGCGCGCGATGGAGGCGCTCAAGGTGAACGAGCTCTCGCAGCCGGTGCGCTCGCCCTTCGGCTGGCACCTGATGCAAGTGCTCGAGCGCCGGCAACAGGACGTGTCGAAGGACCGTCAGCGCGATCAGGCGCGCTCGGCGCTGCGGCTGCGCAAGTCGGACGAGCAGTTCGCCGAGTTCGTGCGCCAGACGCGCGACCGCGCCTACGTCGAGATCAAGACGGACGAGCGTTGATCGCCGGCGTCCCGCCGCGCTTCCAGCGCAGCGCCGGCCGCTCGATCGCGTGCCAGCTCGCGACGCCGAGCACGAGCACGATCGGGTACGCGAAGCCGAACAGCAGCCACGGCGACACGGATCCCACGATCGACGCGATCGCCTGCTGCGTCGGGTACGCATAGACGTAGATCCCGTACGAATAGTCGCCGAAGCGTCGGAACGACGGCAGGTCGAATGCCGGGTGGTAGCCGAGGACCAGCGTCGCGTAGACGATCGCGCCGAAAAGCCCGTAGACCTCGATGCGGGTGCCGAGCAATGCCCACGCCGCCCCGAGCGCGACCGCCGCGATCCATGGCGACAGCACGATGCGGTCGCGCCACACGTACGCGAGCGTGCCGGCGACGAACGTTCCCGCGAGCCGCGGGCCCAGGAACGCGTCGCCGCGCGGCATCGCGGCGATGAATCGCGGCGACGTTTCCCCGAGCGCGAACAGCGCGACGGCCAGCGCCAGGGCGAGCCACGGACGACGCAGCGCGCCTGCGAGGCCTGCGACCGCGAGCGCCGCGTAGCACGACACTTCGAGCCACAGCGTCCACAACGAGCCGTTGATGGCGAACGGGTAGGGGTTGTCCGCGAACACGCCGGGCAGCCGGTCGAATCCGACGAACAGCAGCGTCCTGCGCACGTAGAGCCACGTCCTCGCGTCGGTCAGGTACTCGGCGAGCGGCAACGTCGTCGCCCAAGCGCCGATGACGAACGCCGCGTAGAACGTCGTCGCGGCATACGCCGGCAGGATGCGCAACGCGCGCGATCGCAGGAAATCGGCGAGGCCGGCGGAGCGATCGTAGCTTCGCGCGACCAGGTATCCGCTGATCGCGAAGAAGACGATGACCGCGAGCGACGCGAAATCGAAAATGCGCGTCGCCCGGGCGAGAGGCTCGTCGGCGAGGTGCCCGGAGAGCGGGTAGCTGTGCGAGTAGACGACGAGCGAGGCGGCGACGAAGCGCAGCAGGTTGAGGTTGTTGTCGCGCCCGTGATCGAGCGCGCCGAGGTTCGCGGACTTCGGCGGCAAACGTCGGTAACCCGGAGTCACGTCGCCTCGGGCGCGCGGCGCCGCCGACGCGGGACGAAGCCGGCACGGGGCAACGAACTTGCCGAGCGAGCGGCCGACCGTCTTCCGGCTGCGAGAGCGAATTCCGTGGTCCCGCGAAGCTCATCCGGGGCGATGCGCACGACGGCCGGCATCCGTGTCAGCGAATGGCGTTGATCGTCATCGTCGTCGCCAGCAGCGCCGCGGCCCAGATGCCCAGCACGACGACGGGATCGAGCGCCGCGGATCCCGAAACGTTCCGGCCGGCCCTCTGGAAGGGTCGTTCGACCAGAACCCACGACGCGATGCTGAGCGGCACGACCACCGCCAGCGTCATCGCGACGAGCACGAAGTACCCGCGCGCCGAGGGAGGATCCGCCTGGCCGGTGCCGGCCTTCGCCAGCAACTCGACGACGGGTAGATGCCACAGGTAGATGCTGTAGCTGATCGTACCGAGCCCGACGACCACCGGATGATCGAACAGCGAAACGAACTTCGTCCGCGCTCCCGTGATGGCGCAAAGTACGAGGCAGATGCAAAGATGGATCCAGAACGGCCGCATGAATCCCGCGACGTCGTAGTAGTGGACGACGCCGGGCTGCCGTTCGAACACATAAGGGACGGCCGCGAGCATCGCGCATGCGGTGATCGCCGACGCGCGTGCGACGGGGCGGGTCATCGGATGGCGAAGGCTGATGGCGGAGGCGGCCATGCCGGCGCAAAACGCGTCCAGCCGGATCAGCACCAGGAGTTGTCCGAATCCATCGTCGCTCAGCATCACCTGCGCCTTGGTGGCGAGCACCACGCATGCGGCGGCCGCGAAGAGCGCGACGGGCCCCGCGCGGCGCAGGAGCGCGAAGAGCAACGGGAACAGCAAGTAGAAATGCCACTCGAACGGCAGCGTCCAGAAAACGCCGTTCATCGACGTGATGTACTTCTCCACGAAGTTGTGGCTCATCCAGAGGTGGAGAAACAGGTCGAGGTTGCCGGGGACCGAGCGATAGACGCCGGCGAGCGCGAGCGCGACGAGCACGCTGATGCATGCGAAATAGGCCGGGAACACGCGCAGGATCCGCCGGCGAAGGAAGCTCCAGTACGGCTCGCCGACCGAGGTCGTCTTCGCGGCGTCGCCGACGCGGGTGCGCCCGGCTTCGATCCGGGCGAAAGCCACGCGCGTGAGCAGGAAGCCCGACAGCACGAAGAAGATGTCGACGCCGATCCATCCGTATTTCGCATACGGCGACAGGTCCAGCGCGAATCCCGCGAAAGCGATGTCGATCGACGGATGTCCGGCGTTGAGCCACGCGTGGAAGACCAGGACCGACAGCGCGGCATAGGCGCGGACGCCGGTCAACGCGTCGATGTGCGAAGGCGCCGCGGCGTTCACCGCACGACCCCCGCGATCGGCGGACGTCGGCGCGCGCCCCGGCCGGAGAACGTCTCGTGCATCGCACCGCTGGACCGACCGCGCAGCTCGCGCACGCGTGGGGCCGTCAACCGCCTCGAACGCCGGCCGCGAAGGCGCTGGCGCCCGGGTACAGCAGGATGCGGTTCACGCGCGCGCTCGCGACTCCGGGTTCGTATGTGAGGTCGAACCTGATCTGCGTCGCGATCCGGCCGCGCCACGCGCCGGGCCATTTCAGCCCGACCCCCTCGCCGCCGCTCGCGCCGCCGATCCTTTGCCACGCGCTGTCCGGCGCGAGCCTCGCATGGATCTCGATCCTGCGCGGCTTGGGACCCGTCCACGCGCGAATTTCGGCCAGCGCGAGGCGGTCGGGGCGAAACACCTGATCGGGCGGCGAGACCAGCTCGACTACGCCGTTCTCCGGCGCGAGCGCGAGCTCGCTGTAGCCATCGGTCAGCTTGCCGCGCGACGCCGTCCATCCGTCGTCGGTCGCGAATTGCGCCGCTCCGAACGTCCACAGCCTGGCGCCTCGCGGGAGGTCCGCCCGCGCGACCATCGCGTCCTTCATCGCGGTTTCGGAGAGCGTATTCCGGAACGCCGTGTACGGCAGGTAGTCCGGTTCGTTCTCGAACACGCCGTTCGACCCGTTCCACGCCATCATCGCGATCTGCCGGCCGTCGTAGTTGAACATGCTCCGAAACGTCCGGTACGACGCTTCGTAGTCGGGTTTCCGCCGGGGTGTCTTGAGATCGGTGGCGTTGAACTCGACCACCGCCCAGCCTTCGTCGAAGCGCGCGATGTTGCTGTACACGCCGCGTCCGTTCGCCATCCCGTGACGATCCTGCGCCGACAATCCGTACATGATCGTGCCGAGATGGCCGACGCGCGGAACCGCGCCTTCGATCGAGACCCCGGCCGAGTCGTAGTCGGGCGACGGGCCGCGAATCCTGACCGAGACCGGAAGCAAGCCCGGATCGGGAGCCGTGAAGGCTTGCGCCGTGAAGATGCGATCGCCCGGGATCCCGGCGGCATGCACCCAGTCCGCGAGCTCGACGTAATGGAGATGCACGACGTGCTTGCGGAAGGCGTCCCATTCCAGATACCAAGCGTCCTTCCAGAACGGCGTCTTTCCCTCGGGAACGGCGAGGCTGTTCGCGCCGACGAACTCGCGCGGCGGGTCCACTTCGTCCCAGGATTTCCAGGCCTGCCCGGCCAGGCGGTTGACCTGCGCGAGCGTGAGCGGATCGGGACGGCGGAACGAGCGCAGGTCGGGAACGCCGGCCCTGGCGCGACCCGCATAGGCTCCTGCGCCGCGAAGCCATTCCCGGAACTGACGAAGCATGCCGGGGTTGTAGTCGAATCGGTAGCCGCCTCCGAGAAAAGGGTTCATGTAGGTGTCGGCGTCCAGTGTCACGCCCACCAGCAACTCCGGATGGGAGCGGCGGAACTCTTCGATGCGCTTCGCCGCGGCCTGCAGGTTGCGGCGCTTGTAGTTGCGATTCTTCGTCGCGTAGACGTGATAGGTCAGCGAATTGGCGAGCTGCGGACCCGAGATCGAGCCGGTGAGGTCCTTCACGAGGTTGTCGGGATGCACCTCGTTGCGCTGGTCCCACTGGCAGTTGTCGCGATCCTGCTCGAGATGGTCGGTGAGATCCCAATCCGGCGTCTCGCAGGAGGAATCGCCCCAGATGCCTCCGTTGAGAATGATGTTGACCGGGAGCCGATGGTCGATCGCGTACCTGAGCACGCCGTCGAGATTGTCCTCGACGATTCGGCGCCCGGCGCATTGGCGGTCGAGATCGAAGGCCGGGTCAAACGCCCAGTCGCCCGCCTTGCCCTTCGTGGTCCGCATGTAAAGCAGCGGCACGCTCAGGCCGATGCGTTGCGTGCGCGACTCGTACGCGGCGTACTGGTCGCTGATCTCGTCGGCGCCGCCGAGCGTCACGCCCGAGGTCATCATCAGGAAATAGAACTTCCGATCCGCCAGTTGCGGCCGCTCGTCGAGCAACGTCTTCCATTGCGTCATCGCCGCCGGCGGGAACAGGCTGCGACGACCGAGCACCGTCTCGCGCCCGTTCTTCGCGATCGCGACGACCGTGACGTCGTGGCGCATCGGCAGGAGATCGGCGAAGTCGCCCTCGAACGTGAAGCCGGCGTTCGGGTTGTCGGGGAAGCCGGGCTTCACCTTCGCGACGTCCTCGCGCGCGGTGCCGTAGCGCGCCTGGTAGACGCGATCGTCGACGCGCACCTCGACACGCGCGACGCCGTCGCCCGCGAGCGCCCAGCCGTTCAGCGCGAGCTTCGTGCCGACGACGCTTTCGCTGGCGGGCTCGTCGAGCCAGCCTTCGGGTGCGGGGAGGTCGGCCGGCACGCGCGCGATCGGCGCGAGCCCCCCGACGGCCGGAGAGAGCGCCGTCGTGGGCGCGGGCGCCGATGCGACGGGTGGAGGAGATCCGACGCGGCCGTATTTCTGGATCGCGTAGAACTCGACGCCGGCCAGCGCGACGATCGCGCCGAGGATGCCGAGGACGACCTTCGGCACGCGGCCGTGCTGGCGACGGGGTGGACGTGGGGTCACGGCGCGCATTGTAGCGATTGCGGTCGCGCATCCCGGCCGGCCGGAGCGCGTTGGCCGGACGTACGGCGCCGGGCCGATGTCGAAGCCACTATGCGGTGCGACGCGAAGTCAGACGGCAACCGGGACTGCCGGAGCGCCGGTCACGCAGGCGACCCGTTCACGTCGCGCGATGCGTCAAGCCGCGGGCGCCAACGCGGCGACCGCCGTGGTTCAGAGCTCGCCGAAGTAGACGTACGCGTTCTGCGGGACGCGGCCCTCATCCCTCTCGCCTTCGTCGGCGAGCGCACGCGGCGACTTGTCCCACCAGATCGCACGGCCTTTCTTCTGATCGGCGACGAGCTCCGGCTTGTTCGCGAGGACGTCGCGAATGAACTGCGTGTGCTCGGAGACGTAGTGGCGGGCGGGGAGCATTCCCATGGGGCTCGATTTATCGGTTGGGAAACGGCCCATGCGGCGATGGGCGATGGAACCGCTGCCGCGCCATGGCGCCGTCGCGGCGGGGCTCGACGCCTGCCTAGTCTACCCTGCCGCCGGAACGCGCGGCCGGCGTGCGGGCGATCGCGCCAACCCGCTCACGACGCTAGGCATCGAGCTTCCCGCTCACGATCCGGTACGCGTACAGCCGGCATTCGATCGCGCCGTTCCACAGCGGGATGCGCTTGTCCGCCTTGAGCCCGATCTTCTTCGGCAGGGCGGTATCGCCCGAGAACAGCCACGCGCTCCAGCCCGCGTAACGCGCCTTCAGCGCGTCGCCGAGCGGCCCGTACATCGCCGCGAGGCGCGCCTTGTCGTCGAGGCGGATGCCGTAGGGCGGATTGGTGACGATCACGCCGGCCGGCGCCGGCGCGGGACGCACGAGCACGTCCGCCTGCTCGATCGCGAGGAACGCGTCGACTTCGGCGAGCCTGGCGTTGGCGCGCGTCGTCGCCACCGCGGCCGCGAGTCGATCGCTAGCGAACACCATCGGCGCGGAGGGCGCGCGCTTCACGCGATCGCGCGCGTGCTGCCGGATGCGTTGCCACGCCGGGCCGTCGAACCACGCGAGCTTCTGGAACCCGAACGTGCGCGCGAGGCCGGGCGCGCGATCGGCCGCGATCGACGCAGCCTCGATCGCGATCGTTCCGCTGCCGCACATCGGATCGAGGAAGGCGGTACCCGGCTGCCAGCCCGAGAGCGCGATCAGGCCCGCGGCGAGATTCTCGCGCAGCGGCGCCTCCTCGGCGTCGCGACGCCAGCCGCGCTTGAACAGCGGCTCGCCGGATGTGTCGAGATAGAACGTCGCGTCGCGGTCGGTGAGGTAGGCGTGCACGCGAACGTCGGGCGCGCGCTTGTCGACCGAGGGCCGCGTGCCCCGCTCGTCGCGGAAGCGATCGCAGACCGCGTCCTTCACGGTCAGCGTCGCGAACTCGAGGCTGCGCAACGGCGATCGCGTCGCAGCGACGTCGACGCGGATCGTGCGGTCGGCGCGAAAATGCGTGGGCCATGCGATGGCGCGCGCGGTGGCATTGAGCTCGTGCTCGTCGCGGTACGGGCCGCCACCGACTTTCCAGAGCACGCGGCTCGCGAGCCTGGATTCGAGGTTGACGCGGTAAGCGAGGTCGATCGCGCCCTGGTAGCCGACCCCTCCGTCGACCGCGCCGATCGATGCCGCGCCGAGGCGCTCGAGCTCGGCCGCGAGCGCGGCTTCGAGCCCGCGCGGGCAAGGTGAAAAAAAGCTCTCGGCCACGAAGCGCGCGTGCGCCGTCAGAACGGTTTCATCACGACGAGGAACACGATGCCGATCAGCAGCGGCAGCGCGGGAATCTCGTTGAGCCAGCGGTAGAAGACGTGGCGATGACGGTTGCGATCGGCCGCGAAGGCTTCGACGAGCTTGCCGAGGTACACGTGGAACGCGACGAGAAACACGACGAGCGCGACTTTCGCGTGCAGCCAGCCCCCGCTGATTCCCCAGTGCAGCCAAAGCGCGAGGCCGAACGCGATCGTGAGCACCGCGGCCGGCGTCATGATGCCGCGGTAGAGCTTGCGCTCCATCACCTTGAAGCGCTCGATGCCGACGAGGTCGTCGGGCGCGCATTGCGCGTGGTAGACGAACAGCCGCGGCAGGTAGAAGAGCCCCGCGAACCACGTCACCATGAAGATGATGTGCAGCGACTTGACGATCAGCATGACGTCCCCGTCCGACGGCCCTCGGGCGCGCTCCGCGTTACCCGGGGGCAGAGCCGATGCTCTGGTCCCGGGCATGAAGGACGGCGGGGGGGCTCACTTGAGCAACCGCCGCCGCGTCAGCACCAGCGCGACGTAGTACGCGCCGATCGCGTACGCGACGAGCACCGCCACATGCAGCAGCACCGCATCCGGCAGGCGCGCCAGCATCAGCGGCCGCGCGAGGTCGATCGCATGCTTGAGCGGCAGCACGTTCGAGACCGCGGCGAGCCAGCCGGGCATCTGGTCGACCGGGAAGTAGACGCCGGAGAGGAGCAGCATCGGCGTGA
>JBDTNO010000002.1:0-46288 GCA_039933715.1 Betaproteobacteria bacterium
CCTTCAGTCGCCTCGCTCGGTCCAGAAATAACCTCTTGACGCTCCACACCTAGGGAAGCAAGCCGCTTTCGCCGTGCGCGACCGACGGCGGTCGTGACACGCCGGCGTTCGCGCGTCTACACTCGCCGTTTTTCCCGAGCGAACCCCACGCCATGAACGCCTCGAAGATCGCGATCGTCACCGGCGCCGGCACCGGCATCGGCCGCGCCGTCACGCTCGCCCTCGCCCGCCACGGATGGAAGGTCGCGCTGGCCGGACGTCGCCGCGAGCCTCTCGACGCGGTCGCGGCGGAAGCGCCCGCGGGCACGACGCGCGTGGTCCCGACCGACGTCGCGTCGGCGGCTTCGGTGAAGGCGCTCTTCGACGAGACCGTGCATGCGTGGAGCCGCGTCGACTTCCTGTTCAACAACGCCGGCGTCGGCGCGCCGCCGATCCCGCTCGAGGACCTGTCGGTCGAGCAGTGGAAGAACGTCGTCGACATCAACCTCACCGGCGCGTTCCTGTGCACGCAGCAGGCGTTCCGCGTGATGAAGACGCAGTCGCCGCGCGGCGGGCGCATCGTGAACAACGGCTCGATCTCCGCGCACGCGCCGCGCCCCAACTCGGCGCCCTACACGGCGACCAAGCACGCGATCACCGGCCTCACGAAGTCGTCGTCGCTCGACGGGCGCAAGTACGACATCGCTTGCGGCCAGATCGACATCGGGAACGCGGCGACCGAGATGGCCGCGCGCATGGCGACCGGCGTCCCGCAGGCGAACGGCGAGATTGCGATCGAGCCGCTCATGGACGTCGCGCACGTCGGCGACGCGGTGCTGCACATGGCCGAGCTGCCGCTCGCGGCCAACATCCAGTTCCTGACGATCATGGCGACGAAGATGCCGTTCGTCGGGCGCGGGTGATGCCGGTCGCCGCGCGTTCGTCCGCTGCCGGCGGACGACTCCCGCCTCAATTCCCGTAGTCGCCCTGCCGACCGCTCGGGCACTCGGCCGAGCGCCCCCACCACGCGTCGCAGTAGTGCAGCCGGACGCGCTGGTCGCAGAGGACCGCGTCGAAGAAGAACTCGCTCCGCGCGCACGTCGCGACGTCGTCGCGCATGCGGTCCCAGCGCGACGGTTCGCCCGCAGGTCGCGGCAGGACCTGGGCGGACGCGACCACGATCGGCGCAGGCCGCGGGGACGGCAACGCGACGCGCGAGTCGGCCTTGCCGACGGGCTTGCGCGTCGTCGCGATGGGCGTGCGCCGCGGCCGCGCGTAGGACCCCACGCGGGTCGGCGCATACGGCCTTTCCTCGCGCACGGTGGTCGGCTCGATGGCGGAATCCCTTGGCGCCGCCGGCACAGTCCCGGGTCGACCGCTCGATGGCTCCGCTGCGTCCTGGCGCGACGGCATCGGCGACGTGACGGCGGGAATCGCGGCCTCGGGCGCTGCGGTCGAGCGCAGCCGCTCGACGAAGAACACCGCCGCGATCGCGAGCACGGCCAGCGCGCAGAGCGCGACGAGCCGCTCGCCGCGCACGCCCTCATCGGCCGGTGCGGCGCTCGGGAAACGAGGATGTGCGATCGGCGTGGACACCGGATGCTCGTCGGACACCGGGGTCACGTGCGCGTTCGCTTGGTCGGCGATCGCTTCGCCCGCGACCGGGTTCGGGCTCTCGCGGGTCGATTCCGCGTCCGCGTCGATCGCGGATGCGATCGCGAGCGAGGCGCCGACCGGCGCGTCGCCGTCCGGCGAGCAAAGGCTCGGTCCGGGAGGATGCCGTCGGCCGCAGAGCGCGCACGGCGCGCCGTGCGCGACGCGAGCGCCGGCAGCCCCGACCTCCGTCAGGGTCTGACGCCCTGCGTCACTCCCGAGCCCGTCCATCGACATGCACGCCCCCGCCCCTGCGAGGGAAGCAAGACCCGCACCCCGTGTCGGGGTCCGGCGACGAACGGCGTCGGGTGCGGCGTCAGCCGCGCATCGCGGCGGCGGCGGCGACCGCTTTCTGCGGATGGATGAGCACGCGACGTCCGTCCGCGGTCGTCTCGGCGGTGTCGCGGATGATCGCGATCACCTGGGGCGGCGCGAGCGACGGGTTCACCGCGAGGATTTTCGCGGCGAGGTTGGTCACCTGCGGCGCCGACATCGAGGTGCCCGATTCCGGGATGCGCTCGCCGCCCGGGATCGTGCTCTCGACCAGGTAGCCGTTCGCGTGCACGACGACGGTCTTGCCGTAGCTCGTGAACGGCGCCTCGTCGCCCGCCTTGTCGACCGCGCCCACCGTGACGAGGTTGGGGAGCACGATGTCGGCGGGAACGGCTTCGGCGAACGACGAGTCCGCATTGGCGTTGCCCGCGGCCGCGACGAACAGGATCCCGGGCGCCGACGCCATCGCCTCGACGAACGCGACCTTGCCGATGTCGAACCATTCGCGTGCGATCGCCTTGCGCTCGTCGGGCGTCTTGCCGATCCCGCATTGCTCGAGCTGGCCCTCGACGTCGGCGACGTTGCCCCCGAAGCTCATGTTGACGACGCGAACGCCGCTGCGCCGGAAGAAATCGACGTACGCCTGCGTGTTGCGCGCGTCCTTTCGCGCGAGCTCGAGCGTCGGGCAGGGATCGGGCTGCAGCGTGTGCGTGAACTCGATGCGAGCGGTCGCCAGGCGCACGTAGGGGTTGCCCGCCGCGGCGATGCCGGCGACGTGCGTGCCATGGATGTAATTGCCTGCGGCGCCGAGCTCCTCGATCGCCGCGCGGTACTCATCGGCCCTGAGGTTCGACAGGTACTGCTTGACCTCGGTGGCCTCCGCGCTGTCGACGTTCGCCTGCAGGTCGGAGAAGCCCTTGAGGCGGGCCTTCATGCGCGGGAGCTTGTCCTTGAGCGCGGCGGGCACCGGGTAGAGCTCGCCTTGCGCCGGGTCCGAATACCGGTCGAACGCGATGAGCGCCGGCGCGCCCGACGCGTCGCGGACCAGTCGATCGCGAAACAGCGCGGTGTCGACACCACTGTCCCAGATCGCGACCGCGACCGGCTGGTAGTCGCGCCCCGGCGGCAGCGATGCATCGCGCGCGGCCCAGATGTCCGGCTTGTCGACGCGGTTCGCGGCAAGATAGCGCGAATACACGTCGACGAGCGTCGCCTTCAGCGGCAGCTGCACCGCGAGACGGTAGCGCGCCGCGACGATCGCGGGCGCGAAGTCCGACGACAGCGACCCCGTCCTGTCGACGATCGGCTGGATCACGTCGCGCACCTGGCCGAGCACCAGCGCCTCGCTGACGATTTCCGCCGAGGTCTTCGCGCCCTTGACGTTGTTCTCGACCACCGCGTAGGGCAGCGTGCCGAGCTCGCCGCCGAGACGCTTCGCGACCTCGGCGCGGTACGCGTCGCCGCTCGCCGCTCCGGTCGCGCGCCGCGCGCCGTCGACTGCGCGCAGCATCATGCCGGAGGTGAGCTTGTCAGCCGGCTTCTCCTCGAGCGCGCGGATGCGCGCGAGCGTGGCCATCGCGGCGTCGTGGCGGCCCTCGATCCAGTCGACCTGCATCAGCGTCGCGAGCAACTGCCGCTCGGTCGCCCGGTCGGCGATCTCGTAGCGATCGAGCACCGATTGCGTGTCGCGGCGCACCGCGGCGGCGAACGTCGAGAACTTCGCGGGATCGGCGAGCAGGCCGTCGACCTTGCCGTCGATCCGGTATTCGAAGCGCGGGAGGTCGGCCGCCTTGTCGATCCGCTGCTTCGCGGGTTGCGCGTGCGCGATCGGCAGCGCGACGAGGGTCGCGGCCAGCGCGACGAGGGAGAGTCGGTTGAGGGCCATCGATCGTGTCTCCGGAGAAGGTCGGCGGGCGCCGCGGGTAGCCGCGCACGCGAGGAACGGGCGGTCACTCTACCGGAACCCGCATGACGCCGATGCCGGTCTCCGGCGCGATGCGACAGGACGCCACGCACGACGACGAAGCGCGCGGCGCGCCGACCGCCGTGCCGCGGCTCCATGCTAGGATCGCCGGCCGCCGCGCCCGATCCGTCGATGGAACCGCCCCGCATCGTCCGCCACCGCGTGTTCCGCTACGAGTCGTTCCTCGCGCCGGCGGAAGTCGACGCGCTCGCCGCGCGCGTGTTCGCGCTCGAGGACCGCTTCGTCGCGTCGTTCACGAGCGACCATGACGACGACTACCGGCGCTCGTTCGCGCTCGACCCGCCCGCCGACCTCCAGAAGGCGATGGTCGCGAAGGTGCGCGCGCTGATGCCCGAGGTGCTGCGCGGGCTCGGCGTCGCGTTCCCGGTCGGGGTGATCGAATGCCAGGTCACCGCGAACACCGACGGAAGCTATTTCCGCATCCACACCGACGCCGGTGACAACGAGACGTACAAGCGCGAGCTCACCTACGTCTACTATTTCAACCGGATGCCGCTCGGCTTCTCGGGGGGCGAGCTTCGCGTCTACGACGACGAGGTGCGCAACGGGAAACTCGCGCGCCACGATACGTTCCAGACGATCGCGCCCGCGCACAACACGATCGTGTTCTTCCACGCGCGCGTCATGCACGAGGTGACGGCGGTGCACGTGCCGACCAAGACGTTTCGCGACAGCCGCTTCACCGTCAACGGCTGGGTGCAGCGCACGTAAGTCGCGCGGCGACCCTCGCGCGTCGGCCGGGTCCTACGAGCGCCCGGCGGGCCCCGTCGGGCAATCGGGGACGCTTCCCCAGTAGCCGTCGCAGTAGCGCGCGCGGATGCGTCGCTCGCACTGGATGCGAGGGATCACGCTCGCCGTTGAGCAGCGCGCGATTTCGTCGCGCATCATCCCGAATCTCTCCGCGGTCGCGACCTGTGCGGGCGCAGGCGCTGCCGGCGCCACCACGGGCGGCGGCGGCGCCGGCGCCTCGGGCGCCGTCACCGCCGGGCGCGGTGCTCGCGCCGGCGTCGAAGCGGCGACGCGCGGCGGTTCGACCGGCGCGGGCCTGGCCTGCGGCGCCACGGGCGAGGGCACGGTCGTCGCCTGCGACGGGACGGCGGGCGTCGCCTGCGAAGGTGTCGGGTCGCTGGGCGACGTCGACGACGGCGCGGGCATCAGGACGGACCTGGATGCCTCGTCCAGCGCGGCCTTCGCCGACTCGAGCGCTTTCCGGGCATCCGCGCCGCGCAGGTCGCCTGGCGGCGTGGACGGCGCGCTCGCACGTCCGCCGAACAGGAAGATCGCCATCGCGGCGATCGCCGCCAGCGCGACGATCGCGGCGATCGCGTAGAGCAGCCCGCTGCGTCGCGGGGCGGATGCGTAGGCGGGCGCGTCCGCGGGTCGCGCGTCCGGCGTGGGCATTGCTGGCATGGCGCGAGCCTCCGCGGCGTGCGCCGACCGGTGCGATCGGCGTTCTTCCCGGATTCAAGCACAGCCCGGGTTTCCGCGCTTGCCGCGTTGGTGCGCGACGGCCGGACGGGTCCGCTTGTCCGCCCGGCAGGACCCTCGCAACCCAACTCTCGCTAGAATAGCCGCGAAGCGCGTGAAGACGCCTTCGGGGGCGGGTTCGCCCGCTCCGACTGTTCCCATGCCCCCACCACCTCCCTCACCTCCCGCCGCCGGCTCCTCCGCGTCGCGCCCGACCGTCGACGGGCGGGGACTGCTGCGTCAGGCCTTCGCCCTTTACGCGGCCGACATGGCCGGGCTCGCCCGCACGTCGATCGAGACGACCAACGACCTTTTCGAGCTGTCGGACTACGTGTCGCGCGCGGAGGCGCAGGTGTTCCAGGACAAGCGCGGCGAGTGGACGAAGAAATTCGATGCGGTGCTCCTGGACCTGTTCGATCGCAGGCTGGCCGGTGACCGCCGCAAGGGACGCCGTCCCGATTTCGACGCGTCGCTTTCGTCGCTGCGCGTGCTGACCGCGTTCGACCACGACAAGCAGGCGGCGCTGACCGCCGCGACCGGGTTCCTGGTCCGCTTCACCAAGCGCGAGCTCGAGGCGATGGACCTCCGCGTCGCCGAGCTCCTCGGCGAGCGCGCGACGCGTGAGCTCGACAACCCGTTCTCGCCGACCTACCTGCTCGACGCGCTCGGCGTCACTTCGCGCGCGATCTATCCGGTCGCCAAGATCTGGCGACCGCTGATGGAGCGGCTGGTCGCCGACATCACGCCGTCGGCGAACAAGGTCTATATCCGCCTCAACCGCTTCCTCGCCGACCGCAACGTGCTGCCCGACATCAAGGCGGCGCTTCGCGCGAAGAGCGACCTGTGGCCCGACGACGACAAGGACCTGCTGCCCGCGTTCAGCCGCCTGATGAGCGAGGCGGGACCGATGCCCACCGATATCGTGATCCCGCCGACGTTCTCGGATCCGGGTTCGCCGCTCAAGCTGCGCTTCGCCGACCGGTTCCCGTCGCAGCGCTACGCCGACCCTGCGCGCGGGACGATGACGGTGATGCCCGAAGGATCGGTGGCGATTTCCGCCGAGGCCGCCGCGCGGCTCGCCGCCGCGCCGCAGGTGATCGCGCTGCTCGCCGCGCTGTCGAAGATCGTCGCGCACGTGCCCGGCGGGACGCCGGGAACGGCAGGCGCGACCGGATCGGGCGCGCCGGGCGACATGCCCAGCATCGACCCATTGATGGCGCTCGGCGCGAGCTCGCCGCTGTTCCAGCTGCTGGCGCAATGGCAGCGTCTCGACCTCCCGGCGGCGATCGCGCAGGCGGCGCCGAAGTCCGAGGACGGCGGCGAGGTCAAGGTGCCGCGGAACCTCGTCCCGTACATCCGCCTCGCGATCGCCGACCAGCTCGAGCACGACACCGACCGCATCACGATGGACGTGATCGCGCTCCTGTTCGACTACGTGTTCCGCGACCCGTCGATCCCCGAATCGCTGCGCGAGATCTTCGGCCGGCTTCAGGTGCCGGTCGTGAAGGTCGGCCTTCTCGACCGAACGTTCTTCTCCGACCGCCAGCACCCGGCGCGCCGCTTCCTCGACCATCTCGCCGCGGCCGCCATCGGCGCGAACAGCGATCCGCGCTACTTCGAGTCGTTCCAGCGCACCGCGACGACCGTCATCGACGACGTCTGCTACAGCTTCGAGATCGACGTCGCCGCGTTCGCCCAGGCCGACCGCAAGCTCGTCGCGTTCATCGAGTCCGAGCAGCGCAGCACCGAATCGGCCGCGGAGCCCGACGTCGCGACCGCGCTCGCGAGCGAGGAAAAGGAAGAGGACCGCTCGGCGGTTCGCGCGCAATTGCGCGACATGCTCGCCGGCATCGAGGTGCCGTTCGAGGTGCGCTCGTTCACCGAGACCGTTTGGGCCGACTTCCTCGCCGGCCTCCGCCAGCGCGAGGGGCCCGAGAGTCCCGGGCTCGCGAAAGGGATCAAGACGATCGACGACCTTCTGTGGAGCATCACGGCGAAGGAGCGCACCGCGCAAAAGGCGCGGCTCACCAAGATGGTGCCCGGCCTCGTGCTGAGCCTGCGCGACGGCTGCAGGGCGCAGAACGTCGAGGGTGTCCGGACGCGGCCGTTCTTCGAGGAGCTCTACCGGCTTCACATGGAGGCGATCAAGCCCGCCGTCGCGAAGGCCGACCTCGCTGCGGCCCCGCCCGCCGAGCCGGCCGCGCACGGACTGCCGTCGACCGTGCACGTGCACGACTTCGTCAACGACATGGTGCTCGGCACCTGGCTCGCCTTCGCCACGGCCGAGGGCCGCGTCAACGCGAGGCTCCACTGGATCAGCCCGCTGCGCACGCGGTACGTGTTCACGAGCCGACTGCGTTCGAGCGCGTTCGTGTTCTCGCCTGAGGAGCTCGCCTGGGAGCTCACCAACGACCGCGCCGCGCTGGTGATGGAGCCGGTGCCGCTCGTCGACCGCGCCGTCTCGGCCGCCCTCGACCGCATCGGCGCGCAGCGCGCCGACAAGGCGGCGTGACCCGTCAGGCGTCCGCGACGACCTGATTGCGGCCGGCGGCCTTCGCGCGATAGAGCGCCGCGTCGGCGCGCTGCAGCAGCGTCTCGACCGAGTCGCCGCCGGACGCCTCGGCGAGGCCGATGCTGATCGTGACGGCAGGCGTGTCGTCGCCCGGATGACGCTCGACCACGCCGCGGATCCGCTCGCATACGCTCTTCGCCTCGTCGAGCGTGGCTTCGGCGAACACGATCGCGAACTCGTCGCCGCCGAAGCGCGCCGCGAGGTCGGTGCGCCGCGACGCCTGCTTCAGCACGCTCGCGATACGCTGGAGCACGCGGTCGCCGGCGACGTGCGACGCACGGTCGTTCACCTGCTTGAAGTGGTCGCAGTCGATCAGCGCGAGCGTGCAGCGCCCGCCGCCCCGCGCGAGCAGCGCCGATAGCGCGCGGTCGAACGCCCTGCGGTTGCCGATGCCGGTGAGCGCGTCGCGCTCGACCGCGTCGGAGAGCACCTTGGTCTCGGCGCGGAACTGGTCGGCTTCGCGCCGCGCGCGCTCGCCGTCGAGCCGCAGCGTCGACATGCGCGCGCGCTGCTCGGCGATGTCGGCGGCGATCTCGCGCTCGAGCGCGTGGTAACGCTTGTAGTGGGCGAGCGCGTCGGCGAAGCGGTCGGCGCGCTCGAGCGACTGCGACACCTGAAGGTGCACAACGCGCATCAGCGGCTTCGCGGCCTGCGCGGCGGCGATCGCGTACGCCTGCTCGAGCGACGAGAGCGCCGCGCCGAGCGCGCCGAGCTCGCGGTCGCAGACGGCGAGGCTCACGAGCGCGTAGCCCTCGGACAGGAGGTCGCCCGACACGCGCGTCTTGTCGAGCGCGCGCGCCGCCCACAGGCGTCCCTCGACCCAGTCGCCGCGCTCGATGATGACGGCGCCCAGGCTCGACTCGGCCGCGGCGATCGCCGGCAGGTCGTTCTCCTCGGTCGCGACCTCGAGCGACGTGCGGATCATCGCCTCGGCGTTGGACAGCGCGTCGGCCTTGGTTTCCGCGTCGGCGCTGCGGCAGGACGCGAAGATCGCCGAGCCGAGCGAGTTCGCGCATTCGCAGATCGCGCGCGGCGCGCCGCTTTCGAGCGCGTAGCCGAACGCGCGCTCGAGCGTCGCGACTCCGGCGACGTGCCCGCCGATCTCGGACAGCGAGACGCCGAGCACGCGATGGACGGCGGCCAGGAGCTCGCGGTCGCCGAGGCGAAACGCGCGGTCGATTTCCTTCTCGATCACCGACAACGCGGTCTCGGTGTCGCCGATGCGCCAGAAGCCGCTGCCGAGCGCGAGCGCCGCCTCGACGGCGAGGCGCGCGTCGTCGAGCGCCTCGGCGCGTACCTGGACATCGAGCGCGCGGCGGATCGAAGACGCGAACGCCGCGTCCTGGTAGTCCGCCTGCGCGAGCGCGAGCGCCGCCCATGCGGCGACCTCCTCGTCGTCACAGGCGAGCGCGAGGTCGTGCGCGGTGACCGCGGTCTCGCGCGCCTGCGTCACCCTCCGCTCGGAGAGTTGCTCGAACGCGTTGCCGAGCGGGGTGCCGGCGAACTGTTGCGGGATCCGGGCCATGGGAAAGCCGGACGCAAGGCCCGTGCCCGGGACCTTGGCCGTCAGCGGCCCGCGGCGGCGTGCGCAGCGCGCGCCCGCACGAGCAGCCGCTCGCGCGCGACTTCGATGTCGTCCGGCAGGCGCGAGGTCCCCGGCTCTGGCGGCGGGAGCGTCCAGGCCTCCGCCGGCAGGCCGAGCTCGCCGGCGATCTGCCGGAGCAGCGCTTCCTGGTCGCCCTTGTACGCTTCATAGGTGACGCGCAGGACCGGCCCGCGGGTCTTCGCGAGCAGCGTCTCCCAACCCCGGTCCTGGTCCACGAGCAGCGAGGCGAGGCGTTGCGTCTCGTCGCTGTCGTCGAGCGTCATGTCGGGCGCCCTCCGCCCGGGCGTCGCGTCGAACGACCAGAATCCGGTCGCGAGCGACACCTGCCACGACACCGCCTGCGCGACGACATCGCGGCGCGTCAGATGGATCAGGAGATCCGCGCGGTCGATGAGCCGGTCGCGAGCGATGCGATGGTGGACCAGTTGGAACCACTGGAACTTCGCCGCGAACACGCCGTTGGCGCTCGTGCGACGCGCCTCGAGCGCGTCGAGATACGCGGAGTCGTCGCCCCGCCGGACGCCCCAGCGCGCCGAGAGCCGGGCGAGCGTGCGCGCGCGGAAATACTCGGTGGGAACGCCCAAGCCCGCGTGGATCATCTGCCGGCACAGCAGGTACGACCCCGAGCGCGGCGTGCTGCAGATCACGACGCGCCGCGCGGGCGGCGTCTCGCGCGGCGGGCGGTCCCATGCCTCCCGGTCGATCTCGTCGTGGTGCATCCGCTGGTAGTCCACGCGCCTCCGGTCCGCATGCCTTCGGGGAGCGCGAGTCTATGCGAGCGTCGCCGCGACGCCAAGCGGCGGCCGCGCGATCTGCGACAATCGCGGCTCGCGCGTCCACGCGCGATGCGCGCCGTACGGTGTCCGCCATCCTCCCCTTCGTCGCGCTCACCGCCCCGCTCTTCGTGCTGATCGCGCTCGGCTTCGCGATCGCGCGAAGCGGCCGCTGGGCCGCCGCGTCGACCGACGCGTTGACGCGGTTCGTGTTCGCGGTCGCCGTTCCGGCGCTGCTGTTCCGGCTGATGAGCGACTTCTCGAAGCTGCCGCCGATCGACCCGCGCGTGCTGGTCGCCTATTTCGGCGCGTGCCTCGCGGTGTTCGTCGTCGGCCGCGTCGTCTCGCGGTCGCTCTTCCGCCACGATGGCGTCGCGCAATCGGTGTTCGCGCTCGGCGCGGTGTTCTCGAACACCGTGCTGCTCGGCTTGCCGCTCGTGCAGGTGACGCTGGGCGCGCCGGCGATGCCCGCGGTGTCGCTGATCGTCGTGTTCAACGCGCTGATCCTGTGGACGCTGGTGAGCGTCTCGGTCGAGTGGGCGCGGCACGGCACGCTCGGGTGGCGACAGTTCCTCGCGACCGCGCGCAGGGTGCTGCTCAACCCGATCGTCGCGTCGATTCTCGCAGGCACCGCGTTCGGCTTCAGCGGCCTCGCGCTGCCCGTCTTCGCCGACCGCGCGCTGTCGCTGCTCGCGCAGGCGGCGGTGCCGCTGTCGCTCGTCGCGCTCGGCATGGGGCTCGGGGAAGTCGCGCTCGGCGCGGGCTGGCGCGAAAGCGCCGCGATCGCGGCGCTCAAGCTTTGCGCGATGCCCGTTTGCGCCTGGGGCCTCGCGCACGCGGTCGGACTCCCCCGCGACGAGACGATCGCGGTCGTCGTGATGGCCGCGCTGCCGACCGGCGCCAACGTCTACCTGATGGCCCGCCATTTCCACGCGCTCGAAGGCCCGGTCGCCGCGAGCCTCGTCGTGTCGACCGCGGCCGCGGCGATCACGACGCCATTGGTGCTGGCGATCCTCGGCGCGCCGGTGTAAGGTCGCGGCCCATGCCTCGTCGCATCGCTCCCTCCCTCGCCGCGTCGGCCCTCGTGCTCTGGTTGCCGGCCGCGTCCGCGATCGGCGCGCCGTCGACCGATTGCGGGCCGCCGCCCGACGGCGCGATCTGCGGCGACGGGCCCTGGTTCGCCTTCGCGTCGATGACCGCCTATGTCGTGCAGGGCGAAGCGCGCTCGCGCTACGAGATCGTGGTCGGTGCCGGCCGCGACCTCAAGGTGTCGATCAACGAGAACAACCCGGGTTACCGGGGAAGCGCGGAAGCGCTGCTGATCGACGGCGCCGTGATGGCGACCAAGGGCGGCGAAGGGCTCCCGAACCGGGGCGCCGACCTGCTGGGCGACCCGTTGCTCGCCGCGCAGGAGGTGTCGACGCTGCTCCAGATCACGCTGCCGAAGGGGCCGGGCACGATCAGCAAGGCGACGCCGATCCGCGCTACGGGCACGCGCTTCATCGTCGCCGCCACGCCAACGATGTCGTCGTACTACGGACCGCCGTGGAAGGTGGAAGGGACGATCGCGCCGGCCGGCAGGGATACCTACGCGTTCGAGTTCGTGCTGACCTTTCGCGTCGCCAACCCGGACGGCACGGTCACCACGCGCGAGCACGTGCACCGCTATTCCGGGCGCGCGAGCTACCCGGCGAAACGGCCGCGGATCCCCGACAGCACGAGCCTCGCGGGCTTCGCGTTCGACGTGCCGAACGGCGCGGGGATGCAGATCGGGACGCTCGGCGAAGCTCGGCGCGCGCTCGGGATCGCGGCGCCGCGCTGACGCGCCGGCTCGCGATGCCCCGCGATCGCGTTCCGATCACCGCCGCCGCGATTGGCGGTCTGCGCGTCGCGCTATCGAGATTCGGACGCGGCACGCGCGGCGCGCGCGCAAGGGCGCTCCGCACCGCGCGCCAGCGCGCGTTCCAGGACGTCCATGCGCTGGTCGCCTACCACGATCTCCTGCTCTTCGTCCTCGCGCATCCCGGCTCGCGCGCCGAGCACGCGCGTGCCGAAGCCGAACTCGCTCGCGTCGCCAGGCACGCGCGCGCCGTAGCCGAGCACGGCCGCGCTTCCGAGCGTCGCCAGCTCCGAAACTCCGGCATCGCCTGGACCGAGGTCCACGCGGATTTCGGCCTGGCGACCGCGCGCTGGCTCGTCGACCGCTGGCCGGCCTGCGTGCGGCTCGAGGCGATCGAGGACGCCGCGCGCTCGCTCGCCGCGACGCTCGCGAGCGCGCTCCCGCCGCTTCAGGCGGACATCGCCGCCGGCGGGAGCCTCGACGCCGACGCGATCGCGACCACGTTCGCCGGGACGGGCGACCGGCTCGCCTGGCTCGTGCGAACCTGCGACGCGATCCCCGCGGCCCCGGCCGTGCGCGAGCAACTGTTCGAGTCGCTCGGCGTGACGATCGCGGTCGCGCCGCACGCCACACCGCTGTCGCGAACGTTCACGCGCGGTCCGGCGCACCCACCCTGCGTCGTGGACGCTCTCGTTGGGTCCGTCAATGTCGCGGCGACCAGCGCGCGCCCGCTCCCGCGCGCGCGGCCGCCGACGATCGCCGCGCGCGCGCGCATCGTCGACGCGAGCCGCGCCACGCTCGCGATGCTCGCCCGCGAAACCGATGCCTTGGCGACGACGAGCCCGCGCGACACCGCCTGGCATCGACTGGGGCGCGGCGTCGCGATCGCGATGCATGCGCCCGCGGCGGGCCGGCGCGGACCGCTCGATGCGCATGTCGGCTTCGTTCTGTATCGCAACGGCGTGCCGGTCGCGTATGGCGGAGGGTGGCCGTTCCTGGGCGGATGCCGGATCGGCGTCCACGTGTTCCCGGCGTTTCGCGGCGGCGAGTCCGCGTGGCTGTTCGCGCAGGTGCTGCGCGCGTACCGCCAGCGCTTCGGCGTCGTACGCTTCGTCGTCGAGCCGTCGCAATACGGGCTCGGCAACCGCGAAGGGCTGGTCTCCGGCGCGTTCTGGTTCTACTGGCGGCTGGGCTTTCGCCCGGTCGCGCCGCGCCTTCGCGCGCTCGCGGCGGCCGAGGCCGTGAAGATCGCCGCGCAGCGCGGCTACCGCGCGCCGATCGACGTGCTGCGGCGTTTCACCGCCTCCGATCTCGCGCTCGATCTCGGCGCGGGACCGGCGCCACCCGATCCGGCGGACCTGGCGGAGGCCGCGTCGCGCTGGCTGGCGCGTCGCGGCCGCGGCGACACCGCGCGCGCCGAGCGCGAGGCGCTGGCGATCGCATCACGGCTCGTCGGTCGCCCGCCGCCCACGGACCCGGTCGAGCGCGAGGCTTGGCGCGCATGGGCGCCTTTGCTCGCGCAAATTCCGGCGATCGCCGCATGGCCTGCCACCGCGCGAGCGGGCATCGCCGCGATCCTTCGCGCCAAGGCCCGCGACGAATTCGCGTTTCAGCGCCGGCTCAACGGCCATCGACGCCTCGCCGACGCGCTGTCGCGACTCGCGCGCCGCGACGCCGCCGCGCGCGTTTGATAAACTCGGAGCCCTCGCCACGGTCCGCCTCGTCGCGGACGATTCCGCGTTCCGCAGCCGTCGTCATGCCTTCACGCAAAATCTCCCGCGTCCGCCCGTGGCGCGTCCTCGTTTCCCCGATCCACGGCCGCGGCGTCTTCGCCGCCCGCCCGATCCGCAAGGGCGAGACGATCATCGAGTACCGCGGGCGCCGCACGAGCTGGGAGGAAGCCAGCGACGCGGCCGCCGGCGACGACGATCCGTACCACACGTTCCTGTTCTCGCTCGACGACGGTCGCGTGATCGACGCGGGCGTGCGCGGCAACGCGGCGCGATTCGTCAATCACTCGTGCGCGCCGAACTGCGAGACGTTCGAAGACGAGGACGGGCGCGTCTTCATCTCCGCGCGGCGGGCGATCCGCGCCGGCGAGGAGCTCGCGTACGACTACCGGCTGTCGATCGACGGCAAGGTCGGCCCGAAGATGCGGCGCGCCTACGCTTGCCGTTGCGGCGCCCCGCGCTGCCGCGGCACGATGCTCGCCTGACGCCCGCCCTCGCGGCCCGCCCGTTGTCCCCGCGCCGCCGTGGCGCGTCTCCCTCGCGAATCACCGATAGCTTCGGTCGATCGCCCCGATAATCATAATCAAATTGAATCAACAGGTGATTACCCATAGTATTCTCCTTGTCCGCTTCCGGATCCGCAACGAAGGAGAAGCCATGAAGACCGTAGGCCAGAAAGTCGAGCCGTTCAGCGTCGTGGGCGTGAAGCCCGGATTCAACCAGCACGAGGAAAAGGGCGTCTCGGCGTTCGAGACGCTGACCGACCAGTCGTTCCCCGGCAAGTGGAAGGTCGTCTACTTTTACCCGAAGGACTTCACGTTCGTCTGCCCGACCGAGATCGTCGGGTTCGCGAAGCTCGCGGGCGACTTCGCCGATCGCGACGCCGTCGTGCTGGGCGGGTCGACCGACAACGAGCACGCGAAGCTCGGCTGGCGCCGCGACCACAAAGACCTCACGGGCCTCAATCACTGGCAGTTCGCCGACGTCCAGGGCTCGCTCGTCGACCAGCTCGGCGTGCGCGACCCGAACGAAGGCGTGGCGCTCCGTGCGACGTTCGTCATCGATCCCGACAACGTGATCCAGCACGTCTCGGTCAACAACCTCAACGTCGGCCGCAACCCCGAGGAGATCCTCCGCGTCCTCGACGGACTGCAGACCGACGAGCTTTGCGCGTGCAACCGCAAGGTCGGGGGCGGCACGATCTGACGGAAAGACGGAACGTCGGCGGTCGGCGGTCGGCGGTCGGCGGTCGGCGGTCGGCGGTCGGCGGTCGGCGGTCGGAAGGCGACCACGCGTCGTTCGCTCCCGACCGCCGACCGCCGCGGTCTTGATTCATGCGACCCACTCACCTCAGGAGGCCCCATGCCCACGCTCGCCGACATCAAGTCCCGCCTGCCCGAATGGGCGAAGGACATCCGCCTCAATCTCGACGCGACGATCCAGCGCTCGAGCCTCGAGCCGCGACTCGCGATCGGCGCGGCGCTCGCGGCCGCGTACGCCGCGCGCTCGCCCGATCTCGTCGAAGCGTTCCGCGATCCCGCGACGATCGACGAGCGGCATGCCACGGCCGCGCTGACCGCCGCGGCGCTGATGGGGATGAACAACGTCTGGTATCCGTTCGTCGAGATGTCCGGCGACGTGCAGCTGAAGACGATGCGCGCCGAGCTGCGCATGAACGCGTACGCGACGCACGGCGGCGCCGACAAGGTGGCGTTCGAGCTCTACGCGCTCGCCGCGTCGATCGTCGGCAAGTGCGAGTTCTGCGTGCGCTCGCACGCCAAGGGGCTGACCGACGCGGGTCTCACGACCCAGCAGCTGCGCGACGTCGGCCGTATCGCCGCGACGGTGAGCGCCGCCGCGCTCGCGCTCGCGGTCGCGCCGCAGGCGGAGACGGTCGCGGCCTGAGCTCGAAGAGTATCGGTCGCACCATCCAGGGCATTCCCGGGGGTCACGATCACCCGATCGCGCGGTCGTCGTCGCGTTGCGCGTGCCGAGCACCTTGCCTTGCAGCCATCTCGACGATTGCGTTGCGCGGCATGCGTCGTCACAATCCGGACGCCCGCGCGCGATGCGCGCCTTCCCGGTTCCCACGATGGCCCGCAAACGCCCCGGCTCTCCCGACGGACGCATCGTCGTCCTCGAGCACGTCTCGCGCGTGCTCGACGGCAATCCGCTCGGCGATCCGCACGTGCGGCGCCTGCCCGTCTGGCTTCCTCCCGGCTACGACGAGGGCGCGGCGCGCGGCCGGGGACGGCGCTACCCGGTGCTGTTCGACCTCGTCGGCTTCACCGGTTCCGGGCATGCGCACGTCAACTGGCGTCCGTTCGACGAGAACGTGCCGGAGCGCGTCGCGCGGCTGATCCGGGATCGGCGGATGGGGCCCTGCGTGATCGTGTTCCCCGACTGCTTCACGAGTCTCGGCGGCAACCAGTACGTGAATTCGCCGGCGCTCGGCCGCTACGCCGACTACCTGACGCGCGAGCTGGTCCCGTTCGTCGACCGCGAGTTCCGCACGCTCGCGTCGCGCGACCATCGTGGCTGCTTCGGCAAGTCGTCGGGCGGCTACGGCGCGATCGTGCACGGCATGCAGCGCGCCGACACCTGGGGCGCCATCGCCGACCACTCGGGCGACGCGATGTTCGAGTTCTGCTACTACACCGACCTGCCGCGCACGCTGAACGAACTCGACCGTTACCGGCTGCCGACACGGCGCCCGGGGCCCACGAAGCCGGCCGCCTCGGTTCGGCGCGTCGCCAACGGTCGCGACGACGGGCGCATCCGCCGCTTCCTCGACGCGGTGTGGAGCAAGGAAAAGCTCACCGACGGCGAGGTGCATGCGCTGATGATGCTGGCGATGGCGGCGACCTACGATCCGGTCCCGGGCGACCCGCTGGGTTTCCGGATGCCGGTGAATCTCGAGACCGGCGAGCTCATCGCCGCGCGCTGGCGGCGCTGGAAGGCGCACGACCCGGTGGAGATGGTGCGCCGGCATGCCGCGTCGCTGCGGTCGCTGCGGGCGATCTACATCGACTGCGGGTGGCGCGACCAGTACCACCTGCACTTCGGCGCGCGCATGCTCTCGCTGGCGCTCGCCCGGCGCGGCATCCGCCACGTCTACGAGGAATTCGACGACACGCACTCGTCGATCGACTACCGGATGGACGTCAGCCTGCCCATCCTCTATCGCGCCCTCAAGCCCTGAGCGCGGGCGTGGCCCGCGCAATCCGCCGGCCTGGTCCCGTAACGTCCATCAGGCCTGCGGGTGCGGCCACTGGCGCGTGCGCTCGGCCGTATAGACGCGGGCACGCTCGGCCACGGCCACCCAGCCGCGACGCAGCCAGCCCGCCACGGCCATCGCCGCGTCGGCCAACGCCTCGGCGCGGGCCATCTGGGCCTGGGCAAGATAGCGGTCATGCGCGGAAAGGCCGGAAAGACGGAAAGCAATCGGGTCGTTCTTCATGGGACACCTCTTGGATCGGGTCCTCCTGGGGACCCATCAGGCCGGAGCCCTATCGGTTCCGACAGTTCCTATGATGATTCCTGACCAATTGACTTTCAATCCATCAGGATGGAAACTCATTCGTGCCTATTAGGCACGAATACCTGGAGGTGCCCACTGGATACGGTCTCTGCGATGGATGTCCTGCTGCGGGTGGTGGACCGCGGGGGATTCGCCGCTGCGGCCAGCGAGCTCCAGGTTTCGCCCTCGGCGCTCTCGAAGATCGTCGCGAAGCTCGAGGCCCGGCTGGGCGTCAAGCTCCTGCACCGGACGACCCGGCGGCTGCGTCCGACCGCCGAAGGTGAGGCGTACCTCGAGCGCGCCGCGCGCATCGTCGAGGCGGTGCGCGAAGCCGACCACGAGGCGATGCGCCACGGCGGCCAGCCGAGCGGCCGGTTGCGGCTCGTCGTCGGCGTTTCGTTCGGAACTTATGCGCTCGTGCCCTCCTTGCCGGAATTCCTCGGGCGCTATCCGGAGATCGACCTCGACCTCGCGCTGGGCGAGCGCGCCGTCGATCCCGCCGAAGCGGGGGCCGACCTCGCGATCCGACTCGGCGCGCTCCCGGATTCCAGCCTGATCGCGCGCCGGATCTGCGACGTCGAGCGCGTCATCTGCGCCTCGCCCGCCTACATCGACGCGCACGGCCTGCCGCGCGATCCGATGACGCTCGACCGCCACGCCTGCCTCACGTTGTCGGACGCACCCGACCTCGCGCGCTGGCCGTTCCTCGTCGACGGCAAGCGCACGATCGTCGACGCGCGCGGGCGCGGACGCGTCACCGCGAACAACGCCGAGACGCTGCTCGAACTGGCGGTGATGGGCGAAGGCATCGTGCGCCTGCCGGACGTGATCGTCGGTCCCGCGCTGCGCGACGGCCGGCTCGTTCCCCTGTTCGGCGACACCCACGTCGCCGAGCCGGTGCCCGTGCACGCGATCTACCCGTTCACACGGCAGCGCCCGCCGAAGGTCGGCGCGATGATCGACTTCCTCGTCGAGAAGTTCTCCGACGCGCCGTGGCGCTCGATCCCCCCACCCGCGCCCGGGCGTCCGCCGCGTCCCCGCGTGCGCCCGCGCCGTCCGTCGGCGTAGCATCGGGCGTTTGGCGACCTGCCGCGCGGACGGACCCGCCGTCCCACGCAACGACCCTTCCCCGATGCGCGCCCTCCGCTACGCCCGTTACGGCCCGCCCGACGTGCTCGAAATCGTCGAGGTCGACGAGCCGGTGCCGCGCGCCGGCGAGGTCAAGGTGCGCGTGCAGGCGGCGGGCCTCAATCCAGTCGACGGCAAGATCCGCGCGGGCCATCTGCGCTGGCTGCCGTTCGTGGCGCGGCCGCCGCGCGGATGCGGTCACGATTTCGCCGGCGAGGTCGTCGGGACCGGCGGGGATGTCGCCGGCTATTTCCCCGGCTTGCGCGTCTACGGCTCCCTGTCGCCGCTCGCGCGTGACGGTGCGTTCGCGCCGTTCGTGTGCGTCGCGCCGGAACGCATCGCGCCGTCACCGACGACGCTCGACTTCGCGCACGCCGCCGCGCTCCCGGTCTCGGGCGGCACGGCGATGCAGGCGCTCGTCGATCACATGCGCGTCGCGGCCGGCCAGCGCGTCCTCGTCAACGGCGCGTCGGGCGGTGTCGGCCACCTCGCCGTGCAGCTCGCGCGGAATCTCGGCGCGCACGTGACCGCGACCTGCGGGCCGGACAACGTCGAGTTCGTCCGCTCGCTAGGCGCCGACACGGTCCTCGATCACACGCGCGACGATTTCACCGCAGGAGACACCCGGTACGACGCGATCCTCGACGCGGCGGGACGATCGAGCTGGCGTCGCTGCCGGAATGTCCTGGAGCCCCGCGGTGTTTACGTCAACACCAGCCCGGATGCGCGCGCGATTGCGGCGACGCTCGCCGACCTGGTCGCCGCGCGCTTCGCTCGCCAGCGCGTCGTCGCGTTCGTGCTCGACAGCCGGGCCGAGACATGGCGGCGGCTCGCGCGTCTCGTCGACGAAGGAGCGATGGCGCCGCACGTCCGTGAGACGATCGGCCTGCCCGGCGTCGCCGACGCGCAACGGCGGATGGAGACGGGCCACGGCCGCGGCAAGGTGGTCGTCGATCCGTCGCGTTGAACGACCCAGGCAGGAGCCCACGATGACCGCCGCACGCAGCCTCGCACGAATCGCCCTCCTCGCCGCGTTCCTCCCGTGCGCCACGGTCGCGAACTTCGACCCTCCCGCGTCGAGCAACCCCAACGCCGACGCGCAAGTCGCCGCCGACGCGTTGAAAACCGGCGACTGGCAGCGCGCGATCGACGGCTTCGCGGCGGCGCTGAAGGCCGAGCCCGACAACGCCGACTTCCACAACGGGATCGGCTATGCCTACCGCAAGGCCGGCAGGCTCGAGCCGTCGTTCGTGCACTACCGCCAGGCGCTGCGCCTCGCGCCGAACCTCAGGAGTGCGCACGAGTACATCGGCGAGGCCTACGTCGTGGCCGGCGACAAGGCGAAGGCGCGCGAGCATCTCGCCGTGCTCGAGCGTCTTTGCGGCGGGCGCGGCTGCGAGGAATACCAGGACCTCGCGAAGGCGATCGCCGCGGCGAAATAGCGCGGAAACGCTCGCGCGTAGGGCAATCGCCGACGACGACTGGCGCCGCCGCACGGGCAGCGGCCGGCTGCGTCGCGCCTATACTGTCGATCGGCGACGGAGCGGTTCCGCGTCGCACACCAAAGCCGGGAGAGCACGATGCGCTGGGGAGACATGCGACGCAGCGAGAACGTCGAGGACCGGGGCGGCTCGCCCGGCGGCGGCGGCATGCCGTTCGGCGGCGGCATGAAGATCGGCGGTGGCACGCTGATCATCCTGCTGATCCTGTCGGTCGTGTTCGGCATCAACCCGCTGCAATTCCTCGGCATGGCGGGCCCGGAAGTGACCGCGCCCGCGCCGGCACCCGGCCCCTCGACGCAGCCCGCCCCGCCGGGGACCGCGACACCCACCGACGCGCGCAAGGACCTCGCCGCGCGCGTCGTCGGCGACACCGAGGACGTATGGAACGCGCTGTTCAAGGCGATGGGACGCGACCGCTATCCGCCCTCGACGCTCTCGCTCTACCGCGGCGCGGTACGCTCCGGATGCGGCACCGCCACGTCCGCCGCCGGCCCCTTCTATTGCCCGGCCGACCAGCGCATCTATCTCGACGTGGCGTTCTTCGATGAGCTCTCGCGCCGGTTCGGCGCGCCCGGCGATTTCGCACAGGCGTACGTGATCGCCCACGAGGTCGGCCATCATGTGCAGAACCTGAACGGCACGATGCAGAAGTTCGACCGCGACGGCCAGCGCCTCGACGAGCGCGGCCGCAACGCGCTGTCGATCCGCCTCGAGCTGCAGGCCGATTGCTACGCGGGCGTCTGGGGTCATTTCGCGCAGAAGCGCAACCTGCTCGAGCCGGGCGACCTCGAGGAAGGCCTCCGCGCGGCGGCCGCGGTCGGCGACGACACGATCATGAAGCGCACGCAAGGCTACGTCGTTCCCGACGCGATGAACCACGGAACGTCCGAGCAGCGGACGCGCTGGTTCCGAGCGGGCCTCCAAAGCGGCGACCCGCGTACCTGCGACACGTTCGGTGTCGCGCAGCCTTGAGTCCCGCGACGCAACGTCCCCGCCGCTAGCGGTTCCGCACGCGATGGACGCTCCGGGCGCGTCGATTGCGACGACCTGCCCATCGTGCCGAGTGCCGATGGCGGCGCTGCGTCTCGCACGGCGGCCGCACGGCGAAGCGTCGATCGACGTGTGCGCCGGATGCCGCGCGCTGTGGTTCGACGGGTTCGAAAGCGCGCAGCTCACGCCCGGCGCCACGCTCGCGCTGCTCGAGGCGATCCACGATGCCGAGCGCGAGCCCTCCCGCACGCTCGCCGCGCGCCTCGCGTGCCCGCGCTGCTCGGGAACGCTCGCGCTCACGCGCGACCTCACGCACACGGCGCGCATCGCCTACCACCGCTGCGAGCGGGGGCACGGGCGCTTCACGCCGTTCGTCCAGTTCCTGCTTGAAAAGTCCTTCGTGCGGCCCTTGCCACCGGCGGAAGTCGAGCGGCTGCGCCAGGCGGTCGGAACCGTTCGCTGCAACGGTTGCGGAGCCGCGATCGACCTGGCGACCGACACCGCGTGCCGGTACTGCCGTGCCCCCATTGCGGTGCTCGACCCCGACGCGCTCGGGCGAACGGTCGCCGAGCTCACGACCGCCGAGGCGCGACGCCACCACATCGACACCGCGGCGCTCGTCGAGGGTCTCGACGCGGCGGGGCGCTTCAACGCGACGCTCGTCGACGGCCCGGCATCCGGTCGCGCCGACGCGATCCTCGCGGCGATCGAGCTCGGCGCGACCGCGCTCGACATCCTGTTCACGTCGCGCCGCTGACGAGGCCACCGCCGCCCCGGCGCTACAATGGCGAGCGCCGATCCGGCCCCCGCGAATGGGCGGGCGGCGGACACGGAAGTCGGCCCCGTTCCGATACCGGCGTCCTGCCTGCGCCGGATCATTCCTGTCTTCACACGGAGCCTTGAGCATGCCGAAGACTTCCACGCTCGTTCTCGTCGCCGCGTTCGCTTGCCTGCCGAGCGCAGGCGCGCTGGCGCAAACCCCCGCGACGGCCCCCGCTGCCGCGCCGCCCGCACCGGTCGTGGCGATCGCCGCGCCTGCCTGCGAGAAGCCGGAATTCCCGGGAAAGGTGGCTCCCGATCCGCGCATCCGCAAATGGTCGGCCGATTTTCGCGCCTATCTCGAATGCCTCAAGGCCTACGTCGGCGAGCGCAACGCGACGATCGAGGCGAACAGCAAGGCCGCGAAGAAGGCGGTCGAAGAATTCAACAGCGACGTCGCCGAGTTCAACGAACAGGTCAAGTCGCTCAGCGACTGACGGTCGTCGCGTTTCAGCGCGCGGGGCGCTCGACCTCGTGGACGATGCCGTTGACGCAGGTGAACGCGACCGCGCGCGGCGGGGAGCCGCCGTCGTCGTCGTAGACGTTGCGCAGCGCGGGAGCCAGCGTCGATTGCCCGTTGCGCCCCGCCACCGCCACCTGGATGTTTTCGATGCGATCGGGCGTGCCGGATTCGGCGATCACGCTCGCGCAATCGCGCCCGCCCGCAATCGCGCGGCGCGAGGCGAGCGGTCCGCCGTCGCGACGCGCAGTCGTGTCGCCCGCCTCGTCCTGGGCGGGGGGGGCCGACGATGCGTCGTCGCCCCGATCCCACGCGACGCGACCGTCGAGGAACCCGACACGGCGCACGCCGCCCGGATTCCGGTAGATCCAGATTTCGCTCACCCGCTCGGCCGACGAGCCCCCGCGGACCTCGGCGGGCACGCCGTAGGCGTCACGGACGAAGCGCCTCGGCATTCCCGCCTGCACCTGCCCCTGACGCGCCGCGGCCGACCATTGCGCTTCCAGCGCCGCGGATTCCCGCGTCGAGCCGTTGTCGGGCTGGATATCGACGCGCGCGGCGCGCTCGTCCTTCGCGCAGGGCTCCTGCTGGTAGGTCGTGCGGCCCGAGCCGTCGAGACACTTGAAGACCTGAGCGTGCGCGATGCCGGCTGCAGCGAGCAGGACGGCGGCGGCGACGAGGCGCGAGGCGGGCATGCGTCCATCATAACGCCGGGGGCCGTGCGCACACGCGGGGCGCGGTAGGATGCACCGCACCATGGGTCGAGGCTCCTCGCAGATGCACGCCGCCGCAAGCCCGTCACCGCCCGACACCACGGCCGGGGCGATCGCCGACGCGCTGCTCGCGGGCTTCGACAAGCACTACGCGCTCTTCCGCGAATGCGCGCGCGCGGCGAAGCGGCATTTCGAAGCCGGCCATTTTCTCGCGATCGGGCACGTCGCGCGCGATCGCATCGATTTCTACGACCAGCGCGTCGCCGAGACGGTCGAGCGCCTCGCACGGGAGTTCGCTGCCAGCGGCGTACGGGGCGCGGGGGCCGAGGCGCTGTGGACGCGCGTGCGACACCAGTACGTCGCGCTGCTCGGCGAGCACCGGCAGCCCGAATGCGCCGAGACGTTCTTCAACTCGGTTTCGTGCAAGCTCCTCGACCGCGACTACTTCCACAACCGCGCGATGTTCGTGCGCCCGGCGGTCGCCACCGAGTATCTCGACGCCGACCAGCCCGCATGGCGCTCGTACTATCCGCGCGAGCGCGGCCTTCGAACCGCGCTCATCGACCTCGTGCTCGACTTCCGGCTCGAGACGCGTTTCGCTGATTTCCGCGCCGACCTCGCCCACGTGCTCGCCGCGTTCCGCCGGCGGCTCCCGCGCCCGTTCGCGCTCGACGCGAACTTCCAGATCCAGGTGCTCTCGTCGCTGTTCTTCCGCAACGAGTCGGCGACGATCGTCGGGCGCGTCGTCAACGGCGCGCACGCGCACCCGTTCGCGGTGGCGATCCGCCATGCGCCCTCCGGCGGCCTCTACGTCGACGCGCTCCTCACCGATCCGGTCGACCTCGCGCTGCTGTTCTCGGCCAACCGCGCGTATTTCCTCGCCGACATGGAGGTGCCGTCGGCGACCGTCGAATTCCTGCGCGCGACGCTGCCCGACAAGACCGCGGCCGAGCTCTACACGGTCGTCGGGCTGCAGAAGCACGGCAAGACGCTCTTCTTCCGCGACTTCCTGCACCACCTGCGGCACTCGACCGACCGCTTCGTCGTCGCGCCGGGCATCCGCGGCCTCGTGATGGCCGTGTTCACGCTGCCGTCGTACCCGTACGTGTTCAAGCTGATCAAGGACCGCATCGCCGCGTCGAAGGACACCGACCGCGCGCGCGTCCAGCAGAAGTACGCGCTGGTCAAGCACCACGACCGCGCCGGGCGCATGACCGACATCCTCGAGTACTCGGACGTGACGCTGCCGCTCGCCCGCTTCGCCCCCGGCCTCGTCGACGAGCTTCTGGCGCTCGCGCCTTCGCAGGTCGCGGTCGAGGGGGACTGGGTGGTGATCCGTCACGTCTACATCGAGCGGCGGCTCGCGCCGCTCAACCTGGTGCTCGAGCACGCAGGCGAGGCCGAGCGCGAGCACGCGATCGCCGAGTACGGCGCGGCGATCCGCGAGCTCGCCTCGGTCAACATCTTCGCCGGCGACCTCCTGTTCAAGAACTTCGGCCTGACGCGTTACGGCCGTGTCGTGTTCTACGACTACGACGAGATCGAGTACACGACCGATTGCGCGTTCCGCGACATCCCGCCCACGCCGCCGGGCTACGACGAGATGTCCGGCGAAGTGTGGTACCGCGTGGGCCCGCGCGACGTGTTCCCCGAGGAGTTCGCGACGTTCCTGCTCACCGACCCGCGCAACCGCGCGGCGTTCCTGCGTCACCATGCGGAGCTGCTGGACGCGCGCTGGTGGCAGCGAACGCAGGCGGCGATCCGCGCGACGGGTGCCGCCGAGGTGTTGCCCTACCCGGACCGCTTGCGCTTCGCGCCGCCCGCGGGGGCGAAGGCCGCGCGGGCCGCGGCGCTCAGGTCGCCTGGCTGACGAGGGTCGCGGCCGCCGGTCGGCGCCATTCCGCCGTTCGGCGGTCGGGAAGCGCCGGTCCTCGGGCGCGGGCCGGCGCGACTGGCGCGACGTGGATACTCGGTGAAACGAAAGGCGCGAGCGCGACCCCGACGTCGCGCCGTGGGGGGGAGTTCGCGTGGCGTATCTCAGCTTGTTCTCGGTGCTGCGGCCGGGACCGGGACCATCGTCGATGCACACGGCCGGCCCGTGGCTCGCCGCACGGCAGTTCGTGCACGAGCTCGCGGCGAACGGCGCGCTCGCGACGGTCGCGCGGCTCGGCGTCGAGCTCTACGGCGGCGCCGCCTGCGTCGGTCGCGAGGCGGCCGCGGACAGCGCGATCGTGGCCGGACTCCAGGGCGTCGATCGCGCGCGGTGCGACGCCGCGGACCTCGCGGCGATGCGCGCCGCGTCGGCATCCCGCCGCGAGCTGCGGCTCGACGGTCATCACGCCGTGCGCTTCGATCCCGACGACGACATCGGCTTTCGCGTCGACCGCGCGCTCGCGTACGGCGGCAGCGCCGTGCGCTTCGCCGCCTTCGACGCGCGCGGGAACGTCGTGGCGGACCGCGTCTACGTGCCGGTGGGCGACGACGAGGTCGTCGGTGCGGGCGACGCGATCGCGCCAACGCGCGTCGCACGCGTTCCCTTCGACTACGACGCCACGTCCGATGCGCTGATCGACGCGTGTCGGAGCGCCGGCGGCCGGCGGATCGCGTTCGTCGCGCTCGCCAACGAAGGCGCGCTCCTGAGCCCGGGCGAAGTGCGCGCGCGCCTGATCGCGATGGGCGCGACGATGCGCGCGTCGGTCGAGCGCGGGTGTCTCGCGACCGGCGATCTTCCGAGCGGCCGCAAGCGCATGGCGTCCGCGCTCGCCGACGCGCTCGACAGCCGCACGTCGACGCCTGCGCAGCGTTGCCGGATCTACGCGCTCGCGGCCGCCGAGGAGAACGCCTCGGGCGCGCTCGGCGGCGCGGCGCCCGCGATCGGCGCCGCGGGCGTCGTCGCCGCGCTTCTCCGGCACGCGCTCGAGCAGGAAGGCGTGCCCGACGACACCGAGGTCGAGTTCCTCGCGACGGCGGGCGCGATCGGCGCGCTCCTTCGCCGCGCGGGCCTGCGGCAGGTCGGGTGCCAGGGCGAAGTCGGCGTGGCCGCCGCGATGGCCGCCGCGGGGCTCGCCGCGACGAGCGGCGCGACGCCCGTCCAGGTGCTGCACGCGGCCGAGCTGGCGCTCGAGCCGCACCTCGGCCTCGCCTGCGATCCGGTCGGCGGTCGCGTCGAGTCGCCGTGCATCGAGCGCAATGGCCTCGGCGCGGCGCGCGCCTGCGCGGCGGCCGCCGCGGCGATCCGCGTTCCTTTGCCGCGCGTGGCGCTGGACGCGGTCGTGCGCTCGATGGTCGAGACGTCGCGCTCGCTCGCGGGCCGCTACAAGCAGGCATCGCTCGGCGGCGTCGCGCTGTCGGTGCCGGACTGCTGAGCGCGCCGCACCGGGTCGGGGCGGGACCAGGCCAACCGCGATCCATCGCATCGCCGGTCGCGCGTTTTGCGCTACGCTTGCCGTCACCCGGTTTCCGGAGCCTCGTCGATGCCGTCCGTTCCGCCGTCCGCCCGCAAGTTCGCGATCCCGATCGCCCTCGCCCTGCTGTCGGCGGCCTGCGGCGCGCCCGAGAAACAGCCCGACGTCACGTCGCAGGACACGATCGCCTGCGAGCTCTCCGGCCAGCGCATCGTCATCCGCTTCCTGCCCGACGAAGTGCGGATGCTGACGCCCGAGGGCGAGCGCGTGACGCTGCAAAAGGTCCCGGCGTCGTCGGGCGTGCGCTACACGAACGGCCTCGTGGAGGTACGCGGCGGCGGCGGCTCGCCGACGATGCCCGCGGGCCTCTCGTACGTGCGCGACGGGACCGCGTGGCCGCTGGAGCAATGCCTGCCGCTGACGGTGCCAGGCGGCGCGCCGAAGTGAGCGGGCGCAAGCGGCGTCCGAGCGTGAATCCTCCAGGCTCGGATCGCACGGTCGGCGTGATCGGGCCCGGCGCCATGGGGCTCGGCATCGTCGACTCGCTCGTGCGCGGCGGCTTTCGCGTCGTCGCGCGCGACATCCGGCCCGAGGCCGACGCGCGCGCCCGTGCGGCGGGCGCGGAAATCGCGGCGTCGCCGGCGGACGTGGCCCGTGCCGCACCCATCGTGATCGTCGTCGTCGTCGATGCGCGGCAGGTCGACGAGGTGCTGTTCGGCGCCGACGGCATCGCCGGCGCCGGCGCCGGCGACCGGGTCGTGCTCATCGCCTCGACGCTCGACCCGGACTACGTGCGCGACCTCCCGTCGCGCGCGGAATCCGCGGGCGTCACGATCCTCGACACGCCGATCTCGGGCGGACCGGCGAAAGCGCACGACGGCACGATGACGATCATGGTCGCGGGAGCGGCGGACGCGCGCGCGCGCGTCGAGCCGGTGCTCGTCGCGATCGCGGGACGACGCTTCCCGATCTCGGAACGCGCGGGAGATGCCGCCGCCACCAAGATCGTCAACAATCTGCTGGCCGGCGCGAATCTCGCGGCCGCGGCCGAGGCGCTCGCGCTCGCGCAGGCGCTCGGTCTCGATGTCGACGCGACGGCGGACGTGATCGCCGCATCGTCCGGCGCGAGCTGGATCTTCGCCGACCGCGTCCCGCGCGCGCTGGCCGGCGACTGGCGGCCGCGCGCCGCGGCGCGGATCCTCGCGAAGGACGTCGGCATTGCGTGCGACGTGGCGAAGCGCGCGCATGCCGCCGACACGTTCGCGCAGGCGGCGCGCCGCGCGTTCGCCGACACGGTCGAAGCGGGCTACGGCGAGGATGACGACGCGGCGATCATTCGCCGCGCGCGCGAGCGCGTCGGGCGCTAGCTCGGGGGCCGCCAGGTCGGCGCCGGCATCCGTCGGGCTGAAGCCAGACCCACGACGGGGTCTGACGCCGACCTTTCGGACGAATCACCGCGCCGGCGGCGGCCCGTCGACGTCGTAGTACCGGAAACTGAACTGCCGGATCGGATGCGCGCGATAGTGGAGCACGCGCCGGTGCCACGCATGGTCCTCGACGATGTGCTGGGTGAGGCGCATCGGCGCGTACGCGACGATCAATGCCTGCATGCGGCCGAAGAGCGCCGTGCGCGCCGGTCCGTCCGGAAGCTTGCGCGCCTCGTCGTAGAGCCGGTCGTATTCGGCGAGCTTGAAGCGCGACTGGTTCTCCTGGCCCGCGTTGGGGCCGTAGAGCAGCTGCATGAAGTTCTCGGCGTCGGGGTAGTCGGCGTTCCAGCCGTCGCTCGCGAACGGGATCCTGCCGTTGCGCGCCATCTTGCGGAGCTCGGGCAGCTTGTCCTTGCGAATCGAAAGCCGGATCCCGATCGCGTCGAGGTTCTTGCGCCACAGCTCGTCGGCCTCGCGCTGCGCGGAGGTCGGCACCGACCAGCGGTCGAGAACGAGCGGTTTGCCCTCGGGCGTCTCGCGGTAACCGTCGCCATCGCGATCCTTGTAGCCGAAGCGGTCGAGCAGCGCGCGCGCCGCCGCCGGATCGTAGGCCTGCGCCCCGAGCTTCCAGTTCGCGTCATAACCGGCGATGCCGGGTGGCACGAGGCTTTGCGCGAGCACACCGCGGCCCTTCGCGAGGACGCGTAGCGCCTCCGCGGCGTGATAGCTCATCGCGATCGCGCGGCGCAGCGCGATCTTCGCCGGCTCGTAGCCGCCCACCACCGGATCCTCCATGTTGAAGTAGAACCAATAGGTGTTGGGCCGCAACGAGGCCTCGTGCCGGAATCCCTTCGCGGCGAGCGCGGGCTTCAGCGTTCCGTCGACGAGGAGCTCGTCGATCATCGACGGGCTGACGAGCGCGTCGATGTCGATTTCCCCGTTGAGGAACGCGAGCATGCGCGATTGCGCCTCCTCGATCACGCTGATCTCGACGCGATCGAGCAGCGGCAGCCGCTTGTTTTTCAGCGCGGCCACGATCGACTGCGCGTCGGGCGAAACGGGACCGGCGGGCTCGTACGTGTCGGCGCGATAGTCGGGATTCCGCTCGAGCACCATGCGCGCGCTGCGCTTGTACTCGGTCAGCCGGAAGCCGCCGGTGCCGACCGGATGCGCGCCGAAATCGTTGCCGTAACGCTCGACGACCTCCCGCGCGACGGCGCCGAGGTACGGCACCGCGAGTACATAGGGAAAGCGCAGGTCCGGCTGGTTGAGCCGGATGCGCAGCGTGTAGCGCTCGACCGCCGCGAGCCCCGCGATCGGCGCGTCGTAGTCCAGGCGCCCAGATTTCGCAGCCTGCGCCCGCGCGGTTTCGCTCCCCTCGACTTTCCCTTCGAGCAGCCACAGCCACGGCGACTTGACCGCCGGATCGAGCACGCGCCGGTACGTGTACGCGTAGTCGGCGGCGACGAGCTCGCGCGGCTTGCCGCCGAAGGCCGGATCCGGCGTGAAGCGGATGCCCTTCTTCAGCTTGCAGATCCAGGTGCGGCCGCCGTCCGGCGAGGTGGGCAACGCCTCGAGCGTGCGCGGGACGAGCTTCAGCGGGCGCGCGAGATAGTCGTAGTCGAGCATCGCCTCGAAGACCTCCGAGATCACCGCGTCGGACGCGGCGTCGGAGGCGAACTGCGGGTCGAAGCTCGTCTCGGCGCTGTTGAGCATCGCCCGGACCACGCGCGGCGGACCGGCGGCATTCGCCGGCGCGGTGGCACAGATGGCGGCCGCGAACGCGAGCGCGGCGATTCGGAATCGTTGCATCGGAGGGCCGGAACGGCGAGGTTGCGACGCATGATAAGTCGGCAGCGGATAAATCCGGAAACGCGGTGTTCGCGCGGGTTGCGCGCGAACGGTCCCTCCCTCCGGCGCTCGTTCGCCTGCTTCCGGCGCCCGCCGCCTTCCCGGCCGATGCACAATGCGGAACCATCCATCGCTGCCGGAGGCATTCGAGCCATGAGCCACTTCCACGCCGTCGTCTGGGTCGATCATCGCGAGGCCCACGTCGTCACGTTCAACCGCGACGAGGCCGAGTCCGCGCTCGTGCATGCGCACGCCGGACATCGCCAGGTCCACCACCGCGAGGGCTCGGTCTCCGGAGGGCGGGATGCCGAGGATCCGGCGTTCTACCGCGCGATCGGCGCCGCCGTGCGAAACTCCGGCGAGATCCTCGTCACCGGGCCTGCCGAGGCGAAGCTGCGCCTGGTCGACTGGTGGAAGACGCACGAGCCCGATGTCGCGGCCAAGGTCGTGGGCGTCGAAAGCGCCGACCATCCCACCGACGGTCAGATTCTCAAGCACGCCCGCGCCTACTTCGAGACGAGCGACCGGATGCGCCCGCAGTAGCGCGGCCGCGCTGCGTAGCGCCACCGCGGCGGCAGCGGCCGTAAGCGCGCGCCCCTGTCGCGCGACCTTGGAGCGTGACCCTTCCTTTTCGGAGACCCGAATGACGACCCCCCGTTCCGCGATCGCTTGCGCCGCGCTCGCCTTCCTCACGCTCTTCGCGATCCCGTCCACGCAGGCCCAGGTCACGGCGCCCGCATTGAAGCCGGGCACCGCCGTCGCCACGTTCGCCGGCGGATGCTTCTGGTGCATGGAGCCCCCTTACGACAAGCTGCCCGGCGTCCTCTCGACGACGTCCGGCTACATGGGAGGGCCCAAGCGATTCCCGACCTATGAGGAAGTGTCGAACGGCACGACCGGCCACGCCGAGGTCGTGCAGGTGCTCTACGACCCGGCGAAGGTGAGCTACGAGAAGCTGCTCGAGACCTTCTGGGTGAACATCGACCCGACGGTCGAGAACCGCCAGTTCTGCGACGCCGGGTCCCAGTACCGGACGGCAGTCTTCGCGCACACGCCGGAACAGCGGAAGGCGGCCGAGGCGTCGAAGGCTGCGGTCGAGAAGAACAAGCCGTTCAAGCAACCGGTCGTGACGCCGGTCGTCGATGCCGGCGAGTTCTGGCCGGCCGAGGAATACCACCAGGACTACTACAAGAAGAACCCGGCCCGGTACACGTACTACCGCACCGGCTGCGGCCGCGATGCGCGGCTGAAGCAGCTTTGGGGTGATCGCGCCGGGCACTGACGGCGTCCCGAACCGGCGCAAAGACGGGCATGGGCGGCGTCGCGCCGCCGATTGACCCGCTCCAGGGCGGCGACCATACTCGCCGCGAGCGCGCCAGTGCGATCCGGCGCGCGAATCGCCGGGTCAGCAATATCGGGAGGGCCGCGCGATGGAGATGAGGCCGTTGAACGGCGGCAGCCTCAAGGCGGCCGGCTACGACGAGCGGACGCGCAAGCTCGTGATCGAGCTCACGTCCGGGACGTTCGAATACTCGGGCGTCTCGCCCGAGATCTGGCGGCGCCTGGCGAGCGCGACCTCCCCGTGGAGCTACTTCCGCGACAATGTCGACGAGGAGTTCGTCGCGAAGCGCGTGCGGTGACGGCGCGCGAGCGCGCGCGGGAAGCCTCGCGGCCTCCCGCGCATCGTCCGACGCCAGGGCTGCACGGCTTTATTGAATGGTGAGCTTGCGGCCGGCGATCGCCGGCTTCTTCGCGAGCTTCAACTCCAGCACCCCGCCTTCGACCCTTGCCTCGCTCGACGTCTCGTCGAGCTGCACCGGCAGCACGAAGCTGCGATGGACGCTGCCGGCGTAGCGCTCGCTGCGCAGCACGCGCTCGCCGTCCTTCTTCCCGGATTCGCGCTTCACTTCCGCGGCGATCGTCACCTGGTTGCCTTCGATCGTCACGTGGATGTCTTCCTTCTTCACGCCCGGGATCTCGGCGTGCACGACGTAGCCGGCATCGTCCTCGGTCACGTCGATGCGGATCGGCGCAGGCGCGTCGGCATCGCGGCGCACGGGCGCGAAGATGCCGCGGAACAACTCGTCGATGCCGGAACCGGCGAAAGGATCGTAGACTTGCACACGGGCCATGAGGTTCTCCTGTCGTTCGTAGATCGGATGGGCTCGCCCGGACGCTCACGACGGGTGCAAGAGCGGTGACGATGACGTGGCGTTCCCGCGGCCGGATTCACAAGACCCTCCGGGCGGCACGCGAGCCCGCCACGGCCCCGAGCGTCGCGGCGGGGGCCGGCGAACACGGCCGGCACCCGATGCGCCGCGGACGACCACGAGCCACCTCCCACCTTCGCGATGGAAACGCCGCTGAATGCCCCCGACCTTCGGGTCCTCGCCGACCGGCTGCGTCATCGCCACCGCGAGCTCAGGACCGCGATCCGCGACCAGTTCGCCGACCACGACGATCCGGACACGATGGCGCTGCGCAACCGGCTCGAGGACACCGACGACTGGGCGGTCGCCGACGCGATGGCGAGCTTCGACATCGCGATGGTCGCCCGCGACGCGGCCGAGATCGGCGAGGTCGAGCGCGCGCTCCGGCGGATGGACGACGGCAGCTACGGCCGCTGCATCGATTGCGACGAGGCGATCCCCACGGCGCGGCTGCACGCCTACCCGTCGGCCGCGCGCTGCATCCGCTGCCAGGAGGCCAACGAGCGCCGCACCGGCCAGAAGGGCAACGGCTAGCCGAAGTGCTAGCGCGTTGCGGACGCCGCGCGACGACGCGCGCGTCGCGTTCCGCCGGGCGCGGTTCGCGCGATCCAGTCGAAGAATTCGCCGTACCAGCGGCGCGAGTTCTGCGGCTTCAGGATCCAGTGGTTCTCGTCGGGGAAATAAAGGAGGCGGGCCTCGACGCCCTTCGCCTTCAGCGTGTGGTAGTACTGCAGCGCCTGCGTCGCGGGCACGCGGTAGTCGAGCTCGCCGTGCACGACGAGCGTCGGCGTGGTCGCCTTGCCGACGTAATGGTGCGGCGACTGGCCCATCACGCGCGCGAGGTCGTCCCAATGCCATGCGCCGAGCTCGCGGTGGAACCACGCATAGCCGTCGGTCGCCATCATGCTGACCCAGTCGTAGCAGCCCGCATGGCAGACGTAGCTCGCGTAGCGGCGCGTGCGGCCGTTCATGGTCGCGACCATGTAGCCGCCGTAGCTGCCTCCGGTGGCGACGAGGCGGTCGCGATCGATGGAGCCGGTGCGCAGCAGCGCGTCGGTCGCCGCCTCGACGTCGGCGAACTCCTTCTCGCCGTAGCGCGCGACGATCGACTCGATGAATTTCTGCCCGAAGCCCGACGAGCCGTGGTAGTTGACCATCGGGACGACGTAGCCCTTCCCCGCGAACACGTGCGCGTTCCAGCGGAAGTGCCAGCCGTCGCCATGCGCGGCGTGCGGGCCGCCGTGGATCGAATGCAGCAGCGGCCACTTGCGCTTCGCATCGAACCCCGGCGGATACATGACCCAGACCTGCACCGGCTCGCCCCCCCAGCCTTTGACCGTCATCTCGCGCATTTCGCCGAGCGCATGGCGCGCGAGCAGCGCGTCGTTGGTCGTCTCGAGCCCGCGCTCGCCGCTGCCGTCGGCGCCGCATGCGAACAGCGCCGGCGGATGCATCGCGCTCGCGCGGTCGAACGCGATCGTCGCGCCGTCGCTCGATTGCGCGAAGTCGCCGACGCTCCCGCCCGCGACGACGAGCGTGGCCTGCGTCGCACCCGGCTCCAGCCGGTACAGGTTCGTGCGGCCGCGGTCCTCGGCGGTGAACAGAAGTCCGCGCCCGTCTCGCGCCCACTGCGCATGCGTCGGCACCCGGTCGAACGCGGTGCCGACGGCGCGCGGCTTCCCGCCGCGCCTTGGCACGAGCTCGAGATGGCCCTGGTCGACGTGCGAGCGCTCGGTGTCGTGCGACAGGTAGGCGATCGCGCTGCCGTCGGGCGCATAGCGCGGCGCACTGTCCGAGCGGCCGGTCGACGCGGTCATGACGCGCTTGCGCCTCGTCGCGAGGTCGATCGTGACGATGTCGGTCCGGTGCAGCATGCCGGGCTCGTCGGCGAGGTCGGCCGTGATCGCGATCTCTCCGCCGTCGGGCGCGATGTCGAAGTCGTTGGCCGACGGCTCCCACGGCGGCAGCGAGAGCCCGGTGCCGGCGAGCGCGTCGCGACAGCGTCCGGTGGCGACGTCGCAGACGAACACATGCGGCTCGCGACCGTCGGTGATCCAGTGGTCCCAGAAACGCGACTCGGCGCGCTCGGTCGCGTGCACCTTGACCTGGTCGTCCTTGCGCTCCTTCAGCCGCTTCGCCTGCGCCGCGTCGGTCGGAAGGTCGGGCCACACCCAAGACACGAACGCGACGCGCTTCGCGTCGGGAAACCAGCGCACCGAAGCGCAGCCGGTGGAGAGCGTCGTCACGCGGCGCGCCTCGCCGCCGTCGGGCGCGATCACGTAGAGCTGGGGGACCTCGTCGTCCTTGCGCTTCGCGGTGAACGCGATCGCGCGGCCGTCGGGCGACCACTCGGGACCGCTGTCCTTGTCGCCCGCGGTGAGTCGACGGGAGCGCGCGCCGCGCACGGGTCGCGTCGGATAGAGCCACAGCTCGGTCGAGCCTTCGTTCTTCGCCATCACGTAGCTCGTCACCGGCGCGCAGGCGAGCGATCCGTCCGGCGAGAGCGTCGGCGTGCCGATGCGTTTCAGTGCCCACAGGGCCTCGACGGTGAGCGGCGGTCGGCGCGCGGCCATGGATGCGTCCTTGCGGTTACAATCGACCGGGCATTCTAGCGCCCGCCCGGAACGTGCCGCGGGCGATTGATCGACTCCATCCACGCGAAAATTCCCGATGAGCGAAATGCACTATCGGCGCCTCGGCCGCGCCGGCGTCAAGGTGAGCGCGCTGTCGTTCGGCTCCTGGGTCACCTACGGCAACCAGCTCGGCGCCGACGCCGCGCGCGAATGCATGACCGCCGCGTACGACGCGGGCGTGAACTTCTTCGACAACGCCGAGGTGTACGCGAAAGGCCAGTCGGAGACGATCATGGGCGAGGTGCTCGCGAAGGCGGGCTGGCGCCGCTCGAGCTACCTCGTTTCGACCAAGTTCTTCTGGGGCCTTCACGACGGCCCCAACGAGAAGTCGACGCTCAACCGCAAGTACCTGCTGCAGGGGATCGACGCGTCGCTCGCGCGCCTCAAGCTCGACTACGTCGACCTCGTCTACTGCCACCGCGCCGATCCCGACACGACGATCGAGGAGACCGTGCACGCGATGCACGACATCGTCACGTCGGGACGCGCCGTCTACTGGGGAACGTCGGAATGGAGCGCCGAGGAGATCGCGCAGGCCTGGCACATCGCCGACCGGCGCAACCTGCACAAGCCGGTAACCGAGCAGCCGCAGTACAACCTGTTCCACCGCGAGCGCGTCGAGAAGGAATACGCGCGGCTGTACCGCGATATCGGGCTCGGCACGACGACGTGGAGCCCGCTCGCGTCGGGCCTCCTCACCGGCAAGTACAACGAGGGCATTCCGGAAGGATCGCGCGGCACGCTCAAGGGCTACGAGTGGCTCGCCGAGCGCGTCTCCGACCCGGCGAAGCTCGCCGTCGTGCGCCGCCTCGCGCCGATCGCGCGCGAGATCGGCTGCACGCTCGCGCAACTGTCGCTCGCCTGGTGCCTGAAGAACCCGCACGTGTCGTCGGTGATCACCGGCGCGAGCCGCAAGGCGCAGGTCGTCGAGAACCTGAAGGCGCTGGACTTCGCGGCGAAGCTGACGCCCGACGTGATGGCGCGCATCGACGCGGTGCTGGCCGCGCAGGCACCGGCCTGACGCCATGGACGGCACGGCGCCGGTCGCGATCGTCACTGCCGCGAGTCGCGGCATGGGCGCAGCGTGCGCGCGCGAGCTCGCCGCGCGCGGCTGGCGCGTGTCGCTGCTCGCGCGCGGTGCCGACGTCGAAGCGCTGGCCGAGGAACTCGGCGGCCTCGCGACGCGCGGCGACACCGCGCGCGACGAGGATCTCGCGCGCGTCGTGCGCGCGACGCTGCACGCATGGGGACGCATCGACGGCGTCGTCAACAATACCGGCCATGCGGCCAAGGGCACGCTGCTCGACCTCACCGACGCGGATTGGCACGCCGGGCTCGACCTCCTGCTGCTCAACGTCGTCCGGATGGCGCGCCACGTCACGCCGACGATGCGCGCGCAACGGCGCGGGGCGATCGTGAACGTCTCGACGTTCGCGGCGTTCGAGCCCGACCTCCGCTTTCCGATCTCGTCGTCGCTGCGCGCCGCGCTCGGCAGCTTCGCGAAGCTCTACGCCGACGCGGAAGCGAAGCATGGCATCCGGATGAACAACCTCCTGCCGGGCTTCATCGACACGCATGGCGTCGACGACACGGTTCGCGCGCGCATCCCGGCCGGCCGCTACGGCAGCGCCGCCGAGATCGGCCGCACCGCCGCGTTCCTGCTGTCCGACGACGCCGCCTACGTCACCGGCCAGAACCTGCGGGTCGACGGCGGCCTCACGCGAAGCGTGTAGCCGCGTGCGCGCATGCATCGCTTGCCTCGCCCTGGTTTCCTCGCCCGCCATGGCCTCGCTTCTCGGTAGCCTCCTCGCCGGCTCGCCCCCCACGACGCTCGGCCTGCGCGAAGGCGCGCTCGCCGCCTGCCCGGATCGTCCGAACTGCGTGTCGACCCGCGCGAGCGACGCCCGCCACGCCATCGCACCGTTCGCGTTCGCCGGACGCGCCGACGTCGCCTGGCATCGTCTCGCCGCCGCGATCAGCGGGACGCCCGGGTCGCGCATCGTTCGGGACGACGGGCGCTACGCGCACGCCGAGTTCACGAGCCCCGCGCTCGGCTTCGTCGACGACGTCGAGTTCCAGCTCGATCCCGCGGCGCGCGCCATCCACGTACGCTCGGCCTCGCGTCTCGGGAGCTACGATTTCGGCGTCAATCGCGCGCGCGTCGAGGCGCTGCGCGCGGCATTCGAACGCGAAAACCGCCGATGAATCCGCTCGAGAGCCTTCGCGAGGAACAGCGCTCCGCGTTCCTCTATCGCGCTTGCGCGGTGGCCGAGGAAGGCACGCCTCGTGCCGAGCTGTTCCGCCGCCTCGCCGGCGAGGCCGAAGCGCAGGGTGCCATCTGGCGCGCCCAGATCACCGCGCGCGGCGGCACGTCACCGGGCCCGTTCGTCCCCGATTCGCGCGCGAAGCTCGTCGCGCAGCTGGTCGGCTGGATGGGACCGCGGCGCATGCGCGGCGTGCTCGCGGCGATGAAGGTGCGCGGCATGGCCATCTATTCGACCTCGGGCGGGCGCAGCGAGCCCACGCACGCGCCGCCGGTCGCGGGTGGGCCGCTCGAGCGCCGCCATCGCGGGCTCGGCGGCGGCGGCAACCTGCGCGCCGCGGTGTTCGGCATGAACGACGGCCTCGTCTCCAACGCGAGCCTGATCCTGGGCGTCGCAGGCGCAGGCGGCGACGGACGCACCGTCGTGCTCGCGGGCGTCGCTGGCCTCGCGGCCGGCGCGTTCTCGATGGCGGTCGGCGAGTACGTGTCGGTGCGATCGCAGCGCGAGCTCTACGAGCACCAGATCGCCCTGGAGCGCGACGAGCTTCGCCAGTACCCGGAAGCGGAAGCGCAGGAGCTCGCGCTGATCTATGCGGCGAAGGGCGTGCCGCGCCGCCAGGCCGAGCAGGTCGCCAAGCGACTCGTCGCCGATCCCGAGCACGCGCTCGACACGCTCGCCCGCGAGGAGCTCGGCCTCAATCCGAGCGAGCTCGGCGCGCCATTCGGCGCCGCCGCGAGCTCGTTCGCGACCTTCGCGGCCGGCGCGACGATTCCCCTTGTGCCGTTCGTCGCGAACGGCGTGAACGCGCTGCCGCTTGCGATCGCGGTCACCGCGGCGGCGCTCTTCATGATCGGCGCGACGCTGTCGCTCTTCACCGGGCGCAACGCGCTCGCCTCGGGGCTGCGCATGCTCGCGCTCGGCGCCGCCGCGGGCGGCGTCACCTGGGCGATCGGCCGCGTCGCCGGCATCGCGCTCGGCTGATGGCCGCGCGCGGCCGGGCCGCGATCACGCTGAAGGCCGGGCGCGAGAAGTCGCTCGTGCACCGGCACCCGTGGATCTTCTCGGGCGCGATCGACCGCGTCGACGGCGCGCCGGGGTCGGGCGACACGGTCGCCGTGCGCGCACACGACGGCGCGTTCCTCGCGCTCGCCGCGTACTCGCCCGCGTCTCAGATTCGCGCGCGCGCCTGGTCGTTCGTCGACGAGCCGATCGACGCGGGCTGGTTCGTCCGACGCGTTGCCGCCGCGGTCGACGCGCGGCGCGGCCTCATCGACGAGCGCCACGACGCGTGCCGGCTCGTGCATGCGGAATCGGACGGCCTGCCGGGCGTGATCGCCGATCGCTACGGCGACACGCTGGTCGTACAGCTTTCGTCCGCGGGAGCGGAGGCCTGGCGCGACGCCATCGTCGATGCGCTCGCCACGGTGACCGGCGCCGCGACCGTCGTCGAGCGCTCCGACGCCGAGGTGCGCGAGCTCGAGGGCCTCGACCCCGCGGTCGGCGTGCTGCGCGGTGCGTTGCGCGGCCCGGTGACGATCCGCGAGGATGGCATCGCGTACCGCGTCGACGTCGAGCGCGGCCAGAAGACCGGCTTCTACCTCGACCAGCGCGACAACCGCCGCCGGGTGCGCGAGCTCGCGCGCGGACGCACGGTGCTCAACGCGTTCTGCTACACGGGCGGCTTCACGCTGTCGGCGCTCGCCGGTGGCGCCGGCGAGGTCGAGTCGATCGACAGCTCGCCCGATGCGCTTTCGCTGGCTCGCGCGAACCTCGCGGCGAACCCGGCGCTGGCCACGGGGAAGGCGCGCTGGCACGAGGCCGACGTGTTCGCCGACCTGCGGCGCCTGCGCAACGAGGGGCGCCGTTACGACCTCGCGATCCTCGACCCGCCCAAGTTCGCGCCCACCGCCGCGCCCGCGGCGCGCGCCGCACGCGCGTACAAGGACATCAACCTGCTCGCGCTGAAACTGCTCGCACCGGGGGGCCTGCTCGCGACGTTCTCGTGCTCGGGCGGCGTGTCGGCCGATCTCTTCCAGAAGATCGTCGCGGGCGCGGCCGTCGACGCGAACGTCGACGCGACGATCGTCGCGCGCTTCACGGCGAGCGCCGACCATCCGGTCGCGCTGGCGTTTCCAGAGGGCGATTACCTGAAGGGGCTGCTGGTGCGGCGGGGGTGAGGCGATCGCCGCGAAAGGCGGCGTTGCAGCCGGGCGCGTCGGGCGATCGACGATGCGATACGCCGGATGAGCGCAAACGCGTCGATCGACGATGCGTCAGGTCCGCATCGGGTGGTCAGGTTCCGACGCCGACGCTGTCGGGGTCGGAACCCGACCCCGACAGATGCGTCGGGGGCGGAATCCCGCCCCCTCCGCTGATCAGGCTGACAGGCAGGAGCTCATGAACTTCTTGCGCTCGTCGCCCTTCATCGGGCCGGCCTTCGTGTTGCACGACTTCATCTTGTCCTGCTGCGTCATCTTCGGCGCTTCGCCCGACAGGCATGCGCTCATGAACTTCTTGCGCTCGTCGCCGGTCTTGCCCTTCGCGTCGGCGTTGCAGGTCTTCATGCGCTCCTGCTGTGCGTTCGGCGCCTTCGCGTCGGCGGCCTTCGCGTCGGGCGCTTTCATCGGTGTCGCGGGCGCCATCATCGGCGTGGCGGGCGCGGCGGCCTTCGCCTTGTCCTGCGCGAAAGCGGCGGGAGCGAACGCGAGCGCGCCGGCAAGCGCGAAGGCGATGAGTCGTTGCATGGAGTTCTCCTCGAATTGAAACGCGGGTGGGAGGCCGCCCCGCCGCCTTGCATGGAAGACGGGATCGCCGGCCAGTCTACAAAGGCGGTAACGCGCGATGCAACGAACGCGATGACCAACGCGCATCGCTTGTTGCGCGGCTGCACAACCGGCGTTCGCATCGCTCGGGTTATCCCCGGTGACCGCCACGCCGGTGACGTGCCGGTCGTTCGCGTGTAAGCTATTGTTTTCTCTACCCTCGCCTGCACGACAGGAGCACCCCGGTGACCTCGACGACCGCACAACGCAATCGCCACGCCGCCGCCGGCACTCCGGGCGCCGCGCGGCCGGTCGACGACACGCGGATCACCGAGATCACCGAGCTTGCGCCGCCATCGCACCTGTTGCGCGAGTTCCCGGTCTCGGAGCGCGCCGCGGAAACGACCTACGACCGGCGCGCCGCGATCCACCGCATCCTGCACGGCGCGGACGACCGGCTCGTCGTCGTCGCCGGCCCGTGCTCGATCCACGATTACGACGCCGCGATCGACTACGCGACGCGCCTCGCGGCGCTGAAGCGCGAGCTCGAGGGCGACCTCGCGATCGTGATGCGCGTCTATTTCGAGAAGCCGCGCACGACGGTGGGCTGGAAGGGCCTCATCAACGACCCGCGACTCGACGGCAGCTTCCGCATCAACGAGGGCCTGCGCCTCGCGCGCCGCATCCTGCTCGAGATCAACGAGCTCGCGTTGCCCGCGGGCACCGAGTACCTCGACATGATCACGCCCCAGTACATCGCCGACCTGATCAGCTGGGGCGCGATCGGCGCGCGCACGACCGAGAGTCAGGTGCACCGCGAGCTCGCGAGCGGGCTTTCCTGCCCGGTCGGCTTCAAGAACGGAACCAACGGCGACGTGCGCATCGCGGTCGACGCGATCAAGGCGGCCAGCGCGCCGCACCACTTCCTGTCGGTGACCAAGGGCGGGCACTCGGCGATCGTGCACACGGCCGGCAACGAGGACTGCCACATCATCCTGCGCGGCGGCCAGGCGCCGAACTACGACGCGGCGAGCGTCGAGGCGACCTGCCGGGAGCTCGCGGGCGCGGGCCTCGCGCAGCGCGTGATGGTCGACTGCTCGCACGCCAACAGCCAGAAGAAGCACGAGCGGCAGGTCGACGTCGCCGCGGACGTGGCGGCGCAGGTCGCCGCGGGCGACGAGCGCATCATCGGCATCATGATCGAAAGCCATCTCAATCCCGGTCGCCAGGACCTGAAACCCAACGAGGCGCTCGCGTACGGCGTGTCGATCACCGACGCATGCATCGGTTGGGACACGACGGTCGAGTCGCTGCACGGGCTCGCCGACGCGGTTCGCAAGCGCCGTCTCGCCCTCACCGACCGCGCCTGAAGCGGGCGGCATGAAGTCCGTCCGGCCCGCGCCGGACCCCGGCAGCACACCGGTCGAGACCGAGCTCAAGCTCGCGATCGATCCACGTGCGCTGCCGCGCCTCGCGAAGCACCCGGCGCTGAAGCCGCTCGCCGACGGTCGCGCGCGCCGCGGGCGTGTCGTCTCGACCTACCACGACACGCCGGACCGGCGGCTGCATCGTGCGGGCCTGACGTTGCGCGTACGCCGCGACGGGCGACGCTGGCGGATGGCGGTCAAGGGCGCGCCGCTCGCGGATGCACCGTCCGGCCTGCTCGCGCGGCCGGAGCTCGAATGGGCGATCGACGGGCCCGCGATCGACACGATGCGACTGGCGACGACGCCGTGGCGCGCCGTGTTCGCGAAGGCGTTACGCAAGCAAACGCTGGCGCCCGTGTTCACGACCGACGTCGAGCGCACGAGCCTGCCGCTCGCGTTTCCCGACGGCACGCGGGCCACGCTCGCGATCGACAACGGCACGATCGTGCTGCCGGCGGAGACGAAACGCCGCGTCCGCACGGCGTCCGTCGCGGAAATCGAGCTCGAACTCGGAAGCGGCGACGCGCGAACGCTGCTCGACCTCGCGACGCGGCTTTGCGAGGACCTGCCGCTCGCCCTCGAGCCGCGCAGCAAGGCCGAGCGCGGCTACGCGCTCGCCGGCGGAATCGCCGATGCGCCGTCGCGCGCCCGCGAGATCGTGCATGCGGACGACCCGACCGCGGCGACCGCCCTCGCCGCGATTGTCGAGGAATGCGTGCGCCAGGTCGCGGCGAACGCTCCGGGCTTCCGCGCCCGCCATCTCGCCGATCCGGAATGGGTGCACCAGATGCGCATCGCGGTGCGCCGGCTGCGCTCGTGCCTCGCGCTCGCCGACGGAATCGCCGCGGCTTCCGCGCTCGCGCACCTGCGCGCCGAGACGCGATGGGCGCTCGACGCGCTCGGACCTGCGCGCGACCTCGACGTGTTCGTCGTCGAAACGCTGCCCGCCGTGCTCGACGATCTCGACCGGGCGGACGGGGAATCGGCGAAGCCGGTACACGATCTCGCGCGCGGCGCGGCGCGGCGTCGCCGCAGCGCCAGCGGCGCCGCGGTCGCGTGCGTCGCCTCGACGCGTTTCACGCGGCTCGCGCTCGCGGCCTCCGCGCTGGCGGCCTCGCTGCGCGCGGGCGGCATCGCCGACGCGGGCGAGCCGCGAGGTGGGGACGCCCGCCGCTTCGCGATGCGCGTGGTCGAGCGGCGCGCTCGCCGGCTCGACAAGGCCGGCGCCGGGCTCGAGCATGCCGATGTCGAGGCGCGCCATGCGGTGCGCATCGCCGCGAAGAAGCTGCGTTACGCGACCGAGTTCTTCGCCACGCTCTTTCCGCGTCGGCGAACGCGCGACTATCGCCGTGCGCTCGCGAAATTGCAGGATGCGCTCGGCGGGTTCAACGACGCGGCCGTCGCGGCGCGCGTCGCCGCGGTGCTCGCGGGCCCGACCGCGCCCGCGACCGTTGCGATCCAGCGATGGTCGGCTGGGCGGATCGCGCAGGGCGCCGAGCGGATCGACGACGCCTGGTCCGACTACGCGAAGGCGCGTCGCTTCTGGTCGCGCGCGTGAATACGATGGCCGGGCGCTTCGCGCCACCGCCCTACCGCGCCCCCGCCTGGCTCCCTGGCGGACACGCGCAGACGATCTGGCCGTGGTTCGTCACCCAGTCCCCGTTGCGCTGGCGTCGCGAGATCGTCGCCGCGCCCGACGGCGACCGCTGGGCGTTCGACTGGCTCGACGCGCCCGCGCGCGACGATGCGCCGCTGTGCGTGCTGTTCCACGGCCTCGAGGGCGGCGCCACGTCGCCGTACGCGGTCGCGCTGATGGACGTCCTCGCCGCGCGCGGATGGCGCGGCGTCGTCCCGCATTTCCGCGGGTGCGGAGGCGTCGACAACCAGCGCCCGCGCGCCTACCACCTCGGCGACCACGAGGAGATCGCCGCGATGCTCGCCGCCATCCGCGGGCGCGTCGGCGATCGCGTCACGATCCACGCGGCGGGCGTGTCGCTCGGCGGCTCGGCGCTCCTCAACTGGCTCGGGCGCGCGGGCACGGCCGCAACCGCGCTCGTCGCGCGCGCCGCCGCGGTTTCGGCGCCGCACGACGCGATGGCCGCCGGACGGGCGATCGACCGCGGCCTCAACCGTTTCTACGCCTACGTATTCCTGCGAACGATGAACCCGAAAGCGCGCGCGATCGCGTGGCGCCATCCCGACGCGATCGACCCGGCGGGCGTGCGAGCCTACAGGACGATGTGGGCGTTCGACGATGCGGTGACCGCGCCGCTGCACGGGTTCGCCGGCGCCGAGGATTACTGGACGCGCGCGTCGGCAAAGCCGTGGCTCCTGCGCATCGGCGTGCCCACGCTCGTGCTGAACGCGCGCAACGACCCGTTCATCCCGGCGGCCTCGCTCGCGCGTCCCGGCGATGCCGCGTCGTGCGTGGTGCTCGAGCAGCCGGAGCAAGGCGGCCACGCAGGGTTCGTCACCGGCCCGTTCCCTGGCCGGCTCGCGTGGCTGCCCGAGCGCCTGCTCGCGTGGTTCGAGCAAGCGGCCCCTGTCGGGCCGGTATGATTCTGGTCTTGTCCGCGAGATCCTCGATGCCCCTCCCTCCCGAGATCTTCAAGGCCTACGACATTCGCGGCATCGTCGGGCGCACGCTGACGCCGGGAATCGTCCGCACGATCGGCCGCGGGCTCGGCACGCTCGCGCGCGAAGCGAAGCGGCCGGCGATCGCGATCGGGCGCGATGGGCGTCTGTCGGGCCCCGAGCTCGCGACGGCGCTGTCCGACGGCATCCGCGCCGCGGGCACCGACGTCGTCGATGTCGGGATGGTCGCGACGCCGATGACCTATTTCGCCTCGTACGCGCTCGACACCGGCTGCAGCGTGATGGTGACGGGCAGCCACAATCCCCCCGATTACAACGGCCTCAAGATGGTGATCGACGGCGTGACGCTCGCCGGAGACGCGATCCAGCGGCTGCGCGAGCGGCTCGAGCGCGACGACGTCGCGTCCGGCGCGGGTCACTACCGCATCCACGACATTGGCGGCGCCTACCTCGATCGCATCGCGCACGACGTGAGCCTGACGCGGCCGATGCGCATCGCCGTCGATTGCGGCAACGGCGTCGCGGGCGCGTACGCGCCGGCGCTGTACCGGCGACTCGGGTGCGAAGTGGTCGAGCTCTTCTGCGACGTCGACGGGCGCTTCCCGAACCACCACCCGGACCCGTCGCAGCCGAAGAACCTCGTCGACCTCGTCGAGCGGCTGAGACAGGGCGACTGCGAGCTCGGCCTCGCGTTCGACGGCGATGGCGATCGCCTCGGCGTCGTCACGAGAGACGGCCACCTGATCTACCCGGACCGGCAGCTGATGCTCTTCGCCGCCGACGTGCTGGGCCGCGTGCCCGGCGCGACGATCATCTACGACGTCAAGTCGACGCGGAACCTGAAGCCGTGGATCGCGACGCACGGCGGCAAGCCGCTCCTGTGGAAGACCGGTCATTCGCTGATCAAGGGAAAGATGAAGGAAACGCGCGCGGCGCTCGCCGGCGAAATGAGCGGCCACACGTTCTTCGACGAGCGCTGGTACGGCTTCGACGACGGGCTCTACGCGGGCGCGCGGCTGCTCGAGATCCTGTCTCGCCATGCGAATCCCTCGGCGGTGCTCGACGCGCTGCCCGACGCGCTGTCGACGCCGGAGCTGCACGTGCCGTGCGAAGAGGGCGAGCAGCACGCGCTGGTGCGCGACCTCGCCGAACGCGCGAGCTTCCCCGGGGCGAGCGACGTGATACGGATCGATGGCCTTCGCGTCGAATATCCCGACGGCTTCGGGCTCGCGCGCGCGTCCAACACGACGCCGACCGTCGTGCTGCGCTTCGAGGCGGACGACGAGGCCGCGCTCGCGCGCATCCAGCGCGAGTTCCGGCGCGTGTTCGCGGAAGTGCGCCCGCATCTCCGGTTGCCGTTCTGATGCGCGGATGCGACGCCGCGCAGCGGCTGCCCTGGGGAGGGTCGTGAATACGCTCGCCGTCTCGATCGCCGACATCGAAGCCGCCCGCGAGCGCATCCGCGGCGGCATCTACGAGAGCCCCTGCGTCGAGTCGATCCCGCTGTCGAAGCTCACCGGCGCGCACATCTACTGCAAGCTCGACTACCTGCAGCGGACCGGAAGCTTCAAGGAGCGCGGCGCGCGCAACGCGCTCCTGCTGCTGCCGGAGGACTCGCGAAAACGCGGCGTGATCGCGGCCTCCGCCGGCAATCATGCGCAAGGCGTCGCGTACCACGGAAGCCTTCTCGGCATTCCGGTGACCGTCGTGATGCCGCGCTTCGCGCCGCTCATCAAGGTGACCAACTGCCGGCAGCTCGGCGCGGAGGTGGTGCTGCACGGCGAGGACCTGACCGAGGCGCGTACGAAAGCCCAGGAGATCGCCGCCGAGCGCGGCCTCGCGTTCATCCACCCGTTCGACAACGCGCACGTCGTCGCGGGCCAGGGCACGATGGGGCTCGAAATCCTCGAACAGGTTCCCGGCATCGACGCGATCGTCGTGCCGGTGGGCGGCGCGGGGCTCATCGCCGGCATCGGGCTCGTCGCGAAGGCGAAGCGCCCGACGGCCGAGATCGTCGGCGTCGAGCCGGAGAACGCGCCGTCGCTGGCGGCGGCGATCGCGCGTCACGGGCCGGTCGAGGTCGCGCTGTCGCCGACGCTCGCGGACGGCCTCGCCGTCGCGCAGACCGGCACGATCAACTATCCGATCGCGAAAGTGGTCGTCGATCGACTCGTGACGGTCGACGAGGCGTCGATCGCCCTGGCGATCCTGCGCCTGATCGAGCTCGAGAAGAGCGTCGTCGAGGGCGCGGGCGCAGCGCCGCTCGCCGCGTTCCTGGCCGGCAAGCTCGACCACCTGAAGGGCAAGCGCGTCGTGCTGGTGCTGTGCGGGGGCAACATCGACCTCACGATCCTCGACCGATTGATCGAGACCGGGCTCGTGCACGACGGCCGCCTCGCGCGCTTCACCGTCGCGATCTCCGACCGCCCCGGCGGTCTCGCGCGGCTCACCGCGGTGATCGCCTCCACCGGCGCATCGATCAAGGAGATCGTGCACGACCGCGCGTTCTCGGGGCCGGATCTCTCGGCGGTGCGCGTCGTGTGCGTCGTCGAGACGACCGGGCACGAGCATGTGAAGCAGCTCCATGCGACGCTGGGGGATGCGGGCATCCGCGTCGTGGCGTGAGACCAGGGTCCGGGTCGGCGGTCAGCGTCGGCGGTCGGCGGCGGGAAACGCTTGCACACATCGACCGCGGCTCCGCGCGTC
>JBDTNO010000003.1:0-41404 GCA_039933715.1 Betaproteobacteria bacterium
GAGACGAGGCTCTCCGAGCTTGGAGTGTTGTGCGTAGGTGAGAGACGACTCCGGGATCCGTAGAAGCATCCAACCGATCGAACGAAGCGGGTCGAATGGCGACTTTGGCCCCACCCATGTCTCGACGGCTCGAACCGGCTGCCTGACATGCACGGCTCGAATCGCGTCTTTCACCCTGCCCATGCACTGGAACGCTGTGCTAGCGTAGCTTTTTCGCACCGATCGGCGAGGGGATCCACATGAAACCGTTTCGCGATGAGCGACGTGCCGTGATCGTCGCGGCGATGGCCACGCTGTTCCTTTGCAGCTGCGCGTCCAATGTTCCGGCCAGCGGCAGGGAACCCACGGCAAAGGAGCGTTCCAACGCGCAGAAGCAGGAAGAGCTCGATCAGATGCTGGACCGGGGACAGCGCAACTGACCTGATCGGATGTCCATCGGCGGCGCAAGCATGCGCGGGCGAGTGCACTGTGCGGATGCTTCGCCCCATCGCGCGAGCGCAGGTCGCTAGCGGTCGACCCCGGAACGGCCGGGCCGAAGCGCCGTGATCGCTCTACACGCGTCGGGCATGGGCGCTTCCCGCTCCATCGCGGCCTCCGCACCGCCGCCACCGGTACCGGATGAGAAAGCGGCATGAGCGAAACCCCGCCCGTCGTCTCGGTCGTCGTGCCGGTGTTCCGGAGCGAGCGCTTCGTCGCCGCCACGATCCGCTCAGTCCTGGCCCAGACGCTCCGCACGTTCGAGCTCATCGTCGTCGACGATGGATCGCCGGATCGCAGCATCGAGATCTGCAGGACTTTCGCCGACCCGCGCATCCGCTATGTGCACCAGCCGAATCGCGGGCTCGCGGCGGCTCGCAATGCCGGCATCCGTCACGCCCGCGGCCGGTACATCGCGCTCCTCGATTCCGACGACCTCTGGGCGCCCGAAAAGCTCGCCCACCAGGTCGCGCACCTGGAGTCGTTGCCGGAGGTCGGCGTCAGCTTCGGCTACTCGATGTTCATCGACGAGAACGGCGATCGGCTGGGGGGCTACCAGATGCTCGGCAAGGAGCTGACCCGCGCCGCCGATTGCTTCGTCGCGAATCCGATCGGAAACGGATCGAACGCGATGTTGCGCGCGGAGGTGTTCACCGAGGAACGGTGGCGGGACGGCGTCCGGCCGGCCGCATGGGGATGCCTGTTCGACGAAGAGCTGCGCCAGGCGGAAGACTTCGAGCTCTGGCTGCGCATCGCCCTCTTGACGCGCTGGCGGATCGCCTGCACGCCGTGGGTGCTGACGCTCTACCGCGTGCATCCTTCCAGTCTCTCCGCCGACGTCAGCGCGCAAAGCCGATTTCATCGGCGGGCCATCGAGAAAGTGGCGGCGTACGCGCCACGTCTGGTGACGCGCTATCGAGCCACCGGCGAGTCCAACATGTTCTGGTACTTCGCGCGGAATCACCTGCTCCAGGGGAAGCTCTCCGACGCCCGCCGCATGGTCGTGCGCGCGCTGGGCAGGAAGCCCGCGAACGTGTCGGTCTACCAGGCGCTGATCCTGGTCTATCTCGCCTTGTGCAGCGTGCTGCCCGCCGGGAGCCATCCCGGCTTGCTGCGCTGGGGCCAGCGCGTTTACGGACGGTACCAGGAGCGGGTGATCCGCCGCCGCCAGCAGCGCGCCATGGGGATCACCAGGCAGTGAAGGTCGCGTACCTGATGCTGGCGCACCACAAGCCGCGTCAATTCGCGCGGGTGTTCGCCGCGTTGTACAACCCTGTCGACCTGTTCCTCGTTCACGTGGACCGGAAGGCGACCGCGCAGACGCACGGTGCAATCGCCGAAGTGCTCGCCGGCCGGGCGAACGTGCACTGCCTTCGCAGCAGGCCGCTGTGCTGGGGAGGCTGGAGCATCAGCGCGATCCATCTCGAGGCCATTCGCGTGCTGCTCGCGCTCGACGTCGAATGGCGCTACTTCGCCAATCTCAGCGGGCAGGATTACCCGCTCAAGCCGGCGGACGCGATCCGTGCGGAGCTGGCCGTGCAACCGGACCGCAATCATGTGGAGGCGGCGACGATCGAGTCGTTTGCGCGTGCCGATCGCAACGACCTGTACCGGCGCATGCGCTCGTTGCACATTGAAGTTGCCGGGCGCGTCATCGACACGCGGTTCCCCATCCCGCGGTGGGGCAAAGTCCGCCTCGAATGGAAAGGGTCGGCCTGGGTTACGTTGACACGGGACTTTTGCGAGTGGATCGACCGCGACCCATTCGCACGACAATGCATCCGTGCCTTGCGTTACACGTACATCGCGGACGAATTCCTGATGCAGACGCTGGGCATGAACGGGCCGTTCGCCGAAACCCTCACCGGCGACAATCGACGCGAGATCCTGTGGGTGGGCGGCAGCCATCCCGTCACCCTGACCATGCAGCATTCCGATCGGCTCCTGCATTCGCCGGCGCATTTCGCTCGCAAGTTCGACGAGGATGTCGACGCGCGGATCCTCGACGTCCTCGCGCGAAGAATCGGCGTCGCGCCGACGTCGTAATTTTTCGGCGGGTTCGGACGGCCGGCAGCGATGCGGTCGCCCCGGGGATGACCGGCAACGACATGGCGGGCGGCATGCATTCGCAACTTCGGAGCATCGAAGGCGCATCGCGCCCCCGGTGTCGTTCGAGACCACGCTGCGCGCCGCCCGCGCCTCGCTGCTCGCCCGGGCTTTCGATCGGTCGAATCGGTTAACCTACCCTCATGTCCGCGAAAACCGTTCTGTGCATCCGGCACGGCGAATCCACCTTCAATCGCGCATGGCGAGTGACCGCTGTCGACCCGCTGCATTTCGACGCGCCGTTGAGCGCGACCGGGCTCGAGCAAGTGCAGCAGGCGAGAGCGGCGCTCACCACGGTTCCCGTCGAGCTGGTCGTCACCTCGCCGCTGACCCGGGCGCTTCAGACGGCCGTCGGGCTGTTCGCCGATCATCCGCACGCGCCTGCGATGCTGGTCGCACACCTGGCGCGTGAGAGGGTCGAAAACAGTTGCGACGTCGGGAGATCGCCGGGTGAGCTTGCGGCCGAGTTCCCGACGCTGGATGTCGCCCATCTGGCGGACGTGTGGTGGCACGCCGAGGGCGAGCCGGACGTGCGCGGCATTTGCGTCGAGCCGATCGAGGCGGTCGAAGCCCGCGTGGCCGAATTCAAGGACTTTCTCCTCACGCGCCCCGAACGCGTGATCGCGGTGGTCGGCCATGGCACGTTCTTCTTCCATCTCACCGGCAAGTTCCTCGCCAACTGCGAGACGACGGAATGGGACCTCGGTGCAAACGGTGACGGGATGACCCCTCGGGCCACCTGAGTGCAACCGCCCGACCGCGGGCGATGCATGGGAATGCAAATATCAGACTCCCGGGAGGTTACCCCCCGCGCGGCTTATCATTGGACTCCGCGAGAGGACGACGACCATGCGCATGGACGAAAACGGCTTGCAGCAAACCATCACCGACCTGACCCGCCCCGGCAGGGGCATCCTCGCCGCGGACGAAAGCGGCCCGACGATCACCAAGCGGTTCGGCGCGCTCGGCATCGAGTCGACCGAGGACACGCGCCGTCGCTATCGGTCGATGCTGTTCGAAGCGCCCGGGGCGGATGCGTTCCTGAGCGGCGTGATCCTGTTCGAGGAAACGCTGGGTCAACGCGACGACGCCGGCGCCCCGATTCCCGACGCGCTGGCGCGTCGCGGCATTCTCGTCGGCATCAAGGTCGACAAGGGGACCACGCCGCTTCCCAACGCGCCCGGTGACCTGATCACGCAGGGCTTGGACGGGCTCGCCGAGCGGCTTCAGGGCTACAAGGCGCAGGGCGCGCGCTTCGCGAAGTGGCGCGAGGTGTACGGGATCACCGACGTCAATCCGACGCCTCTCGGCATCTCCGCCAACGCCGAGGTGCTGGCACGCTACGCGGCGATCTGCCAGCAACAGGGCATCGTGCCCATCGTCGAGCCGGAGGTGCTGATCGACGGCGAGCACACGATCGAGCGCTGCCGCAGCGTTAGCGATGCGGTGCTGCACGCGGTGTTCGCCGCGTTGCATCGTCACCATGTCCTGCTCGAAGGCATCGTGCTGAAGCCGAGCATGGTGCTGCCGGGGAACAAGAGCGGCAGGAAGTCGACGCCCGACGAGGTTGCGGCGGCCACGCTCGAGGTGTTGCGGCGAAACGTTCCGGCCGCGGTGCCTACGATCAACTTCCTGTCGGGCGGCCAGACGCCGGAGGAAGCCACGGCCCATCTCCATGCGATGAACGCGATGGATCCGAACGCACCCTGGATCCTTTCGTTCTCGTACGCGCGTGCGCTGCAGGAGCCGGCGATGCGCGCATGGGCTGGTCGTCCGGAAAACGTTCCGGATGCGCAGAAGGCCTTCCTTCACCGACTCAAGATGGCTTCGCTGGCACGCGACGCCCAGTGGAGCCCGAAGCTCGAACGGGCCGGGTGATTGGCGGGACCGTGACCGGCATCGCGCCGGATGCGTTGGCGGCGTTCGCCCCCGGGTAGCGGGGCGCCGACGGCCCCGGCCCGCATTGTGTAAAGTGCGCCCTCCTCCCGTCGTGACCCCACGCGCCCCATGCCCGCAACGCATCCCGGCGTAGTCGAACGGTCAGCGCGCGAGACGCGTAGGCACGTGCGCCTACTTTTCTCCGTTGTCGCCCTCCTCGCTCTGGCGCCTCACGACATCGCGGCGCAAGGCTACCCGCAACGCGCGATCACGCTCATCAATCCGTCCGCCGCCGGCGGGAGCAACGAAGCGTTGAAGGCCATCATCCTGGATCGGGTCGCCGCGGCGCTCGGCGTTCCGATCGTGATGGAGTCTCGCAGCGGTGCGGGCGGAACGATCGCCGCCACCTACGTCGCGAAATCGGAGCCCGACGGCTACACGCTGTTCCTGGCCGGAACGAGCGTCCTGGCCACCAACCCGGTTGCGCGGAAAGATCTTCCCTACGATCCCGTGCGCGACTTCACGCCCATCGTGATGCTGATCGAGACGTCGGCCCTGCTGGTGACGACCAAGGCGGTGCCGGCGACGACCGCGGCGGAATTCGTCGCGTGGGCACGCTCGCGACCCGGAAAGCTCAACTACGGCTCGTACGGCTCGGGCTCGTCGAATTTCCTCGGCTTCGAGCTGTTCAAGCAGGTGACGGGAACGGACCTCGTCAACGTTCCCTATCGCGGCAGCGCGCCGCTCCTGGTCGCGCTCCTGTCCGGCCAGATCGACGCGGCGTTCGAATACCCTCCCACGATCCGGTCGCACATCGACGCCGGAACGTTCCGGGTCCTGGGGCTCGCGAGCGCGACGCGCTCGCGCCTGTTTCCCGACGTTCCCACGCTGACCGAGCAGGGCTATCCGGTCGAAGCCGGCGGTGTGATCACGCTCGTGGCGCCGGCCGGACTTCCCGCATCCATCGCCGATCGGCTCAACGTCGAAGTCAACAAGGCGCTGGCGCTGCCCGAAGTTCGCCAGCGCATCGCGGACATCGGCTACGAGCCCATGGGCGGCACGCGCGAGCAGGCGGCGAGCCGCATCGCCTCGGAGCTCGCGAAGTGGTCGCGGCTGGCGCGCGACATCGGCCTTCGCCCCGACTGAGTCCTTCCCGGTGAATCGCGACGACGACGCGCCGGTCGAGACGGTCATCGATCGTCTTGAGCGTCACGCGCGCGAGCGCCCGGACGCGCCGGCGATCGTCACCATCGGCAGGACCGTCACCTACCGCGAGCTGCATGCGCTGGTCGGCGGGTGCGCCGAGTGGCTGCGATCGCTCGGCATCGAGCGCGGCGAGCGCGTCGGCGTGACGATCGCCGACGAGACGCTGCACTTCGTCGTCGCGCTCGGTCTCGCTTCGATCGGCGCCGCGCACGCGACGCTGGCGAGCCATGACCCACTACCCGCACGCTCGCGGCTCGCCGAACGCATCGGCGTGCGACGTGTCCTCGCGGCGCTCGCCGAGCATCGGCTTCCGGAGCTGGCGTTCGTTGCGGCCGATGCGGGGCGAATGGCGGAATGGGCGCGCCGGGATTCGGTCCCGCTCCGCGCCCCCGATCCCGCGGCGCTGTTCACGTTCTTCTCGACGTCCGGCACCACCGGCGAACCGAAGATCATCCCGGTGCTGCACGGTCGGATCGCCCTCCAGGCGACGCGTTCCCTCACCGGCTGTGCGCTGGCGCTGTCGTCGATCGAGCACAGCTACACCAAGCGCCAGTTCGTCTACTCGATCCTGGCGGGCGCGACGGTTGCGTTGCGCGGCACCTCCGGCATGCCGGTCGCGCCGCTCTGCACGGCGCTGGCTGTCGACATCGTCGCGGGCATGAACGCACAGGCGAACGAGCTCTGCGCGCATGCCGCACGGTTCGGCCGGCTGCCGGCCAGGACGTTGCTGCTGCTGTCCGGTGCGCGCGGATCGGCACAGCTTCGACGCCAGTTGCTCGAGCGGGTCTGCGACGCGGTCGCGATCACCTATTCGATGCAGGAATGCGGCTCGATCGCGCGCGTGATCCAGCGCAGCGCGGACGAGGCGTCCGATGCCGTCGGCCGACCGCATCCCGGCGTGGATGTCGAGATCGTCGACGCGAACGGAGCACCGGTGCCGCCGGGACACATCGGCGAGATCCGCATTCGCGCGCCGGGCATGGCGACCGGCTATCTCGGCGATGCGCGCGCCGATGCACTGCATTTTCGCGACGGATGGCTTTGCCCCGGCGATCTCGCCTCGTTCACCCGCAACGGGGCGCTGATCGTGCATGGCCGCGCCGACGACGTCATGAACCTCAACGGCATCAAGATCTCCCCCGCGGAGATCGAACGCGTCCTCGAGCGACATCCGGCGGTCAGGGCGGTCGCGGCGTTTGCGTTGGCGTCGCCGACGCACGGCGAAATCCCGGTGGCCGCGGTCGAGCTCGCGGACGGCGCGACGAGCGACGCGGAAACGTTGCAGCGTTTCGCGCGCGAGGCGATGGGATTGCGCGCGCCGCGCCGGGTCGTCATCGTGGCGGCGTTGCCGGCCAATCCGCAGGGCAAGGTCGACAAGCGGCGGTTGGCCGGAATGTTCTCGATCGGGTCGGAGCCCTGACGGTTGGCGGTGCGCGCGCGCTCATGGACCGCGCTCGACGCAAGCGCTGACCAGCCGAAACCGGTGCGGCGGCCCGAACCGCCGCATGGGAAATGGCGTAGGTCGGAGCCGCTCGGTCGCGCGACCTCCGACCCGGGATCAGTTGAGCGTGATCTCCACCCGCCGTTCGCGCTGCAGGCATTCGACGAGCTTCTGGTTCGTCGAGTTTTCCGCGCCCATGTTCGCGCACGCGTCGACGGTCACCGCCATGCTCTCGCCCTTGCCCTCGCCGTGGACGCGCGCCGCGTCCACGCCCCTGGCGACCAGATAAGCGACGACCGCGTCGGCACGCTTTTTCGACAACTGGTCGTTGTACGGCGTTTCGCCGATGGGGTCCGCGTAGCCCAAGGCGTCGACATTGGCCGACGCTCCACCCTTGAGGCGCGCGGTGAGCTCGTCGAGCTTGGGCGCCTCGCCCGAACGCACCGCCGATCGGTCGAAGTCGAAGTACACCAGGACCACCGGTGCCGCGACTTTGGCCACGGCAGGGACCGCTGGCGCCGCCGGCGCCGGGGCGGGAGTCGGTTCGGATTTTGGCGTCGGCTGGGACGTCAACGCGACCGCTGCCGGCTGCTCGGGCTTGTTCCAGTACATCCAGAGTGCCCCGATGGCGACGAAAAACAGAATGACAATGGCCCACAGCCCGGACGGTTTCATCGAATCCTCCCTGGCGAAGCGGCTGGTCGAACGTGAGGGGTGCCCTTGACGGGGCGACGCAGTATAGGCGCGGAAATGGGCCCGGGATAGTCCCTGGTCGACGGGCGGATGGAGGATTCAGGACCCCCCTGCCTTGGCGAAGTCCGGACCTCCCGGCAACCATCGGGGCTCGAACGAGCGCGGATTGGGCCGGGCCGGCGACAGGGCAAACAAGGAAGCGCCGAGCGCCCTATCCTATGGGTGATGCGCACCGTACTGCGCTCAGCCGACCAACCTTGCCGATGACCCCGTCCTCCTGGATCGCGCTCGCTCTCAACATCGCGCTGCCCGCGTACACGGCGTTCCGTTACGCGCAATACGCTTGGGACCCCGGCTGGTACGACGACGACTACGGCCTCGCGCTGCTCACGCTGTATGCGGCGCAGTTTCCGGTGACTTTTCTCGGCGGCGTGTTTGCGGGCGTCAGCTACATCGAAGGACCATCCTGGCGCCGCGTCCTCGTCTACGTTGTCGTCGTGGCGCTCGTGGGCGGGCTCTCCGGACTGGTGAAAGTCGTTGCGGAGTCAGATCTCGCGCCGATCGTGGGATGGGCGATCGCGCTCCAGGTCGTCATGCTCATGTTCGTGGGCTCGCAGCCGGCGCTCGCGCTCGCCCGGATCGAAGCGGTCACGACCGATGCGGTGAATCTCACGGTCCTCGCCGCGTACGTGGCCCTGCTCGCGATCGCCGCCGGCATCGCGTTGCTGGAACTCACCGGGGGCATTCACGCCGCGCACCACCCGATCAACGTTACGTGGACGGATCTCGCCTGGATCGGGGCATTCTATTTCGCGCTGCGCGCATGGAGCGTCGCGTATGCGTTCACGCCAGCGTTCGAAGTCCGCCGCAAGGGATTCTTCGACCGACCGTGGATCGACCGCGCAGCGCGGCTCTGGAAAGTGCGGCCGTCGGGCACCGACTAGGGCGCGGCGCACAGGGCGCGAGTCTTTCCGCCGCGTCTGGCCTTCCGAGACTTCCTGTGCCATCGTCGCGCTTGGAAAAATCGGCCGATGTCCGCGCCGAGAGTCCGAAAGGCTATCTGCCCGCCGAACATCCGCCGGAGAGGGAAATGGAGATCGCCACGTCCTGGCGATGGACGTCGTCGGCTACTCGAGGCTCCTGATCGACGAGCAAAGCCGCGTCATCGCGGCGTTGACGCGCGTCGTGCGCGATTCCCCTCGGCTTCGCGCAGCCGAGGCTGCCGAAAGGCTGATCCGCCTGCCCGCGGGCGACGGCATGTACCTGGTCTTCTCCGACGGCTTCGAGGGGCCGGTCGAGTGCGCGATGCAAATCACCGCGGCGCTCCGCAGCCGTCCGGAGATCCGCCTGCGCATCGGCATCCACAGCGGGGTCGACCGCGGGATGCCGACAATCGCGCGGGCGAGCGAAGCTGCATCCCCAAAAGAATCGGGACGCATGCCTCGCCCCGATTCCACGACCACGCCGTCTACGTCATCGACGGGGGTTGTAACCCTGCGGGCCCGGATCGCGCTGCCAGGTCGGACGGTCCAAGTACGGATACGCGTTGGCGATCCGACGGCCCGACGAGATCGTGTTGCTCAGTTCCGGCAGCGACGCGTAGTCGCCGGGACCGAACGTGCGGCACTCGCCGCGAAAGTCCGAGTCGCTGCAGAAGATCCAGTAGCCGCTGTCGACGCGCAGCGACGACGCGCGGTCGTTGAATCCAGTGTTGCCCAGGTTCGGCATCGTTTCGCCGAGCGCGAACGAGCGACCGGAGTAGTTGCTGCCTTCATAGAGCGTCGCGCGCCCTGCCCCGCTTCGGCTGCGATCGTCGATCCGGCGGTCGTCTCCGCGGCTGCCTACGACGACGCGATCGTCGACGCGGTTGCCGGTGTAGCGCGCATCGATCGGGCGCACCGAACTGACGCGGCCGGCGTACGCGCCGAGGTCCGGGTACGCACCGGGCGCGAGTACGCCGCAACTGCCGGCGAAGTCGGCGTCGACGCAGATCTCCCAGCGACCGTCGTGTACGACCGCCGACTGGAAGCGGTCGTTGTTGCCGTCGCGGGCGAAGTTCGGAACCGCGCGGTCGGCGGAGAATTGGCGGCCGCGGAAGTTGTCGCTCTCGTAGAACGTGATGCTGTCGGCAACGGCCGGCAGCGCGGTCGCCGCCGCGGCACCCAGCAGCAGGGGAAGCAGGATTCGTTTCATGGCGTCGCTTTCTGATCGTGGTCTCGAAATCGAGTGGCGCGGGCGAGCGTGTTTCGCGCCATGGGGCGGGAAGTCCTCGTTCGATGGACTTCGAGCGATGAAGGCAGAGGTCGCCCGCATTCGCTCATGGCTGGGGCACGACCGGCGGAGGCACGGCCGGCGCCATCGGAGCGTTGGCGACATTGCCGCCTTCGTTCTCCCAGGACCTGAGGTCCTCCTTGTGTTCCAGCCGGGACTTCCCGACATGTCGACGCCTGTAGATTTCCATCATGGCGATCATCCCGCCCAGTGACACCACGGCGAGCCCCAGCGCCAGGATCCAGATCGAGTCGAAGTTCATCGTCGTGCCTTTCATAGAGGAGTGGAGTCGATGCGGGCGCTGCCGGCGAAAGGCGATGTGCGCGGCCTGATACCCGATCGCGCTTCGCCGTGCACACGATGCCAAGCACCTGCAGCGGATGCAAGGCGCGGCCCTTGGTCGCGCCACATCCATTGCGTCGGTACAAAGCAGGTTGCGCGTGTTCGCGAGCGCAGTCGGTGCGCTGGCGCACGCACGGGATCGTCAGGTGCTTGCGTCTCCGCTGGCGGACGGGACCTTTCCTCACGCGCCTACGCCTTCTACCGGCGCGCCTACATGGTCCCTCTCGCGCGCCTACGCGTTCGAGTGCAGGCCGAAGCGGTTGTCCTCGGAGTCGATCGCGATCGCGATGAAGCCGTGCGGACCGATCGCGAATTTCTCCTTCTCGAGCTTGCCGCCGTTCGGGCAGACCTTGGCCGTCTCGACCGTGATATTTCGTCACGCGGCCATGAGCGGGGATCACCGACGCGCATGCCGGGAAACGCCTACCGATCCTCCTCCCACGCGAAACCTTCGCGCGTCACGAGCGCACTCGCGGCCGCCGGACCCGTTGAACCCGCCTCATAAGGCAGCGGACGGTTTCCGGCGTCGTTCTCCCGCTCCCACGCGCGCAGGATCGGCTCGACCCAACGCCACGCCTCCTCCTGCTCGTCGCTGCGCACGAAGAGGTTGAGGCGGCCGGCGATCGCATCGAGCAGCAGTCGCTCGTACGCGCCGACGCGGTCCTGCGCGAACGCCTTGTCGAAATCGAGGTCGAGGAAGACCGGCGACAGCGCCTCGCCCTGCGACGAACCCTTCGCGGCGGAGAGATGCAGCTCGAGACCGTCTTCCGGCTGCAGCTTGATGACGAGCTTGTTGGCATGGCTGGCGCCCGGAAAGATGTTGTGCGGCGTCGGCCGGAACTGCACGATGATCTCGGCGTTGCGCGCGGCGAGGCGCTTGCCGGTTCGCAGGTAGAACGGCACGCCCGCCCAGCGCCAGTTCTCGACTTCGGCCCGCAACGCCACGAATGTTTCGGTTCGGCTGTCGGGCGGGACCTTCGCTTCGTCGAGATAGCCCGCCGCGGGCTTGCCGTTCACGATGCCGCGCCGGTACTGGCCGCGCACGACGTCGCGTAGCGCCGACGCCTCGGTGAACGGCTTGAGCGCGTGAAGCACCTTGAGCTTCTCGCCTCCGATGTCCTCCGCGGTGAGGCGTGCGGGCGGCTCCATCGCGATCATCGTGACGAGCTGAAGCGCATGGTTCTGGATCATGTCGCGCAGCGCGCCGGTGCTGTCGTAGAAATCGCCGCGCGTCCCGACGCCGATGTCCTCGGCGATCGTGATCCGGACGTTGGCGATGCTCTCGCGCCGCCACAGCGGCTCGAACAGCACGTTGCCGAAGCGCAGCGCCATCAGGTTCTGCACGGCCGGCTTGGCGAGGTAGTGGTCGATGCGCAACGCGTGCGGCTCGTCGAACGACGCGCGCACGACGCGGTTGATCGCCTGCGCGCTCGCGAGATCGTGCCCGAGCGGCTTCTCGAGCACGACGCGAACGCGCGGCCCGTTGAGTCCCGCGAGTCCGAGCTGCTCGCAAACGACCGGGAACAGGTGCGGGCTCGTCGCGAGATACATCACGACGCTGTCGGCGGGGCCTGCGGGGCGACCCTCGTCCGGCGACGCCAGCCATTCCTCGAGTCGTGCGTAGTCCGAAGGCTGCGACAGGTCGAGGCGCAGATAGTGGAGGAGCTGCGCGAAGCGCGTGAACTCGCCGTCCGCGGGACGCTTCGCGTCGTCGACGTCCTGGAAGCGCTCCCACAGCCAGCGCCGGTAGTCGTCGTCGCTGTACGGGCTGCGGCCGATCGCGAGGATGCGCCCGCCCTCGGGCAGCGTGTGGTGGCGATACGCCTGGAAGAGCGCGGGCATGAGCTTGCGCCAGGCGAGGTCGCCGGTGCCGCCGAAGAGGACGAGGTCGAAGGACATGGGGGTATCGCGGGTCCGCGGTGGGACGTCGTCGCCGAAGGGCCGCATTCTTTCACGGCCGACGAGGGTACAGGGACGGCTTCAACCCTGTCGCTGATTCGCTGGGTTCACAGCCTGCCCCGCTCCTGTGCGGGCCGCCGCAACCGCTTCCGACACTACACTTGCGTTCCAGGCAACTTCGGGTTCCGCGACCCCACACTCCGATGACCTCGCATGATCTTCCGACCGTCGCCGTCGTGGGCGCCGGCGCCGTCGGCTCCTACTACGGCGGCATGCTCGCGCTGTCCGGCGTCCCGGTGACGCTGATCGGGCGCGCCGTGCACGTCGACGCGATCGAGCGCGCGGGACTGGTCATCGAACGCGCCGGCCGTCGCGACGTGGTCCGTGTGCGCGCCTCGACCGATGCATCGGCCGTCGCCGACACCGACGTGGTCCTCATCTGCGTCAAATCACCCGACACGCGCGTCGCCACCGTCGCGATCAAGCCGCATCTCCGCCAGGACGCCGTCGTCGTCAGCCTCCAGAACGGCGTGGCGAACGCCGATGCGATCGGCGAGATGATCGACCAGGTCGTGCTCGCGTCGGTCGTGTGGGTCGGCACGTCGATGGAAGGCCCCGGTGTCGTTCGCCACGCAGGCCGCGGCGACCTGGAGCTCGGCGTCACGCGCGCGTGCGCGCATCGCACCGGCGCCGCGTCTCGCGCCCGCGAAGTCGCGGCGCTGTTCGAGCGTGCGGGCGTCCCCTGCCCGGTGGTCGACGACATCGAGGCGGCGCTGTGGTCGAAGCTCATCGTCAACTGCGCGTTCAACGCGATCTCGGCGCTCGGGCGCGCGCGTTACGGGCGCATGGTGCACGAGCCCGGCGGGCGCGATCTCATGGAGGCGACCGTGCGCGAATCCGTCGCGGTCGCGCGCGCCGCGGGCATCGCGATCGACGAAGAGCGCATGCTCGCCTCGGTGTGGCGGACGGCCGAGGCCATGGCGTCGCAATACTCGTCGACCGCGCAGGACATCCTGCGCGGCAAGCGGACCGAGGTCGACATGCTGAACGGCTACATTGCGCAGCGCGGCCTCGAGCTCGGCGTCGCGACGCCCGTCAACCAGACGCTCCTGGCGCTCGTCAAGCTGCGCGAGGCGGGCGACGACCTCGCGTAGCGAATCGAGGCAAGCGAATCACTTCAGGTTCTGGATGACGCTCTTCGAGGTGTCGGACATCTTCCTCAGCATGTTCGACAACGTCGACATCAACTTCGATCGCCGGTCCATCGCCATCTGAAGCCGCAGCGATTCCATCTCCCCCATCTCGCTCATCGCGCCCGGATCGTTCCTGGCGGCGGTCAACTTGCGATCGAATTCCATCCTGGGCAGCGGCTTCGCGGATGTCGTGGCTTGCGCCGCGGGACTCGGCGTCCGCGGAGTCGGCGAGACCGTGGACACGCCCGCATGGGGCTTGGCGACCACGCCGCCCGGCCGGGGCGCAACCTGGCGCGCCGAGGCCTTCGCTTCGTTGATTCGCTTCACGTCGTCCATGACGACCTTCAGGTCCTCGTGCGCCGACTTCGCGGCTTGCATCAGGACAAGGAAAGCCAGGGCCTCGATGTCGCCGCCACGTCCGGCAACGTCCCGGTAGCCCGCCGCCGCCCTTCTGGCGGCTTCCTCCGAAATCGTACCCGCTGCCCCTTCGCGCGCCGCCTCCTGGTTGATCCACTCGCGCGCGTGCGGACCGACCCGGGCCAGGAGCCGCGCTTCGGTCTCGAGCGCGCCCGGAGGGAAGGCCGGTGCGGTCTGCGCGAAGGCAACCAGCGACCACAACGCGATTGCGACGACCGGCAACAGGCGTGGACGCATGAGAATCCTTCGCGACGGAATCGGAGGGTCGTCTCGTCGAGACGACATTCCAGCGATCGAACACCGGCAAGACATTACTTCGGTTGCGACCGCCATTCGATCTTCCACAGCTTGCCGAGCTCGGTCGCAACCGATGGCGGCGGGTCGCCGATCAGCGTCGCCCTGCCCTTTTCGTGGACAGTGCCGTAGACGACCTTCCGGTCGGGCGAATACAGCACGACCGCGCTGTGATCGTTGCAGTCGTGATTCTTGCAGAACGCGTTCATCACGTACCGATCGCCGGCGACCCGGACGAACTTGTCCTGCGGCGCGGGCCCGTCGCGTTTCGCGAGCCATGGCGTCTTCGCCTTCGCTCCGAGCGCTTTCAAATAAGCGGACTTGAATGCGGGCTCCTGCAGGTATTCCCACGCCTCCTTGGCCTTCTGCGCATGAGCCGCAGTGGCGAACACGGCGACGGCGAATGCGCAGGCGGAAAGCCGAGCCAAACGATGCCATGCCTGGTTCATCTCCGACTCCCGCCCGCAGTGAACGTCCCGTCTTCGCACCTTACACCGTGGCGGTTCCAAACCGCGGTGTCGGCCCGGTTTCCGCGCCCGAGAACGACGGTAGGCGGCATATGGCCCGAAGGCAGCCGATCCGGCGTCCCGTGGGCTCGATCTCCTCGACGCACGCACCCGCTGAACGGCCCATCGGGCGCACCCAGGGCGCGCGGCGCAATCCTGGCCCGGGCGACCGGGAATGCGATGCGTTCTTGAAACCGGCCCGGGAGCCCCCCACCATGGGACGATGGGCAACGGGATTCGAGCGTCTGGTGGAAAGGTGCGTCGATGAGCGATGCTTCGACGACCGGCGCGTTGCGCGTCGTATGCCCGCATTGCCAGACCGCGAATCGCGTCGCGCGCGAGCGCCTCGCCGATGGCCCCACCTGCGGCCAATGCAAGGAGCCGCTGTTCCCGCGCCATCCGTTCGCGCTGACCGCGGCGACGTTCGATCGCCACGCCGCGGGCGATACGCCGCTGGTCGTCGATTTCTGGGCGCCATGGTGCGGCCCCTGCCTGGCGATGGCGCCGGCGTACGAGCAGGCCGCCGCGCAGGCGCCACCCGGCGTTCGCCTCGCCAAGCTCGACACCGAAGCCGAGCCTGCGATCGCGTCGCGCTTCGGAATCCGCAGCATCCCGACGCTGGCGGTCTTCCTCAACGGGCGCGAGATCGCCCGCCAATCCGGCGCTCTCGCCCTTCCCCAACTGATGCAATGGATCGGAACGCATGCCGGGCCGGCCTGATTCGCCCCGCTGGATGTGGACGCGCGCGTTCGACCTGATCGACGAGGCCGATCGCCTGCACCGCCGGTTCTTCCAACTGGCCGGCGCGGAGCGCGCGCTCGCGACCTGGGAGCCACCCGCCGACGTGTTCGAGGACGAGCGCGAGATCGTCGTCGTCGTCGCGATGCCGGGCGTGCCGGCCGAGCGCGTGCAGGTCGTGAGCGAGCCCGGCGCGCTCGTCGTGCGCGGCGTGCGCCCGCTGCCGTTCACCGGATCGCGCCGCAAGGTGGTGCGGCTGGAGATTCCTTATGGCGCGTTCGAGCGGCGCATCGCGCTTCCACCCGGTACGTTTCATCTCGGCCACCCGGAGCTCGCCGAAGGATGCCTAGTCCTCCGATTGACCCGGACCGGCGCGGCGCATCGATGAACGACGAACTGAAATCCGCGCAAGGCGCCGATTCTCTCGCGCCCTCCGCCGCACCGGCCGAAGGCGCGGCGACCGAACCGGTCGCGCGCCCGGCGGCCGCCACGCGCCCGTTGCCCGACGACGCGCTGATCATCCTTCCGGTCCGCCATGTCGTGATGTTCCCCGGCATGGTGTTCCCGCTGACGGTGGGACGCGAGCGCTCGCGCGCGGCCGCGCAGGAGGCGGTGCGCCTCGAGCGCCCGATCGGCGTGCTGCTTCAGAGCCATCCCGACTCCGACGAACCGGGCCCGAGCGACCTGCACTGGGTCGGCACGAGCGCCGTCGTGCTGCGTTACATCACGACACCCGACGGCGTGCATCACGCGGTCGCCAGGGGTTTGCGTCGCTTTCGCGTGCTTCAGTTCCTCGACGGCCATCCGTTCGCGGCCGCGCGCGTCGAGTACATCGACGATCCCGCCGAGGACGACTCGGAGATCGAGGGCCGCGCGCGCGCGCTGAAGCAGCGCGCCGCCGAGATCCTCGCGTTGCTGCCGCAGGTCCCCGAGGAGATGGCGGCTGCGCTCCAGGGCGTCGAAGGCGCGTCGCGGCTCGCGGACTTCATCGCAGGCCTGATGGATATCTCGGCGGAGGAAAAGCAGGCGCTGCTGGAGACGTTCGACCTCAAGGCGCGGCTCGACAAGCTGCTCGAGCTCCTCGCGCACCGGATCGAGGTGCTGAAGGTGTCGCGCGACATCGACGAGCGCACGCGCGAGTCGATCACCGACGTCAACCGCAGGCACCTGCTGCGCGAGCAGATGCGCACGATCCAGAAGGAGCTCGGCGAGGGCGACGAGGGCGCGGCGGAGATCGCTGAGCTCGACCAGGCGATCACCGAAGCGCGCATGCCCGAGGAGGTCGAGAAGGCCGCGCGCAAGGAGCTGAAGCGCCTCGAGCGCATGCCCGACGCCGCGGCCGAGTACTCGATGGTGCGCACCTACCTCGAGTGGCTGATCGAGCTGCCGTGGACGAACGACCCGGGTCCTCCGATCGACATCGGCGAGGCGCGCCGCATCCTCGACGAGGACCACTTCGGGCTCGAGAAGGTCAAGAAGCGCATCCTCGAGTACCTGGCGGTGCGCAAGCTCAACCCGGCCGGGCGCGGCCCGATCCTCTGTTTCGTCGGGCCTCCGGGGGTGGGCAAGACCTCGCTCGGCCAGAGCATCGCCAAGGCGACCGGGCGCAAGTTCGTGCGCGTGAGCCTGGGCGGCGTGCACGACGAGGCGGAGATCCGCGGGCACCGTCGCACCTACATCGGGGCGCTGCCCGGCACGATCATCCAGAGCCTGCGCAAGGCCGGCACCCGGCATGCGGTGATGATGCTCGACGAGGTCGACAAGCTCGGAGCGGGCGGCTTCCACGGCGATCCGGCGTCGGCGCTGCTCGAAGTGCTCGATCCCGAGCAGAACGCGACGTTCCGCGACACCTACCTCGCGGTCCCGTTCGACCTGTCGCAGGTGTTGTTCACCTGCACGGCGAACGTGCTCGACACGATCCCTGCACCGCTGCGCGATCGCATGGAGATCATCCACCTGCCCGGATACACGTCGCACGAAAAGCTGCAGATCGCACGCCGCTACCTCGTCCCGCGGCAGATGGCGGCGACCGGGTTGCAGGTGTCGGACGTCGAGATCGGCGACGACGCGCTATTGGCGATCATCGACGACTACACGCGCGAGGCCGGCGTGCGCAACCTCGAGCGCGAGATCGGGCATGGGTTCCGCAACGCGGCGCTGCGCATCGCCGAGGGGAACGTCGGGAAGGTTGCGATCGGAACCGGTGACCTCGCATCCATTCTCGGCCCGAAGCGATTCGAAGCCGAAGTCGCGATGCGCGCCGACATCCCGGGTGTCGCGACCGGCCTCGCATGGACACCCGCGGGCGGCGACATCCTGTTCATCGAGGCTGCGCGCGCTCCGGGCAGTGGACGGTTGATCCTCACCGGGCAGCTGGGCGACGTCATGAAGGAGAGCGGTCAGGCGGCGCTCTCGCTCGTCAAGGCGCGCGCCGCCGAGCTCGGCATACCGGCCGAGGTGCTGGAAAAGTCCGACATCCACGTCCACGTGCCGGCGGGCGCGACGCCGAAGGACGGGCCGAGCGCGGGCGTCGCGATGTTCGTCGCGCTCGCGTCGCTGCTGACCGGTCGCCCGGTGCGCAGCGATGTCGCGATGACCGGCGAGATCAGCCTGCGCGGGCTCGTGCTGCCGATCGGCGGCGTCAAGGAAAAAGTGCTGGCCGCGCTGCGTGCGGGCATCAGGACCGTGATGCTGCCCGCGCGCAACCGGCGCGACCTCGACGACATCCCCGCCGACGCGCGATCGCAGCTCGAGTTCGTCTGGATGGAACAGATCGACGACGCGATCCGCGCGGCGCTGGCTTCCGCGCCGGCCGAAACCGCGAAGGCTTGACCCAAGTCGCATCCGCGCGACACGCCGTGGTGCGCTGTCGCGGGAGAGCTCCGTGCGAGGACGCGACGGCACCGCGGCGCTGATCGCTGCGCCGATCAGGCGGACCCGGGCTCCTTGCGCACGCGGAGGTCGATCGCCACCGAGGCCGCGTCGTCGTTCAACAGGATGTGGCGGTCCTGGATCGTGACCTGGAGGCGCATCGTGCGCGCCGCGAGGCCGGCCAGCGCCGCGCTCGCCTCGACAGGCACCTCGCTCACGGCGAGGTGCCGCTGGCGCTCGAGCTTCTCGCGCAGGGCGTTCCACCATAAGTCCACCGCGCGGCCACCGTACGCGAGCACGCGAACCTCGTTGGCGCGCCCGCAGGCCTTTCGGACCTCGCGCTCGTCCGGGAGGCCGACCTCGATCCACTGCTCGATGACGCCGGTCCGGTCGCGCCGCCAGAGGTCGGGCTCGTCCTCGGTACTGATCCCGCGCCCGAACTCGAGGCGCTCGTCGGCGTTCAGCGCGAACGCGAGCAGCCGCACCATCATCCGCTCGTCGGTCTCGGACGGATGCCGCGCGATCGTCACCGCGTGGTCGCGGTAGTAGCCGCGGTCGATGTCGGCGATGGACAGCTCGGCCTTGAAGATTGTAGATTTGAGGGCCATGGCGGGAGCGTAGCAGCACGCCGCGCGCGATCGCGCCACCGGCGAACCCGAGCGCCGTGGAAGCCCGATCGCGGAGCGCGACATGCCGAACAAGAAGCCGAAGCCGCACAAGCCGAAGAAGAAGCCGAAGCTGAAGAAGAAGAAGAAGCTCGCCAAGCACCTGCAACACGGCAAGCCGAATCCGGAGCGGCCAAAGCGCAAGCCGGGCAACAAACTCCACAGGCCGATCCGCAAGCGCGCCCGTCCGCCGCGCTCGGGCTCGATCCCGCGCGCATGCCGCAGGCTGATCGGCGAAGCGGCTCTCCTCGACTGCTGGCTGAAGCAAAACCCCGAGGTGGCGAACGCCATCGTCTGGGATTCCGGCGGCGCGCAACCCGACGTTCGTGCCTGGCCCGCATGGAATCACGGGATGAAGGCCGAGTTGCGGCAGGCGTGGATGGACGCGCGCGAATGGCACGCGCAGGGCATGTCGCACTTCCCCGGCACGCCGCTCGTCGATCCACCGCCGAACCAGGACATCGCGCTGGACGGCGCTCCGTTCTTCCGGACCGTGCTCGACGGCCCGGCGCAGGCATGGCCGTGGTATCTCGCGATCGTCGCGCACAGCCTGGCGGCGGAGATCGAGGGCTGGGTGCCCTGGTCGTTGCGGGGCCTTTCTCCCGAGGCGCTCGCGCACCTCCTGTCGGGCACGCAGATCCTCCATCGCGACATGAACGACGGCGGGCCCAACGACGCCCAGCATCCGGGCGGCTACGTGCTCGGCGGCTCCGACAGCATGGAGAAGTGCACGCCCTCCCATCCGACGTTCACCTATCGGTTCCTGGTCGAGAACGACCTCGTCGACGACACGCCGCGCGGCACCATCGCGCGCGTGATCGGCTGGTGCCGCGCGAACCTGTCCCATTTCTTCGGCACGCTCACCGCACAGAACGCCGAGTACCACTGGCAGTACCGGGGCGCGCCTCCGGTGCGACGCATCCTCGCGGGCACGCCGCTTCTCGATCCGGACGCTCCCGGCTTCCTCGCGCCCAGGCACTGGACCGCCGGATGCAGCGGAACCACCGCGTTCCTGCGCTCGCTGCTGCGCGCGGTGAACATCCCGGTCGTCATGCGCTTTCGCGGCGACCATACGCAGCCGTATTTCATCGGCGTCGGCCGCTACCTGAGCCACGGCGACGACCCGTACAACGCGTACGCGAAGGCCGACTACCCGGCCGGGCTCCTGTTGGTCGACGAGGCGACCTTCGCGAGCTGGTTCCCGTTCGATCCGGGCGACCCGCAGAACGCGGCCGACCTTGCGACGTCCGCCGCGCACGTCGGACAGCGCGTCGTCGACCTCGCGGTTTGGCACTTCGGCGATGCGATACTTTTCCGCTACTGCCAGGACAAGGCCGCCGGCCTCGGTCATGCCGACGGCAAGGTGTTCGAGCCGTTCGCGTCGCACGGCTACACGGTGGCGGAATTGGAGGCGACCCACCTGTGGGAACGCCTGGCGGCCGAGGCGCAGCTCCAGGGTCGTTGCTGACGCGGGTTCGCGCTTCGCTGTTCCAACGCGCAGGCGACCTAGAGCTGCGCCCCGACGAGGGAAGCCGCGCGCTCGATGACTTTTTCGTGCCACGGGCGCGCCTGCCACTTTGCGAGCGTCACGCGATCCGACCGCGCGATGTCCGCGTCGAACACCGCGGTCTGGCGCGCGGCGAACGCGCGGTCGTAGACGTTGAGGTTCGCCTCGTCGTTGAGGCGGAACGAGCGCACGTCGAGATTGGTCGAGCCGACCGAGACCAGAAGGCCGTCGACAATCATCACCTTGCAGTGGAACATTGTCGGCTGGTACTCGTAGATCTCGGCGCCCGCCTCGAGCAACGGGCCCCAGTCGGCGCGCGACGCGCGGCGCACGATGTCGTTGTCGATGATCGGACCGGGAAGCACCATGCGCACCTTGACGCCGCGCTGCATCGCATCGACCAGCGCGTTGGTCGTCAGCTGGTCTGGCACGAAATAGGCGCTGGCGATCTCGATCGACCTTGCGGCGGCGGTGATCGCGATGAGGTACATGAGCTGCATGCTGTCGGAGCCGCCCTCCGGCGAGCTCGAGAACACCTGCGCACGCGCGTCCCCGGACGGCTCGACCGGCGGGAAGTAGTCGGCGCCGTGGAGAACGATGCCGGTCACCTTCATCCAGTTGTCGAGGAACGTCGCCTGCATCTGCGCGACGACCGGACCCTCGGCGCGGTAGTGGCTGTCGCGCCAGTGGTCGGCGTCCTGCGCGCGGCCGTCCCATTTGTCGGCGATGCCGACGCCCCCGGTGAAGCCAACGCGCCCGTCGATGACCAGGAGCTTTCGATGCGTGCGGTTGTTGAGGCGCGAGAGGTGATACCAGCGCAGCGGACGGTACAGCTCGATCTCGATGCCCGCGGCACGCAGCTCGCCGAGCAACGCGTCGTCGATTTTCTGCGAGCCCACCCAGTCGAGCAGCACGTGCACGCGCACGCCGGCCCTGGCTCGCTCGGCGAGCGCGCCGGCGAATGCGCGCCCCACGTCGCCCGACCAGTAGATGTACGTCTCGAACGTGATCGTCTTCCGCGCGGCGTGGATCGCCGCGAGCATCGCGGGAAAGATTTCGGCGCCGTTCTGGAACGCTTCCACGCGATTGCCCGCCAGCGTCGGCGGGCCGAGCAACACGCCGATCGAGCGGAAGTACTGCGGCGATCCGAGCTCGTAGAGCCGCTCGATGCGCTGGCCGATCTTGCGCTCGGCCGGCATCAGGTTCAGTGTCACCAGCGTGACGAGCAGCGTCGCGGCGGCGCTGCCGAGCACGAGGACGACGCGCCTACGGGTCCAGTTCATGGCTCAGGCGATCGTCGGCGGCGAGCCCGGACCTTCGCCGGCGCAGGCACGCTCGTCGTGGGCGAAAACGTGCAAGGCCCCTGCTTCACGCATCCGCCGATCATAGATCACGAGTCCCCGGGTGCGAGTTCGCGACTCGACCGAGCTCACGCAGGGCGACAGACGATTCCTCCGGTTCATCGACCGGCTGGCGCAGCCGTGGGCGGGTTTCACGGAGATTCCCGTTCCCGCCCGCCGTCCATCGCGCGGGTCGCGGGGCCCCCGGCATCGGCGATGACGCGCCGGGGACGCTTCGGTCGGGACGGATGGCAGGAAGCGGCCCTGCTCCGCGCCCGCATCGCCGACCATTCCAATCCTCCGCTCCTTTGCGCCATGGATCGCATCCTCGTCCTGGGCGCGGCTCGCGCCCGCGGCGCACCCACCGAGTGCGAAAACGCGGCGAGCCTCAGCGATATCCGGCTGCCTGCAGCTCGAACAGCTCGGCGTACATGCCGCCCTGCTCCACCAACTCGGCGTGCGTACCGGACGCGTCGACGGCACCGTCCTTCAGCACGACGATGCGATCGGCCATCCGCACGCTCGAGAAGCGGTGCGAGATCAAGACCGCGGTCTTGCCTTGCGAGAGCTCCTTGAATCGCTGGAACACCTCGAATTCGGAGCGCGCGTCGAGCGCGGCCGTCGGCTCGTCGAGGATCAGCAGCTGCGCGTCGCGCATGTAGGCGCGAGCGATGGCGACCTTCTGCCACTCGCCGCCCGACAGGTCGATGCCGGTCCGGAAGCGCTTGCCGAGCACCTGGTCGTAGCCGTTCGGCAGCTTTTCGATCACCTCGTCGGCCAGGCTGCGCCGGGCGGCCTCCACGATGCGCGCGCGGTCGTCGCGCGCCTCGATGCGCCCGACCGCGATGTTCTCGGCGGCGGTCAGGTGGTAGCGCACGAAGTCCTGGAAGATGACGCCGATATTGGCGCGCAGCTCGGCCAGGTCGTACTCGCGTAGATCGTGCCCGTCGAGCAGGATGCGGCCTTCGTCCGGGTCGTAGAGCCGGGCGAGGAGCTTCACGACGGTCGTCTTGCCGGCTCCGTTCTCGCCGACGAGCGCCAGCGTCTCGCCCGCGCGAAGATCGAACGAGAGGCCGCGGACCGCCCAGCGCTCGGCGCCCGGATAGCGGAAGCCTACGTTCTCGAACCGGAAGCCGCTCGCGATCGGCACGGGAAACGGGCGCGGATTCGCGGGTTGCACGATCTCGGGCACGATCTCGAAGAACGAGAAGAGGTCGTCGAGGTAGAGCGCCTGCCCCGCCACCTGCGAGAAGCCCATCAGCAGGTTCTCCAGCAGGTTGCGCAGCCGGCGGAACGAACCGGCGAGGAACGTGAGGTCGCCGATCGAGAAATCGCCGTGCAGCGTGCGCCACACGATGTACGCGTAGGCGACGTAGTAGGCGACGGTGCCGATCGCCGAGAGCACGCTTCCCCATCCCGCGCGCGCGATCGCGATGCGCCGGTTGGCGGCGAAGAAGCTCTCGGACAGCGTGCGGTAACGCTCGATCAGGAACGCGTTGAGGCCGAAGATCTTGACTTCCTTGGCCGTCTCCGCGCTCGCGCCGGTCTGGCGCACGTAGTCGAGCTCGCGCCGCTCGGGCGTGCGCGCGTAGTTGAGCGAATAGCTCTGCGCGTTGAAATGCGCCTCGCCCACGAACGCCGGAAGCAGCGCGATCGCGAGGAGCACGATGAGCCACGGCGCATAGACGAGGAGTCCCGCGGCGAAGCTCACGACGGTGACGACGTCCTGCGCCTGCGAGAAGAGCTGCCCGATGAGGCTCGTGCGCCCGGCCGCCTGCCGGCGCGCGCGCTCGAGGCGGTCCTGCATCTCGCTGTCCTCGAAGTCCTCGAGGTCGAGCGTGGCCGCGTGCTCCATGAGCCGCAGGCTCGTCTCGTTGCCGAATCGCTCGGAGAGCAGCGAGTCGAGCAGGGAGACCGCGCGCCCCAGCACGTCGGAGAGGATCGCGAGCGCGAGCTCCAGCACCAGCAGCCACGCGATGCCGTCGAGCTGGCCGCTCGCGAGCCACGCGCGCAAGTCGTCGAAGGGCAGCGGTGCTTGCACGAGCCGCACGACTTCGTCGATGATGAGCTTGCCGACGTAGAGCGTGACGACCGGCAGCAACGCGCGCACGATCCGCAGCGTCGCCTGCCCGACCGTGAGCCCCGGGCTCGTGCGCCAGACGAGCTTCAGGAACGGCGGGAGATTGCGTAGCGCGCCGAGGCGCTCGCGCCAGGACTGCGGCTGCGTGGGTGGAACCTCGCGCGAAGCTTCGGCGGGAGCGCGTCCACCCATCGTGTATCGCTTGGGCATCGCGCATTGTGCCGAGTTCTGCCGCGAGCCGACGGTCGAAACGCATCAGCGAATGCGAGCCGGCGCGCCGGGCGTGCGTTGCGGGAGCGCCGAACGCGAAACCTCCCCGCGTCGCGCCGGGCGATGCGGGCGCGGCGACGGGAAGCTCGTTCCGGTTGGTTCGCTTACGGCGTCACGGCCCGCGGACCCGAATAGCCGGGCGCTGTCACGGTACCGAGCGGCGTTACGCCGGGAGCCGGGTAGTAACGCGTCGGCGCGTCGTAATAGCGCCACGACTCGTAGTAAGCCGGGCCGCGAGCATGCGACGACGGAGCGTACGCATACCACTGCCGCCTCTCGAAGTCGCCATCGCGCCAGTAAGGCGACGATGGCGGCGCATAGAAGTAATACCAGGAGTCGTAGTAGGTGGGGTCGGTCGCGGAGTTCGTGTTGTCGGACTGCGCGAATGCCGGCCCGCCGGCAGTGAAGAACAGCGCCGCCAGCAGCGCGCCCAGTCGGATCGGGTTGCGTTTCATGATTCCTCCAGGAGAGTGGTTCGGCATTGTCGAGTCGGGCGAAGCCGTTTCAGCCCGGGCCGGGCTTGTCGCCCGCCTTCTTCGCGGCGGAGTGCGCAACGGCGAACGCCCGTCCTTCGTCGCCGCCGTAATCGTTGAACGCGTGGTTGAACGCCTCGAGAAACGCGTGCTTCTGGTGGGCGTTGTACTGGTCGGTCTGCGCCTTGGGCAGGTCGCTCACGGTTCGATACGGCATCGGTGCCTCCGCGTCGTCACGGGATGGATCGACGATACGGCGGGCAGGAGGTCGCGGAAAGCCGACGAACTCCCTTCGGGGGTTCGGAGAGTGGCCGACGGAGACGTGGAGCGTCCGTTGTCGGACGCGTGGTGCCAGCGGGAGGCCGGACTCGGCCTGCGCGGAGCGCGAGAGCCGCTTCCGTTCGACGAGCGCTACCGCATGATGACGTTGCGGAATTGCCAGGGATCGTCCCGATCGATGTCCTCGGGAAAGAGGTCGTCCTCGCGATTGTCGAGCGGCGTCCAGTCGGTGTAGGCGCCGACGAGCCTGCCGAGGTACGGCTCCTGGATCGCGAGGATGCGATCGTGGTCGAGCTCGTCGGCGTCGACGACGCCGCGGCGCGGGTTCTCGATCGCCCAGATCATTCCGGCGACGACCGCCGAGCTGACCTGGAGGCCGGTCGCGTTCTGGTAGGGCGCGAGCGAGCGAGCCTCGTGGATCGTGAGCTGGCTGCCGTACCAGTACGCGTTCTTCTTGTGGCCATAGAGCAGCACGCCGAGCTCGTCCATGCCGTCGACGATCTCGTCGTTCATCACGCGAAAGCGCGCCGGGCGCCTCAGGTTGCGGCCCTGCAATTCGTGCAGGCTCAAGATCGTGTCGTCGCACGGGTGGTACGCGTAGTGCACGGTGGGCCGGTACACCGCTTCTCCGTTCTCCTCGATCGTCAGGTAATCGGCGATCGAGATCGACTCGTTGTGCGTGATCAGGTAGCCCTGGATCGGGCCAGCGTTGGGCGTCCACGAGCGCACGCGCGTCGTCGCGCCGGGTCGCGTCAGGAAGATCGCGGCACGGCAACCGTGGTCGTGGAACGTCGCCTCGGGCGGCACCTTGCGCTCGTGCGTGCCCCAGCCGAGCTCGGCCGGCTGGAGACCCTCGGAGATGAATCCCTCGACCGACCAGGTGTTGACGAACTCGTTGACGCGCTTGGGCACGTCCGCCCACTGCGAATCGCGCTCGGCGATGTGGATGCCCTTGACGCCCACGCCGCGCGCGAGCTCCGCCCATTCGCGGCGCGTCGTCGGCGCGACCGTGTGCCCCATGTCCGCGGCGAGACGCACGAGCGCGCGCTTGTACAGGTGGCTCACCATGCCTGGGTTCGCGCCGTGCGCGATGATCGCGGTCGGGCCGCCGGTGCGGATCGATCGCACCTCCTCGCGCAATGCGTAGTTCGTGCGCGCCGACAGCGGCTTGTTCTTGTCGAGGTAGCCGCCCGCCCACGGCTCGATGCAGGTGTCGATGTACAGCGCGTCGATATCGTGGCACAGCGCGATAAGCGCGGCCGACGAGACGTCGACCGAAAGATTGACGAGGAAGCCGCCGGCGACGAGAGGCGTCAGGATCTCGCGGAAGTTGTCCGGCCTCAGCGCCGCCTTCTCGAAGCGCACGCCTTCGAGCTCGCACAATCGCCGGCTCGAGTCGTCGGGGTCGATCACCACCATGCGCTCGCGCGCCGAATGGATGTGACGGAGGATCAGCGGCAACGAGCCCTTGCCGATCGAGCCGAAGCCGACAATGACGATGGGCCGGTCGTATTCGATGACGGTGGGATGGACGCGCACGGCGGATGCTCTCCGGTGGAACCAACGTGGACGGGGCGCATTGTCTCCCGAACCGGGTCGGCGCGCGGGATCGCCGCGCTCCCTCCGAACGGGAGCCGCTCGGTCGCCGCGTCGCGACCCCTGAATCCACTGGCACCATGGCTTGCGCACGGTTTGCGCGCGCCTTGTGCATCGGGAGGTGTCGGACGATGAGGAACAACGCATGGCGGGCGCTGGGCGCCTTCTCGGCGATGCTCGGCTCCTACCTCGAGCGCGCCAGCTATCCGGACACCGTGCTGGCCGACAACCCGATCACCTAGGAACGCTTCGAGGAAACGAGGGGCACCACCGATTTCGGCCAGACCCGCAACGGCAACGACGGGAGCTGCCAGAACGCAGCCCCGGCGGGGTCCTGCTGCTGCCGATGCTGACCGCGGTGGCGGGCGTGACCGGCCTGAGCCGATCGCGGCGCCACGGCGCGCGCGCGCTGAACCGGTAGCCGTTACGGACCAGCGGTCGCAGCCGTCACTGCGGTGGCCGCACGCCGTCCTTGCTGACCTGCACGCGCAGCGCGGTCGTCGTGCCGTCGCTCGCGGTCTCGCGCCGAGACGAACACGCTTTCGCCCGGGACGAGGTCGGCGCGCGTACCGGGAACCGTGCGGACGATCGGCGTGCCGTCGGGCACGACGATCCTCTGCTCGGCGCCAGCGACGTCGACGGTGAGCTCGTGGCTCGCGGTGCCGACGACCTTGCGACGAACGTTCGCGTTGGTCATCCGCGCGTTGGGCTGGAGGTCCGACGCGCTGAGGCCCGCCGTCGCGGTCGGCGGCAGGAAATGCACCTCGAGCGCGACTTCCTCGCCGCCCGGCCCGCGACGCGTCGTTGCGCCGACGAAGTCGCCGTCCTTGATGTCCTCGAAGCGCACGGCCTTCGCGACGGCGACGCTCGCGTTGTCGGCGAGGCGCAGCTTGAGATCCTGGCCCTCGCGCGATTTCACCGCCAGCGTCGTCGCGTCGACGGCGATGATGGTCCCGCGGATGCGGCTCGCCGTCTGCGCATGCCCGATCGACGTGGCCAACGCGCCGATCGCGACGATGGCGAGGCTGGCGACGCGCCGCGCCGACGCCATCACGAGCAACCGGTGACGCATTTCCCCTGCCCGTCGAACTCGAACGTCCTGCCGGACAGTCCGAGCACGACCGGGCTCCTGATGAGCGCGGACAGCTCCGCCGTGCGCGATCCGGGTCGCGCCTTCCCGCCGACCGATCCCGCTTCGTTGACGTGCGAGAGCATGACGGTCGAAGGACGGATCAGGTCGTTGGCGATGTAGGCGCCCGAGGCCATCGTGATCGCGCTCAGGCCGAGGTTCAGCACCATCATGTTCGGCTTGTGGAAGTCGCCGATGACCGTCTTCATGTCGGCATGGACGGCGGTGTCGCCGGTCAGGTAGACGACGAGGCCGTTGGTGAAGCGGACCACATAGCCGCTGGGCGCCCCGAGCGGCAGCGTGAGGTTGTCCGGCTCGAGGTTCCTGCGCTCGGCCTCGTTCAACAGCGCGCGATTCACCCCGCTGTCGTGCGAGGCGGGCACGAGCGTGACCTCCACGCCCTTGGCCGCGTTCGCCGTCCGGAACGTGCGCGTCCCCCCGAGGTTGTTGCCCCCGAGGCAGGTCGCGGCGAACGGCACCGTGTGGTCGTCGCCGGCCGGTCCCACCGGGCACGCGCCCGTCGGCCGGCCCTTGATCGCCTCGACCCGCTTGCCGAGGAAGTTCGCCATGTGGTTGATCATCACCAGGCCCGCGTTCTTCGACGCGGCGATCTCGGCGGTCGTCGTGTTGGGCGCCGCGGTGGCGAGCTCAGGGGCCGCGCAGGTGCCGGCACCGAATGCTTTCAATCGCATGTCCCCCATGTGATCGCCATGGGCGTGGCTCAGGAGGACGACATGCACGGTGCCGAGTCGCGGATCTTCGCCCCCGAGCACCGACGCGCCGGCGTCGTAGAGGATGCGCACGCCGGTCGGGTCCTCGAAAATCATCGCGCGGTCGCGGTTGCAGAGCTCGCCGTTGTGCGAGCCCAGCGGAAGGACCTTGACGTTCTGCGCTGCAGCGACGCTGGCACTGGCGGCAAGGAGCAGCGCAAGGGCGCGCGTCGTGGCAATCATCTGGAATTCTCCTGGAGTTCGATTCGGCCAACAGGTTCGGGCGATCCGTCATTCCGCCGCCGCGACGCACTACACGGGCACCTCGCCCAGCACCGTGCAGCGGCGGATCACGCGGCGTTGCACCGCGGGATCGTAAGGCGTCGCGCGATGCAGAACGCAGCGGTTGTCCCAGACGATGAGCTGCCCGGGCGACCAGCGGTGCCGATAGGTGAGGTCGTCGTGGACGATGGTCGCGTTGAGCTCCTCGATCAGCGCGCGGCCTTCGTCGTAGCGCATGCCGACGATCGATTCCGCGTGGTCGCCGAGGAACACGCAGCGGCGGCCGGTCTCCGCGTGCGTGCGGACGACCGGATGGTCGACCGGCGGGCGCGCGCGGCGCTGCGCGTCGGTGAGCGGATCGTCACCGTGCCGGCGCGTACGCGAGAAGTCGAGGTTGTGGACGGCGCGCATGCCGTCGAGGCGCGCCTTCCAGCCCGGGCTCAGGCGCTCGTACGCTCCGTACATGTCGCAGAAATGCGTCTCGCCGCCTTCCGACGTCGCCACCTCGGCGTAGATGATCGTGGCCTGGCCGGTGACGCGCTGCCACGACCCGTCGGTGTGCCAGGCCATGGTGCCGCGGTCCGGATGCCTGCCGTTCGGCGCGCCGTTCGCATCGAGGTTCGACAGCCGGTAGAGCTCGGGGTGCGCGTCCGCGTGGTACTGGTTCATCACATGGACCTGCAGTTCGCCGAAACGCCGGCCGAACGCGACCTGGCCCTCCGGCGGGAGGTCCGGCGCTTCGAACACGAGCACCTGGTGCGCGAGGAACGCCTCGCGGATCGCCGCGAACTGCGCGTCGTCGACGCCCCGCGCGAGGTCGGCGCCGCGGACTTCGGCGCCGAGGTTCGGGGTAAGGCGCAGCGTGGTGACCGCAGAAACTGCGCCGGAGAAGGATTTGACGTGCATGCGAAGCGTGGGGTCGGGAGCGGACGAGCGTCTCACGGTCCGCCGTTCGAATCAACGCGGGCGCCGCGGCGTCGATATACTCGACTCCCCCGCAGCGAACGACCACGATCGGAGCGACGATGAGACACCAGGTGACGCTGATCGCAAAGATCCGGGCCGCCAAGGGCAAGGGCGACCGGCTCCAGGCGCTCCTGACCGAGCAGTGCGGCGTCGTGCGACGCTCCGAGCCCGGCTGCCTCGCGTACCGGCTGCATCGCTCGACCGAGGATCCGGACCAGTTCGTGTTCTACGAGACCTACGTGGACGCGGCTGCGCTCGAAGCGCATCGCAAATCGGCGCACCTCGCCGTCTACCGCAAGCGCCGCGAGGACGAGGCGTTGACCGAAGGGGCGGTCGAGGTGAGCCAGTTCCAGCCGCTCACCGAATAGCGATCGGATATTGCGCGCATTCGCGCGATCCGCTCGCAGCGACCGCGCGCCGGCGTCGCATCGAAAGTCGAAGTCGCCCGGGGCGATCGTGCCGGCGCGCTCGCGAAAAGCGATCGCTTCGAGCGTGCGATCTGGTTGTCCGGCAAGCGCGGGGCAGGCGTCCCCTCGCTCATCGCCGCCGCGTACGCTTCGCGAGCGCCACCAGAAAAGGCGTCGAGCCGAGCAGGAAGCCGGCGGTCGTGGTGGCCGCCATCGCGGCCGCGGCGGCTTCGAACCCCCCGCCCATCGCCTTGACCGCGACGTTGACGAGCATGCCGCCGACGATCGCGCCGTACAGGCGCATCCTCCCGCTGACCATTCCGCCCGCCCCCGCGAGAATCCCGGCGACCAGCACGAGTGCGACGCTCAAGCCAGCGCTGCCGATCGCCGCGTTCGCGACAGACCACAAACGGGCCACCGACTCGAGCGCCTGCATCATCCCGGTTGCCGTCCTTCCTCGACCTTCGCGCGAAGGCGCGTCCATTCGTCCTCGCTCATGCCCGCACCCCGCGCGAACTCCTCCACGGCGGATGCCGCCCGGCGCTCGGCATCCGCCGAGATTCGCGCGCTACGATCCGGCGCGAGCCTCGCATGCAGGAAGCTGATGCCCGCCGCGAGCGCGAGCGAGGCCATCGTCAGGACGATCATCGCCGGCCACGCCACGACGAGTGCTCCGGCCACGAGCGACAGGAACGCGACGTCGGAGAGCCAGTCGGCCGTCCACGCGGCCGCGAGCGAGAACGCGACCGCGAAGACCACGAGCGCCGCGACCACGATGTCGGCGTTGCTCCACCCGGCGATCCATGCGGGGCCGCTGGCGCTCGACAGGCGCGAAACCCATTCCGGCAGCATGCTGGCGACGCTACGCCGCGTCACGACCGCGGTCAACGAGCGGGGGCCGGCGAATCCGTCGCCGAGCGTGCCGCTCCAAGCTCCCGGCGAGCGACCCGCTTGCCCTTTGCGCACCCGTCGCGATACTGTGGGCGATCGCGGTTTGGAGGGGCAGCGCGCATGCACCGATCTCTCGTTGGCGGGTCGATCCTGGCGATGCTGGCGGCGTCACCGGCCTCTGCGGTTCCTGCCATCGACGGCAGCCGCGACGCCGAATACGGCGCCGCGAAAGCCGTGCAGACGGTCCAGACCGGCTTCGGCGACAACGCCAGCGAGTGGAATGCCGCCTATGCGGTCTGCAACGGCGGCCGGCTCAACCTGATGCTGACCGGCAACCTCGAGGCCAACTTCAACATCCTCGAGATCTTCATCGACTCGAAAGCCGGCGGCCAGCCGGTCTTCGACAGCTCCGGCAACGACAACGCGAACCTCATGGACGGGCTCGTGTTCGACGCGGGCTTCACGGCCGATTACCACGTCATCGCCCGGCGCGGCACCGACACGGGCAATCTCAAGTTCGACCTCGATTTCGCCGACCTCGGCGCGCAGAGCGCGAGCGGCTATATCGACATCATGACCGCGAGCGGCGTCGACGGCACCGGCAGCACCGGCACCGGCGTCAACGCGACGGCGATCCTCGTCGGCTACGACAACAGCAACGCCGCCGGTATCGGCGGCGCGGCGCCGAACGCCGCGGATCAGACCGCGGCGGCCGCCGTCACGACCGGACTGGAGATCGGCATCGCGCTGACCGATCTCGGGTGGGACGGCGTGTCGCCGCTCCGGGTGATGGTCGGCCAGAACAACGGCAACCACGACTACTGGTCGAACCAGTTCCTTGGCGGGCTGCCCGCGCCCGCGGGCAACCTCGGCGGCGACGAGGCGGGCGGATTCACCGGCTAGTCGCGATCGACATGACGCACTTCGCGGGCAACCAGTTCTTCGTCGCGTGCGGCGCGGGCGCCGCGGCCGGCCCGTCGATCCCGGTCCCCGCGAATTCTCCGCTCGGCCTCGCGTTGATCGCCCTGCTGTTCGCCGCCGGCGCGGTCGTGGCGATTCGCAGGCAGCGCGCGCGCTAGCGCTGGCGCTCGCACGGCGGCGCGATGTCACGACCGGCGCCGAGGATCGCGGCGAGCGACGTCGCGTGGACCGCCATCCGCGCGCAGGGCGCGGGCGGCCAGAACGTCAACAAGGTCGCGTCCGCGATCCACCTGCGCTTCGACGTGCACGCCTCGTCGCTGCCCGAGGACGTGAAGGCGCGCCTGCTCGCGAGCGACGATCGTCGCATCACGCCGGCGGGCATCGTCGTCGTCAAGGCGCAGCGCCATCGCACGCAGGAGCGCAATCTCGAGGATGCGCTCGCGCGGCTGCAGGCGATCGTCGACGCGGCGGCGGACGTCCCGCGCGCGCGAAAGCCCACGCGACCGACCAAGGGCTCTCAGCGGCGACGCGTCGACAGCAAGGTGAAGCGCGGCAGGATCAAGGCGGCGCGCGGGAAGGTCGGCGATTCGTGACGATCGCCGCGAACGCGATCGCGCCGGACGAAGACGGCGCGCTGCGCGCCCTCACTTCGATTCGTAGAGCAGGAGCTTCTTCAGCGCGAAACCGTCCTTGTCGATCGTCAGGCGATAGATCCCGGCCTTCGGGCACTCGGCCTGGTCCGTCGATTCCCTGCGCGCCGTGGCGAGCAACGGCGCAGCGAGCTTCTGGATCGTGTCGAGGATCGCCGTGTTGTCCGACTGGTCCTTGATGCCCGCGAGGCGCCAGCCGTCCACGATCGTGAGGTCGACGCCCGCCTTGCCGAAGCCGTTCCTCACGTCGACCAGGAAAGGCTTCGTGGGATCGGGGAGCGCGAACGGCGTACCGACCGCGCAGCGCGTCTCTTCCTTCGTGCACGCGTTCTTGTCGTTCCGGGCCACGCACACGGCCCTCGGCGCCACCTCGACGACGACCATCGGCCCGTAGACGACATAGCCGCTCGCCGTGCCGTCCTCGAGGTGCGCCCTCTGCTCGAGCGCCGGGGAGATCGGCCGGAGGTCGACGCCCGAGCAGCCGGCGAGCGTGGCGGCCGCCATCAGAGCCAGCAGTGCCGTGCGTCCCATCGTCCCTCCGCTCGCGCCCGCGGCGCCGTGCGATCGCTCAATACCAGACGCGCGGGCGGTTGGTCAATATTCGCATGGACCGGGGGCATCCCGGGGTTAGCATGGCCCCACCCGGCCACCGCCGAACGGAGACCCGTCATGACGCGACCCCGCCCCGCGACGTCGAACCTGGCCGCCTTCGCCATCACGCTCGCGCTGGCCGCCGCGACGCCCGTCGCGATCGCCGATACCGGCGACGGCGTCTTCGAGAGCCGCGGCTTCAGCATGCCGGTGGCCAGCGCGCTGGCGTTCCGGGGAAAGGCGCTGATCGACAAGACCGACACCATCGTCGTCGCCATCAGCAACGGCGATTTCATCGCCGACTTCTTCGCGAATTTCCACGACCGCCGGCGCGCGGTGCAGCAGCGGATGAGCTCGCCGGAGCTCGCGATCGTCTACCTCGAGTTCAAGCCGGACGGCGCGTATCGCGGGCTCTCCTACTATTTCGGCAAGAACAACGGCTGCGGCTATTGCGGTGGAGGCGTGACGTCGACGGTCAAGCTCGTGCAGGGCAAGCTGGTCGGCACGCTCAAGATGAAGGACGAGTCGCGCACGATGGACGTCAAGCTGGACGTCCCGATCCTCTCCGACGACCATGGCGCGCCGCTTCCCGCGGGCGGCGGCGAGCCCGGCGTCGCGTATCTCGCCTATCACGACGCGCTGGTCAAGCGGGACGCGAAGGCCGTGCGCTCCGTCATGAGCAAGGAAAACGGCGGCTACCTCGACAGTGCGACCAAGAAGGGCAAGGCGGACGCCGAGATGCGCTCGATGGCGAAGGAGCACCCGGAGAAGTCGGTGCGCATCGTGCAAGGCTGGAGCAAGGGCGACCGTGCCGTGCTGGTCCTCGCCGGCGAGTCGAGCGTCATGCGCCTCGCCGGCGAAGCCGTCCTCGTCCGCGAAGGCGGGCGCTGGCGCCTCGACGACGAATTGATGGAGGTCGTGTTGCAGTGAGCGCCGCAGGCCGCGAGGGACACGCCGGGAAGTCGGCTTCCGGAACCAGCGTCCGGAACCCGACCCCTCGGGTCGCGCGATCGCGGAAGCGACGCGATTCAGCGCGCGGCCGTCGTGTTGCCGAGGTAGTCGCGCTTGCCGATCTCCACGCCGTTGTGGCGCAGGATGTCGTAGGCGGTCGTGACGTGGAAATAGAAGTTCGGGATCGCGCGCGCGAGCAGGAACTGCATGCCCGAGAACGCGGTGTCCTGCCCGCTCACCTTGACCATCACCTCCTTGCCCTCGGTGCCGTCGACCTGTGCCGCGGGCACCGAATTCAGGAAGGCGATCGCCGCCTCGACGCGCGCCTTCAGCTCGGGAATCGTCTTCTCGTTGTCCTCGAACGTCGGGGCGGTCGCGCCGGATAGACGCGCGGCGGCGCCGACCGCGCCGTCGCATGCGATGCGGACCTGGCTCGCGAGCGGCAGCATGTCCGGAAACAGGCGCGCAGCGGGAAGCGTCGCCGGGTCGATGCGCTTCGCCTCCGCGTAGCTCTCGGCCTTGCCGAGGATCGCCGTGAGGTTGTTCAGCATGTGCACGAAGCGCGGGATGCTCACCTGGTACATCGAAATCGTCACGGCAATCTCCTCGATGGATGGGAACGACGCATCGCGTCGGACGGTGGCCAAGCATAGCGCATCGCGTGGAGAGCGCCCCGTCGTCGCGCCTGCCTCCGCCGGGCAAAGCGGATAATCGGCGCGCCGCATGGAGACGCTCGCTCCCTCCGCCAGCGAATTCGTCGTGCGCCTCGCGCACACCGGGCCGGATGCGATCGCGCGGGCGCGTCGCGCAGGCGACCTTCAGCCCCTCGATCTCGAAGCGGGGATCCATCTGCTCCGTGTCGAGGGCAAGGCCGACGCGCGCGCCGGATGGGAAACCGTGCGGGGAACGCTCGGCGACGGCGCGGAGGTTCATCCCCTGCTGCACGATCGCGATGGTGTCGCGCACTATCCGACCGGCGAGGTCACCGTGCGTTTCGCCACGGCGCCGAACGACGCATCGCTTCGCGCGTTCGGAAGGAAGCAGCAGGTCGCGCTCAAGCGCCGCAACGCGCACGAGCCGCGGCAGGCCGTCTTCGAGCCGATGGCGTCGCCGACCGAATATCTCCCCGACGTCGCCGACCGGCTGGCAGCCGCGCCGGAAGTCGAGCGCGCGTGGCTGAACACGCGCTCGGACTACCGGCGCGCTTGAGCACCCTGGAGCGCGAGCGCCGCCTTCACCGCGCTGCCCGCGTTGAGCCGCCCGCGGCCGTAGCGGTCGCTATGGCCTTGGTCGTCGTAGCCGATGCCGATGCGATCGCAGGTCGATTCCATCAGCGCCCGCACCTCGGCGCGAGAAAGGTCCGGCCGCGCCGAGAGCACCAGCGCGGCGACGCCCGCGGCGAGCGGCGTCGCCGACGAAGTCCCGCCGAAATCGTTCGTGTAGAGGCCGTTCGTGCCGCCCGCCGCGGCGCTGCCCAGGTTGAATCCGCGGTCGGCCGACGACACGTCCGTCGTCGTGATCCCGCGCTTGCCGCCGTTCGACGGCGCGACGAACGCGATTTCCCTGCCGACCGCCGAATACCATGCGAGCTTGCCTTCGTCCGTCGACGCGCCGACCGCGATCGCGAGCGGATCGCGCGCCGGGTACTCGACCGCCTCGTGCTCGTTGTTGCCGGCGGCGCAGAACACGAGCGTCCCGAGCCCGCCGCGTCCGTGCGTCGCGACGTCCTCGATCGCCTGGTGGAGATCGGCGCTGTAGCCGCCCGACCACGAGCAGGACAGGATCGCCGCGTGCTTCGACGACCAGCGGATCGCGTCGGCGACGCGCTCGTCGGGCGCGAGCGAGGCGGCCTGGAACACACGCACCGCGAGGAGCCGGCATCCGGGCGCGACGCCGATCGGGGCGCGGTCCTTGCCGGCCGCGGCGATGACGCCCGCGCAGGGCGTGCCGTGGATGTCGTTCAGATCCATGTCGTCGAACGGGTCCTGGAACGTCTTCGGCCGCGGATCGAAGTGGCCGGGATCGTCGGGCGCGAGCGAGAAATCCCGGCCGTGGCGATCGCGCGCCTTGCTGTCGGGGTTCTTCCACAGGCGCGTCTTCAAGTCCGGATGGCCGAGGTCGACGCCGTCGTCGAGCACCGCGACGACGATCGAGGGCTTGCCGCGCGTGATCTTCCACGCGTCGCGCGCGTCGACGTCCTCGTCGCGCTTCGCGCCGGCCGCGCCGTGGTTCTCGAGGTGCCATTGCGCGGACGGGATCGCGGGCGACGCCGCCTGGCGCCAGTACTGCGAGACGAAGTTCGGCGTCGCGAACACGACCTCGTCGAGCGCGGTCCAGCGGTTCGCGATCTCGAGCAATGCATCGCCCGCGTACTTGCGCTGCGGGTGGTAGACGACGACCTGGTCGCGCGCATACGGATTGCGACGGCGCACGACGAAGCCGAGATCGCGGAGGATCGCGCGGCGCCGCGCCGCCGACGTGCGGCGCTCGAAGCGCACGACGATCTCGCGGTAGACGACGCGGATCGCGCCGCTGGCCTCGTCGCGGAACGTCAGCGGCGGCGGCCCTTTCGGCGGCGGCGGCGCCGCGGCTTTTCCGGCGCGCCTTCCGAGGTCGAAAATGCGGCGCGACGCGCGCGCGACGAGCGCACCGGTGCTCACCGGATCGCGCGCCTGATCGGCGTCGACCTCGACGCGGACGTTGCGCGTCCGCTTCGACACCGCCACCTTGGTCGCAAGAGGCGTCAGCGCGATCTTCTCGCCGGACTTCGTGAGCAGGAACATCGTCGTCCTCCCTCGGGGAATCCGCCCATGCTGCGCGCGCTCCGGAGCACCCGGCAGGAATCCTCCTCGCGCAGCGCGCGAATCTTCGCGTCAGCGCGTCGCCGCGTCGGGTATCCCTCGATCGAGCACCGCCAGCAGCCGTTCCGGCGCTACCGGCTTCACCAGATGGTCGTCGAAGCCCGCGGCGAGCGCGCGGTCGCGGTCCTGTTGCGTGCCGTAGCCCGTCAGCGCGATCAGGTGCGGTCGCCCCGTGTCGCCACTCCGGGCCATCATGCGCGCGAGCGCATAGCCGTCGATGCCGGGCAGTCCGATGTCGAGGATGGCGACGGCGGGCGCAAAGTCCGCCAGCGCGGCGACCGCCGCAGTCGCGTCGTACGCGGTCCTCACTTCGTAGCCGTAGACCGACAGCACCATCGCCAGCGTGTTCGCCGCATCCTGGTTGTCGTCCACCACCAGGATGCGGCCGCTTCGCGCTTCGGTCGACGAGGCGCGGCTCGCCGCCGGCGCCGTCTCGCCGGTGGCACCGGCGAGCGGCACGCGCACCGTGAACACGCTGCCGCGCCCGGGTCCTTCGCTCGCCGCCTCGACGGTTCCACCGTGCATGCGCACCAGCATCTTGACGATGGCGAGGCCGAGGCCGAGGCCGCCCGTGCGCCGGTCGATCGGCTGCCCCGCCTGCACGAACAGGTCGAACACGTGCGGAAGCAGCGACGCGTCGATGCCGACGCCCTCGTCGGCGACGGCGATCTCGGCATTCCCGGCCTTCACCGCCAGTACGAGACGCACCGTGCCGGGCTCGGGCGTGAACTTCGCGGCGTTGATCAGGAGGTTCGAGACGACCTGCGCGAGGCGCACGACGTCACCCTGCACGACACACGGAGCTTCCGCGAGATCCACCTCGATCGCCCGCGTGCGCCGCTCGAACATGGGCAGCGTGAGCTCGATCGCCTTCGCGATGACCTGGCGCATCTCGACGCGTTCGCGGCGGAGCTCGATCTTCCCCTGCGTGATGCGGGAGACGTCGAGCAGGTCGTCCACCAGGCGCGACAGGTGGTCCACCTGGCGCTCGATGATGCGCCGCTCCTCGGCGTTCGCCCCGTCCCCCTTGAGCTGCATCACGCGCAGCGCCATCGCGATCGGGGCGAGCGGATTCCGGAGCTCGTGGCCGAGGATGCCGAGAAATTCGTCCTTCGCGCGGTTGGCGCGCTCCGCCTCCCGGCGCGCGGTCTCCGCGGCTGCGTAAAGGCGCGCGTTGTCGAGCGCGAGCGCGGCGCGCCGACCGAGCTCGTCGATCATCGCGCAGTCGTCGTCCGTGAACCCCCGCCCGGACTCCGCCTGAAGCGCGGCGAGCGAGCCCAGCGTGCGGCCGCGCGCGACCAGCGGCACCACGTAGTAGGCGGTCATTCCGATCGCGCCCGCGAACGTCAGCAGCTCGCGATCGCGCAAGCGGTCGTAGGCGAGCGGTGGATCGAAATGCGCCAGGTGCGGACGCCCGGTCTCGACCGCCCACGCCATCGATCCGGGAGTGTCCGGGGCGGCGCGAAGCCGGTTCACCAGCTCCCAGCCGTAGGCCGCCTGCGCGGGATCCGCATGGTGCGCGACGGCGCGCTGCAAGGCGCCTTCCTCGTCCAGGAGGTCGACCCGGCACCAGTCGGCGATGCGCGGGACCATCGTTCGCGCGATCGCGTCGAGCGTCTCTTGCCGGTCGAGCGAGCGCGCGAACACCTCGCCCGCCAGCGCGAGGAACTCGAGCCGCTGATCGGCACGATCCGACGGCGTGCGTGGATCCGTCGCTTCGATGCCGGCGGGTCCGGTGGACGGCACGGGATCGAGTGGTTGTGCCATGACGAAACGCGACCGCGTCGGTCGGAGCCGTGGCGCAGTGTAGCGTGCGTTGCGAGCTTGCACCCGCGACGCAGGCATCGCCAACGAAGCACGCCCAGTCCCGCCAGGCGCGGCCCTCGCCTACGCAGCGAGGAACCTTGTCCTACGCCGATTGCGGACGGCCGCTGTCCCGGAATTTCATTCCAGCACGGGACCATCGGGCGATCCACGCGCCGCGCAGCCCGCGGCTTCCATTCTCGCCGATGCCCTCGGCATCGGACCGCAGTCACGATCACTGCGCAACGCCACGAAGGTCGACATGCCCATCCGCAGGAAATCCAGGTCCTCACCCCAGGCGCCGGTCGCCAAGGCCGCGGCGCGCATGTCAGCCGGCGGACCCGCGCGAGGCAAGGATCCATCCGATCTCCTCGCGCGTCGAGCGGCCGACGTCCAGGCGCTGGCCGCGGCCGTACCGTTCAATCCGATCAAGGCGCAGGAAATCGGCCGCAGGAACGCGATCAAGCCTTCGCCGGGCATCCCGGTCGAACCGCCGTCCGACCGAGCGTCGGCGAGCACGCTGTCCGAAGCCCATCGCACGGCGAAGACGGGCGAGCCGCCCGAGGGAATGCCCGCCGCGCTGTCGGGTGCGCTCGGCGCCAGGCGCGCAGATGCGACCGGACAGGTGCTGACGACCAACCAGGGCGTGCGCATCGGAGACAACCAGAACTCGCTCAAGGCCGGGCTGCGCGGTCCCGCGTTGCTGGAGGATTTCATCCTTCGCGAAAAGATCACGCACTTCGACCACGAGCGCATCCCCGAGCGCATCGTGCACGCGCGCGGCTCGGCCGCGCACGGCTTCTTCGAAGCCTACGAATCGCTCGCCGCGATCACGCGCGCGGCGCCGTTCGCCGAGGCCGGCAAGGTGACGCCGGTGTTCGTGCGCTTCTCGACGGTCGCCGGCGAGCGCGGCTCGGTCGATACCGCGCGCGACATCCGCGGCTTCGCGGTGAAGTTCTACACGGACGAAGGGAACTGGGACCTCGTCGGCAACAACATCCCGGTCTTCTTCATCCAGGACGCGATGAAATTTCCCGACCTCGTCCACGCGGTCAAGCCCGAGCCCCACCACGGCATGCCGCAGGCGGGGAGCGCGCACGACACGTTCTGGGACTTCGTGTCGTTGATGCCCGAGTCGACGCACGTGCTGATGTGGGCGATGTCCGACCGGGCGATCCCGCGCAGCTACCGGATGATGCAGGGCTTCGGCGTCCACACCTACCGTTTCGTCAACGCCGAGGGCAAGTCGCAGCTAGTCAAGTTCCACTGGACGCCGAAGCTCGGCACGCATTCGCTCGTGTGGGAAGAGGCGGCGAAGATCCAGGGCGCGGACAACGATTTCCATCGCCGCGACCTGTGGGAGGCGATCGAGTCCGGCGAATACCCGGAGTGGGAGCTCGGCGTGCAGGTGTTCTCCGAGCGCGAGGCGGAAGGCTTCAGCTTCGACGTGCTCGACGCGACCAAGATCGTGCCCGAGGAGCTCGTGCCCGTGCAGCCGGTCGGGCGCATGGTGCTGAACCGCAACCCCGACAATTTCTTCGCCGAGACCGAGCAGGTGGCCTTCTGCGTCGCGCATGTCGTGCCGGGGATCGATTTCACCAACGATCCGCTGCTCGCCGGGCGCATCCACTCGTACGTCGACACGCAGATCTCGCGGCTCGGCGGCCCCAACTTCCACGAGATCCCGATCAACGCGCCGGTCGCGCCCGTGCACAACAACCAGCGCGACGGCCTGCATCGCCAGGCGATCCATCGCGGGCGCGTCGCCTACGAGCCGAACTCGCTCGGCGGCGGCTGCCCGTTCCAGGCCGGCGCGATGGGCTTCGTGTCGTTCCCGCAGCCGGTCGAGGAGGACAAGCTCCGGGGCAAGCCGGAGAAGTTCGCCGACCACTACACGCAGGCGACGCTGTTCTGGAACAGCCAGACCGATTGGGAGAAGCGGCACATCGTCGGCGGATTCCGGTTCGAGCTTTCGAAGCTCACCGTCCCGGCGTTGCGCGAGCGCATGCTGTCTTCGCTGGTCAACGTGGCGCCCGATCTCGCCAAGGCGGTCGCCGACGGACTCGGCATGCCGGTGCCGGCGAAGATGCCGCGCGCGATGCGCCCGCTGAAGCCGGAGGTCGAGCGTTCGAACAAGCTCTCGCTCACCGCTTTCCCCGGGGAAGGCGGCATCCGGACGCGGAAGATCGCGCTGCTCGTCGCCGATGGCGTCGCGCTGGGCGCAACGATGGCGATCCACAAGGCGCTGCTGGACCAGGGCGCGGTGCCGGTGCTGGTCGCGCCGCGCCTCGGCACGGTCGCGGGCGGCGACCGGAAGAACGCCGAAGCGATGGCGACGCTCGAGAACTCGCCCGCGGTGCTCTTCGACGCTCTGGTCCTGCCCGACGGCGCGGCGGGCGTCGCCGCGCTCGCGGCCACCGGACAGGCCAGGGAGTTCGTCGTCAACATGTTCCGCCACGGCAAGGCGATCCTCGCGCTCGGCGCCGGGCGACGGCTGCTCGAAGAGGCCGGTGTGATCGGTGGCGCGGCCAAGGCGATGCCGTCCGGCGTCGTGCTGGCGAGCGGGCGCGACGGGAATCTCAAGGCGTTTGTGCATGCGGTGGCGCGGCACCGGCATCCGGAGCGGGAGACCGACCCGCCGGTCGTCTAGGGAAGCTCTGCGTAACCTCACGGCGCGCGCGGACTCGCATTCAGGAACTT
>JBDTNO010000004.1:0-38376 GCA_039933715.1 Betaproteobacteria bacterium
TGACCGCCCGACGCGCACGCGGTGTGCACGCTGGTCGCGTAGCCGCCGATGCGATGGCGGCGCCCGAGCAGCGCGAGCCCGGCGGTCGACTGCGCGCGGCAGAACACCATCGGGTCGCGGCCGGTGTCGCTCGCAAGGAGACGCACCGGATCGACGTCGTCGTTCTCTCCGGCGGCGAGCGCGAGCGACGAGAGCTCGGGCCACCCCATGCCCTGCATGCCGGTGCCGACCGACAGCCCCCAGCGCGCGCTCGTCGAGGGCGTCGGGCGCACGCCCGCATCGGCGATCGCCTGGTCGGCCGCGGCGATCGCGAACGCGAGCGCGCGGTTCGCGAACTTGAGAAGGCGCCGGTCGTCGATGACCTCGCGCGGATCGAATCCCTTCACTTCGGCGGCGATGCGCGTCGAGAATCCCGTCGCGTCGAAGGTCGTGATCGGCGCTCCCATGCTGCGGCCCGATTGCAGCGTCGCCCAGGTCGACGCGACGTCGTTGCCCGCAGGCGTGACGAGGCCGAGGCCGGTGATGGCTACGCGCTTTTTTTTCAAGGACGCCTCCCGCAGGCCAGCCGCTTGGCGACGGCGCCCGTCATCGCGCGTCCTTCGCGAGGCGCACTCGCGCAGTGGCGACCGGCTTGCCGTTCATCTTCGCGACGACCCGCCCGGCGAGCTCGCCGTCGCGGTCGTCCAGCTCCACCGACACCGCGAGCGTTTCTCCGGGCGGCATGAACGCGCGGACCTTCACGTCCTGCATCCCGGTCACGCGCGCGTCGTCGCCGGCGGCGGCCGTGGCGAGCATGCCGAGCGCATCCATCAGGAGCGTCGCCGGGAACACCGGCTTGCGCGGGAAGTGGTCGGCGAAGTACGGCGCTTCGGTGGGAATCACGAGGCTTCCGCGCGCGCGCTTCCCGGTCTCGACCGTGTCGAGCGTGAGCGCCGGCGCCGCCACGCCGCGAAAGCGGGCAGCCGGCGCACCGGCACGCCTGAGGGTTTCGAAATCGGCGCGCATCGCGTCGGGATCGTCCAAATCGCCGACCGGCAGCATCGGGCCGAGCGCGTGCTCGAGCGTCAGCACGGGCTCGCCCGCGCAGAGCGCGCGGCCATGGTAGGCGACGTCGGTCGCGGTCGCGCTTTCCATCGTCACTTCGAGTTCGAGCGTGTCGCCGGGGCCGAACGCGCGAACGAATCGCGTCTCCCCGGCGAGGCCCGCGACCGGGCGCACGCGAAAGTCGAGCGCGCTCATCGCGGCCCAAGCGGCGAGCTGGCCGACGGCCTCGGCCGCGAGGCTCGCGGGAAAGCGCGTGGCCCGGGCGGGAATCGCATAGCGTCCGCGCACGGTGGCCGCGGGATCGTGGGCGAGGATGCGATCGACGAACGAAAACGCGGCGAAGCGGCCGTTCATCGCGGGATCGCGCGTCGCGGCGCTACGGGATCCGCCCCGGGCGCGCCGCGCACGCTGCGAGGCGAACGACGCTCGCGCCGTCCGGAGGTCATCCCGCCGGGGCCGCCGCCTTCTGCGCGCGGATCACGAGCTTGCAGAACGTCTCGGGCGTGAACAGGCGCGGGATCTCGGCGACCTTCAGCGGCGTGCGAAACCGGTCGGCGGGCACCTCCGAGAGGAATTCCTTCAGCTGCGCGAGGCCGCGCTCGGTCACGAGTCCCTTCTGCTCGAACTCGGACTCGGAGAGCTCGCCGCGCGAATCCTCGACGATCTTGCCGCGGGGGATCTTGATCTTGAACGCGCGCTCGAGCCGGAACACGAGGTCGAGGAAGTCGATCGACTCGGCGCCGAGATCGTTGATGAGCGAGCTGTCGCGCTTCATGTCGCCCTCGTCGCATCCGAGCGCGTCGGCGATCGTGGCCGTGACCTTCGGAAAGATCGCGTCGATGTCCTGCTGGCTGATGTCCGCCATCTTCAGTCACTCCATCTTGAAACCGCCGTCCACGTGCAGCACTGTGCCGGTCACGTAGGCCGCGAGGTCGCTCGCGAGGAACCACACGGCATGCGCGACTTCGTCTACGGTGCCGTAGCGCCGAAGCACGATGCGCTTCAGCGCCTCGTCGCCGGCGAGCTCGCGCACTTCTTTCGACATCTCTGTGTCGATCACGCCGGGCGCCACCGCGTTGACGCGGATGTGGCGCGGCCCGAGCTCCACCGCGAGCGCGCGCGTGAATGCTTCGATCGCGCCCTTGCTCGCCGCGTAGTTCGACTGGCCGCGGCCCCCGCGCGTGGCGGCGACCGAGCTCAGGTTGACGATGCGGCCCGAGCGCCGGGAAGTCATGTGGGGAGCCACCGCGCGCGTGACGTTGAAGAGGCCCGTCACGTTGGTATCCAGCACCGCCTTGACGTCGGCCGGCTCGAGAGCGACCAGCAGGTTATCACGGATGACCCCCGCGTTGTTGACGAGGAGGTCGATGCGCTCGCGCCGCTCGATCACGCGCTCGACCGCCTCGACGCACGCGGACGCGTCGCGGATGTCGACGCGGTCGGCGCGTACCGATTGCCCCGACGCATGCGCTTGCGCGACGACAGCGTCCGCCGCCTCGGTGTTGTCGGCGTAGTAGAACGTGACGTCCATGCCGTCGGCCGCCAGCCTCTCGACGATCGCGCGGCCGATGCCTCGGCTGCCGCCGGTCACGATCGCCGTCTTGCCGTGGAGGCCGGAAACGACGGCGCTCATCCCGACACCGCGAACCCGCCATCGACGAACAGCGTCGTGCCGTTGATCTTGTCGGCCTCGGGCAGGCACAGCAGGTAGATCGCGTTCGCGACGTCGGCGGGCGTGAGCGTCGGTCCGGCCGGCGTGCGCGCCGCGTACTCGGCGAGCAGCGCTTCGCGATTCGGGAAATAGGCGAGCGCGTCGGTGTCGACGACGCCGGCGTTGACCGTGTTCACGCGAATCCCCGTGGGGCCCAACTCCTGCGCGAGCGAGCGCACGAGCGCCTCGAGCGCCGCCTTCGACGCGCCGACGAAGCCATAGTTCGGGATCGCGCGGTAGGCGCCGAGGCTCGACAGCGCGACGATGCGGCCGCCTTCCTTCATCCGCGGCGCCGCATGCTGCGCGAGGAGCGCGAGCGCGAACGCGTTGATCTCCATGCACCAGCGCCAGTGCTTGAGCTTCATCTCCATCGCGGGCTTCAGAACGCCCGACGCCGCGTTCGACACGACGATATCGAGCCGCGAAAACGCCGCGTCGAACGCCGCGAACAGCTCGTCGACGCTCTCCGGATCGCCGACGCTGCCCTGCATCGTCGCGGCGCGGCGGCCGAACGCGCGCACCTCGCCGGCAAGCGCTTCCGCCTCGTCGTGGCTGTTGTAGTAGTTGATCGCGATATCGGCGCCGGCCGATGCGAGCTTCAGCGCGGTCGCCCGGCCAATGCCGCGCGCGCCGCCGGTGACGAGCGCGACCTTGCCTGCGAGGGGGCCTTGCATCGGGGCGGAAGGAGCGGCGAATGGGTTCGGGGGCGTCGCCGCGCGAGGGAGGACCATGGGCGCCGCGAAGGCCGCCATTCTAACCGCCTCGCGCTAGCCCCCCAAGGCCGCGCGACGTGCCCGCACCATCCGTTGCAGCTCGATCGTCCAGTGCTGCTTGATGCTGTACCAGATGTCGGCCGCCCACAAGAGGCTGCCGCCCACGAGGTCCGGCGCCTCCGGAGCGCCGGCGCGATCGGGCACGTAGTCGTCGAGCCACGCGCGGGCCTTCGGATCGTCGACGAGCTGGTGGGTGACCGGCACGAACACGTGGTTGACCGTGGCTGGCAACGTCACGTTGCGCACTTTCGCCGTGCCGCTGGAAACATAGGGCACGTCGAGCGGATTGCCCGGGAACGACAGGGCGAAGAGATCGAGCTCGATGAAATAGCCGGTGAACGCCTCGACGGTATCCGGAATCTTCCGCAGGTTGGCGAAATCGTCCCACTGGTTCGGGAGCACCAGCGCCCATCCTCCCGCGCCGAGGGCGGCGGCGAAGCACGCGGACACGCCGATCACCGGCCGCTCGCGCCCGGTCAGCGGGTCCACGATCGTCTCGCGGGACTCCGGCTGGTCGGTCACCGGGTTCCACACCGGGATGTGGTCGTGGTAGGTCCCCGCGAGCTCCTTCAGGATCTTGACCACGTAGAGTCCGCCCTGGCTGTGGCCGATGACCATCGGGCGCAGCCCGTCCTGCTCGTAGTGCCATGCGGCGATGCCCGCCAGGCGCGCGGTGCTCGTGTAGGGGCTGTACGACCAGTCGCCGCTCGCCGGATCGCGGATCTTCGCCTCCGGATAACCCATCTCGGCGAGGTACGTGCCGAACGAGGTCATCGCGAGATGGACCGGGTAGATGCCGCCGTGCACGAGCATCATCCGCGGCGCCGGCGCTTTCGAGAGCACCTCGGCCACGTCGCGCGCGCTCACCCGATCCGGGTCGAGCGCGAGGATGCGGTCCCCGAGCGCCCGGTCGGGCGCGCGCGCCTTCAGAACCGTGAATTCGCCCGCGCGGGGCGCAAGCACGTCGACCGGCACCGGTTGCAGCGCACAGCCCGCGCAAAGGGCCGCGAACGCGACCGAGGCGGTCAAGAGGGAGGATGGGCGAGCGATCATGACAACGCTTCCAGGCTGGCGACGAGTCGGGCGAGCACGGCGTGCACGTCCGGGGCGGGCACCGCCGCAGGCCGGAAGGATACGCCGAGCTCGAGCGACGACCCGGTAAAGGTGGCGGCGACGACGATCGGCGCGAGCGGGCCGGTCGAAACACCGCGCCGGTATGCGTCGGGCGCGCGATCCGCGCCGGGCGCGAGCGCGTTCCACAGCCCCGGGACGACGAGCGTCGTGAGTCCCGCCCACACCGGGTAGTGCTTGCCGTAGATCGAGTCGCGTCGCGCGTCGCGGACGACGCGCCACGCGATGCCGGAGAGCGCGATCGCGATCAGCGAGCGCAGGTAGCGGCGGCGTTTGCGCAGATCGCGGCTTTCGGCATGCACGGCGCGCACGACCGCTTCGAGCGTCGCCTCTTCCGGATGCGGGTACGCGGCGCGGAACGACGACAGGAACTGGCCGAACGTCTGCGATGCGGGCGCCGCGCAATCGCTGCGGATGTTGATCACCGACGCGACCGCGATCTCGAAGCGGCGCGCACCCGGGGACGGTGGAGGCTTGAGGCCGGCGACCGCGCGGATCAGCGCCGCCATCAGCACGTCGTTGCGAGTCGCTTCGAAGCGCTCGGCCGCGCGCGCTACCCCCTCCGCGACGGCGGGGCCCAATTGCGCCATCACGAACGCGTTCACGCCGGTCGGGATCTCGAGCCCGGGCGGCCGGCGCGCGCGGCGCGCGTTCAGCGCCATGCGCGGCATGTCGGCGAGCGCGCGCGCGACTTGCAGCGGATGACGCGCGACCATCCGACGAAAGCGCGGCGGATGGCGCTCGAGCCTGGGAAGCGTTTCCCCGTTCGCGTAGGCCGCGCAAATCCCCCCTCGCAGCGTCACCGCCGAGTCCCCCCCCGCGACCAGATGGTCGTAGGCGACAAGAAGCCAGAATCCGGCGCCGTCCGGTATCGCCTCGAAGGCGAATGGCGTGTAGGCGCCATCCGACACGAATACCCGTTCGAGCGACCGCTCGATCGCCTCGCGCAGCGCTTCATTCACGTCGGAGGCGGGATCGGCCACGGCGAGCGCGACCGTAGCGGGGCCTCCGCGCCAGGCGTAGCGGCCGCGCCGCGCATCCAGCGTGAAGCCGGTGAGGCCGGTCTCCGCGAGTGCGGTGGCGATCGTGGCCCGCAGCTTGTCCGCGTCGAGCGGCAGCGCAACGCGCGCGGCGTGCGCCGCGTTGTACGGATGGCGCGAGCGCCAGCGCAGCATCGTCGCCTGGAAGAGGTTGAGCGCGCCCGCCATCGTTAGCCCGGCTTGCCTCCGCGCGCGACGCGTTGCGCCTCGCCGCACCATGCACGCTTGATCGCGTACCACAACTCGGCGGCCAGCGCGAGATTGGTCGTGTCGGCCGCCTCGGGCGGCGGCTCGCCGGCTCCCGGCCGATAGCGCTCGATCCACGCCCGGGTCGCGGGATCCGCGGCGAGGTGCCCGGTGCTCGGCGCTCCGATGTGGCTCGTGATCGCGGGCAGCACGACGTTGCGCACGTCCGCGGAGCCGATCGCGCGGTACGGATCCTCGTCGCCGGCGAACGTGCCTGCGATCGGGTCGAAGGGAATCGCGAACCCGACGAAGTGCTCGACGCTGTCGGGGATGTCGCGCAGCACGCGCGCGAGCTCGAACTGGCCCCGCAGCACGCGCGGCATCCGGCCGGTCGCGATCGCCGCCGCGAGCGGGACCTTGAGGTCGACGACGCGGCGCGATTCCCCGCTCACTGGATCGACGTAGCGGGTCCGCGGTTCCGCGGCGAGCGTCGCCGGATCGACGATCGCGAGCGCGTCGCCGCGTGCGCCGGCGAGCGCGCGCAACGTCTCGATCACGACGCCCCCGCCCTTGCTGTGCCCGATCACGATCGGACGCACGCCGTCGTGCTCGTGCCACCAGGCGAGCGCGCCGGCGAGCGTCGCGCCGTCGACATCGCTGTCGGTGGTCATCGCACCGCCATGCGGATCGACGAGCGCATGCGCCGGATAGCCCATCGCCGCGAGGAACGCGCCGAGCGGCACCGTCGTGACGATGCCGAGCGATCCCTGCAGCAGCACGACATGCGGCGCGCGTTCGGCGGGGAGTGCGGACGCGGTCAGCCGTTCTGCGCGCGCGCAGTCGAGCGTCGCCAGGTCCGCGGCACGCGCCGGCGCGCCGAGCGCGAGCGCGGCGACGAACGCGGCGAGCGGCCGCGCGCCGCCGCTAGCGCGGGGCGAAGAGCCGGGGCAGGAAGCGGCCGGTGCCGGCCAGGTACGCGGCATAGGCATCCCCGTGCATCGCGAGCAGGTGGCGCTCCTCGTTGCGCGCCTTCAGGTTGACGAGCGTCGCGTTCACGAGCGCGACCGCGATCATCGGCCAGGTCGGCAGCACGACCGCGGTCGCGGTCGACAGCAGGATCGACAGCGCGTAGATCGGATGGCGGATCGACCGGTAGAGGCCGGTCGTGACGAGCTCGGTGCGCTCACCCGGCGTGACCGCCATGCGCCAGCTCTTCCCCATCCGCTTCCAGCATTCGATCGTCGCGACGAGCGCCAGCACGGCGACGATCGCAGCGACACCGCGCACGTTCGCGTAGACGCCCTCGCGCGCCCACTCCGGGACGTTGAGCGGCGCGGTGCGGCTGTGGAGCGCGATCATCGGGAGCGCCATCCACAGCGCCACCATCGGCACCCACACGGTCCAAAGGCGCTTCTCGAGCTTCTGCTCGGGCACGACACCCGCGAGGCGCCGCGTGCGTCGCCGCACGCGCCACGACATCGCGCCGACGATGACCCAGTAGACCCAGACGGCGGTGATGGCGGCGAGGAGCGGCAGGTCGGTCATGGCGTGGCGCGCGAAGGAGCTGCAGCCAGGGACTCGATTGTACCGACGCGCCCCCCCGACCCCGAGCTGCGGTCGTGGGAGGACGCCCGGGCGCCCGGCTTCACGGTCGGCTTGCACTATAATCGCGCAGGACCCGCGGGCGGATCGTCGCACGTGGCGCGGGTCGACGGCGCTACGCGTCGCATCGACTCCGTGAAGCCGCTTCGTTGACACCGATCCGCTACCGCATCGCTCCGCGCCGCCCTTCGGCCCACCTGTTCGAGGTCGACTGCACGGTCGACGACCCGGCTCCCGACGGCCAACGCTTCGTGCTTCCGTCGTGGATCCCGGGCAGCTACCTGATCCGCGAGTTCGCCCGCCATGTCGTCGCGGCGCGCGCGCAGACGCCGGGCGGTCCCGTGCGGCTCGACAAAGTCGCGAAGGACACGTGGCGCGCCGCGCCGTGCGTGGGTCCGCTCACCGTGACGATCGACGTCTACGCGTACGACGTGTCGGTGCGCACCTCGTACCTCGACGCGACGCGCGGATACGTCAACGGCGCCAACGTCTTCCTGCTGCCGCAAGGGCGCGCGGGCGCGCCGTGCACGATCGACCTCGTCGCGCCGGTGCACGCGGAAGGCGCGCGCTGGCGCGTGGCGACGACACTCGCGCGCGACGGCGCGGCGCCGTGGGGATTCGGCCGCTACCGTGCGGCCAGCCACGACGAGCTGATCGACCACCCGGTCGAGATGGCCGACTTCCAGCACGTCGCGTTCGAGGCGGGCGGCGCCTCCCACGACGTCGTCGTCAGCGGGCGCGCGCGCTTCGACGGCGAGCGCCTCGCGCGCGACCTCGCGCGCATCTGCCAGTGGCAGTGCGACCTCTTCGGCGACGCGCCCGACTCGCGCGCGCCATTCGATCGTTACCTGTTCCAGGTCACCGCGGTCGGCGAGGGTTACGGGGGGCTCGAGCATCGGACGAGCACGAGCCTCCTGTGCTCGCGTCGCGACCTGCCCGCACCGGGCGTCGCGCGCGTCACCGACGACTACCGCGGCTTCCTCGGGCTCGCGAGCCACGAGTATTTCCACAGCTGGAACGTCAAGCGCATCAAGCCCGCCGCGTTCGTGCCATTCGACCTCACGCGCGAGGCCTATACGCGCCAGCTCTGGGCGTTCGAGGGCATCACCTCGTACTACGACGACCTCGCGCTCCTGCGCAGCGGCGTGATCGGGGCCGAAAGCTGGCTCGAGCTGGTCGGACGTACCGCCACCACGGTGCTGCGCACGCCGGGCCGCGCCGTCCAGAGCGTCGCGGCCGCGAGCTTCGACGCCTGGATCAAGCATTACCGGCCCGACGCGAACACGCCGAACGCGTCGGTCAGCTACTACGCGAAGGGCGCGCTCGTCGCGCTCGCGCTCGACCTCACGCTGCGCAACCACGGCAGCTCGCTCGATGCGCTGATGCGCGAACTGTGGCGCCTGCATGGCGAGACCGGCGTCGGCGTTCCCGAGGACGGCGTGCGCCGCCTCGCCGCGCAGATCGCCGGTCGCGACCTCGATGCATTTTTCGACGCGTACGTCGAGGGAACCGACGAGCTGCCGCTCGCGGAGCTCCTCGCCACGCACGGCATCGCGCTGCGGTTGCGGACGTCGCAGGGCATCAAGGATCGCGGTGGAAAACGCGGCGACGGCGAGATGCCTCGCGTCTCGTTCGGAGCGACCGTCGGCGCGGACCTCAAGCTGCAGCACGTGTTCGCGGACGGCGCTGCCGAGAGCGCGGGACTCGCCGCCGGCGACACGCTCGTCGCGCTCGATGGCCTCAAGGCATCGACCGATCGCATCGACGCCTATGCGCGCGACGCGCAGCCCGGCGATCGCATCGCCGTCCACGCGTTCCGCCGGGACGAGTTGATCGAGGCGACGCTGGAGCTCGGAGCAGCGCCCGAGGATACGGCGTGGCTCGCCTTCGATGACGCGGCGGCGCCGGACGCCGTGGCACGGCGCGACCGATGGCTCGCCTGAGTTCGCGGCTGGACGTTGTCGGATGCGCCGACGCCAGCGCGTGGCGATGGTCGCGCGGGTGCGCCGTTGCCGCGTGCCTGATTTCGTGGCAGGTCGCGGCCGCCGTCGAGCCGCCGCCGGAAACCCCGGTCGACTCGGTCGTCGAGTCCTACCACGGCGAGTTCACGGCGGATCCCTACCGCTGGCTCGAGGACACGGAGTCGGCCGCGACACGCGATTGGTTCGAAGCGCAGAACGCCTACGCGAGGACACGGCTCGACGCGCTTCCGGGACGCGCTCCACTCCGCGCCGAGATCGCGTCGCTCCTGTCCGCGAACGCCGATGTCTCGGATGTCAAGCGCGCGGGGGACCGCGTGTTCGCGCTTCGGCGCGAGGCCGGCGCACCGTCCTACCGACTCGTCCTGCGCAACGGCGTCGACGGGGCCGAGCGCGTCGTGCTCGATCCCTCTCGCTTTCGCACGCCTTCCGAAGCCGCCGCGATCGACTACTACCTACCTGCGCCGAACGGGCGCCTGGTCGCCGCGGCGGTATCGCTCGGCGGCCGCGAGGCGTCGACGGTGCACGTGATCGATGTCGAGAGCGGCAACGAAGTCGGCGCGCCGATCCCGCGCGCGGACTTCGGCGCGCTCGCGTGGCGCTTCGACTCGGCGGTCCTCTACTACCGGCAGGCGCGCGACCTTCCATCCGACGCGGATCCCGCCGACAAGTACCGCGACGCGGCGGTGCGCATGCGCGAGTTCCGCGATGCGGTGCCGGGCGCCGACGTCGCGGTCATGGGGCGCACGGTCGGCGCGGGACTGCCGATCGGCCCCAACGACCTGCCCGAGGTGTTCGTCTCGCCGGTCTCGTCGTGGGCGCTGGGGATCGTGCGCCACGGCGTCGCGCGCGAGCTCACGGTGTTCGCGGTTCCGCTCACGCTGCTGCGAGGGCCCGAAACGCCGTGGCGCAAGGTCGTCGATCGCGCCCAGCGCGTCGAGGATGTCGACCTGCGCGGCGAGTGGCTGTACCTGCGCACGAGCGAGGACGCGCCGCGTTTCCGGCTGCTGCGCTGGTCGTTGAAGTCGTCGCTGCCGTACCGCGTCGAGGGGGCCGAGGTCGTGCTGCCGCAAGGCGCGGCGATCCTCGCCGCGTTCGCCGTCGCCAGGGATGCGCTGTACGTGCATGCACGCGACGTGGGCGAGGCGCGCCTCCTGCGCCTCGAGTTCAACGTCAGGATCGTGAGCATGCCCCCGGCGCGGCGCAGCAGGGGCAAGCCCGCGCCGGCCGCGCTTCCTAAGCTCGCGGGCGTCGCGCGCTCGACCGAAATCGCGCTGCCGTTCGCGGGGTCTGTCTCCGACCTCGTCGTCGACCCGCTGCATCCGGGCGCCTGGGTGCGCCTGTCGGGCTGGACTGAGCCGCCAGGGTATTTCACGGTCGCGCCGCTCTCGGGCGCGGTGACGCGCACGCCGATTCTCGCGCGCTCCACCGTGTCGTTCGGCGACGTCGCGGTGACGCGCGTGGAGGTCGCGAGCCACGACGGCGTCCGGGTGCCGATGACGATCGTCGCGCCGCGCGCGGCCGCGCGCGACGGCCGCGCTCCGGCGCTGGTCGTCGCTTACGGCGCGTACGGCTACGCGCTCGAGCCTGCGTTCCGGCCATGGATGAAGGCATGGCTCGACCGCGGCGGCATCTACGCGGTCGCGCACGTGCGCGGCGGCGGCGAGCACGGCCCCGAATGGCATCTCGCCGGGCAGAAGGCGCGGAAGGCGAACAGCTGGCTCGATCTCGTCGCATGCGCGGAGCACCTGGTGGCCGATCGCCACGCCGATCGGCGGAAGCTCGCGATCCGCGGCGCCAGCGCGGGCGGGCTCGCCGTCGTCAACGCGATGGAAGCGCGGCCCGATCTTTTCCACGCGATCGTGAGCGAGGTCGGGTTCCACGACGCGGTGCGTGGCGAGCTCGCCGCGACCGGACCTGCGAACGTCGAGGAATTCGGCAGCGTCGCGACCGAGGACGGCTATCGCACGCTCGTCGCGATGAGCGCGTACGCGAACGCGCGTGAGGGCGCCGCATACCCGGCGGTCCTCTTCACCGCCGGCTACAACGATCCGCGCGTGCTCCCCTGGGATCCGGGCAAGATGGCGGCTCGGCTCCAGTCGATCGGCGCGGCGCCCGGAGGCAGTGGCAATCCGGTGCTGCTGCGCACCGACTTCGCCGGCGGCCACGGCAACGACGCGACGCTCGACGCGATCGTCGACGAGACGACCGACGTGCTCGCGTTCCTGCTGTGGCAGGCGGGCGTGGCCGGCTTCGCGCCGCCGCCCGACTAGCGCGGTCGACGGCCGTCCGCGGCGTCAGAGCCTCACCGCGGGATTGAGCGTGTAGCGCCCGGTGAGGGAGCCCTGCGCGAGCACGTGCCCGGCCATCGCGCGCTCGGCCTCCTTCGCGCCGAAGCGCCCGTCGACCGCCGCGAGCCGGTCCACGCCGAGCGCGTAGACGGTGAACACGTAGCGGTGCGCGATCGCGTCGTTCCACGGCGGGCAAGGGCCGTCGTAGCCGTAGTAGTCGCCCGCCATGTCGCGGTCGTCCGCGAACCAGCCGGTGTAGTCGTTGATGCCGTGGCGCGCGCCCAGCGGTGCCGCCGGCCCCGGCTTTCCCCGCGTCGTCACCCCGTTCGAATGCGCGCCGCGCGCGATCGAAACGATCGACGGCGCGAGATCGACGAGCACCCAATGCGCGAACGGGACGCGCGGCAACGTCGCCGGCACCGTGCGGCCCTCGCGATTCACGTCGTCGCCGCGCGATGGCACGTCCGGATCGATGCACAGCACCGCGAACGAGCGCGTGCCCCCCGGCGCCCCGCTCCACGCGAGGTCCGGATTGCGGTTGTCCGAAAGCGCGACGTGCCGCTTGGCGTCCGGCTTGCCGAACGCGAGCTCGGCGGGAATCGCCGCGCCATCGCCGAATGCGGTGCTCGTGAGCTTCATCGCGCCTCCCGGAGTGTCACGCCTTCCAATGCGGCGGCAACGTCGCGCCCAGATAGGGAAGCGCGTCGATCCGTCCCTTCCACGCGACCAGCGCGGGCGGAAGCAGCGACGCGGCATCGAACGACGGTACGCGCTGCTGGCAGCGGAACATGAAAGCGACGGCCGGGGTGAGCGCGAAATCCGCGGCCGAGAGCGGGCCGACGAGGAAATCGCCGTGGAGGTAGCGCGCCATGAACGCGAACTCCTCCTTCACGGCGGCACGTGCCTCTTCGATCTTCGCCGCGTCGCGCTCCTCGGGCTCGACGCCGAACAGCAGGTCGGCGACGGCGTCGGTCGCCTCGGTCGTGTAGCTGTCGGCCTCGCTGATCAGGCGCCGCACCGTCGCGCGCGTTCGCGCGTCGCCGGGAAACAAAGCCAGACCACGGCCGGCGTACGCCTCGTCGAGGTACTCGACGATCGCGTTCGACTCGTAGAGCGTGAAGTCGCCGTCGACGATCGTCGGGACGCGATGGCGCGGATTGATCGCGACGAACTCGGGCTTGCGCGTGTCGCCCGCCGAGAACGACAGCACCTTGCGCTCGTAGGGAACGCCCTTCGCCTCGAGCGCGAGCTGCACGCGCCACGCGTACGGGGACCCGGAGCCGTAGTAGAGCGTGATCATCGGTCCGCTCCCTTCCCGCGACCGCCGGCCGGCGCCGCACTGCGCATCGCCTCGAGCGAGGCCTTCTGCAGCTCCAGCGTCCGGATGCTCATCTGCATCATCGCAAGGCTCATCGCGAGCCAGTTCTCGACGACGCGCAGTTCGCCGATCTTGCGGTCAACCTCGGCCGGGTCGATCGCCGCGAACATCATCGCCGGATGCGGGAATGGCATGCCGCCCGCCGCCGGCGAGGTCGCCGCGCCCGGCAAGCCGAAACCCGGCATCGGGACGCCGAGCGGATTCCACATCTTCTGCATGAACTCGAGCGCCTGCTGCGGCGTCGGGAACGCGCCGGAGGCCGGGGTGTCGTCGGGAGGCTTGGTCATCGTCTCGCTTCGGAGCGTCGGGAGGGGGATTCGGCTACTATGCTGTCCCATGGCGGACCCCGGCGCAACCTTGCTCGCGCGGCTTGCCAGCATCGTCGGTCGGGAGCACGTCCTCACCGGCGCCGCGGACGTCGCTCCCTACCTATCCGACTGGCGCGGCCGCTATCGCGGTGCCGCGCGCGCCGTCGTGCGCCCGTCGACCACCGCCGAGGTCGCCGCGATCGTGGCCGCGTGCGCTGAGAGCCGCGTCGCGGTCGTCCCGCAGGGCGGCAACACCGGCCTCGTCGGCGGCGGCACGCCGCACGCGTCCGGCGTCGAGGTCGTACTGTCGCTCGTGCGCATGAACCGCGTGCGCGCCGTCGATCCGGAGAACGCGACGATGACGGCCGAGGCCGGCGTCACGCTCGCCGCGGTCCAGGCGGTCGCTCGGGAGGCCGGGCTCGCGTTCCCGCTGTCGCTCGCGTCCGAAGGATCATGCACGATCGGCGGCAACCTCGCGACCAACGCCGGCGGCACCGCGGTGTTGCGCTACGGCAACGCGCGCGACCTCGTGCTCGGCGTCGAGGTGGTGCTCGCCGACGGCGGCGTGCTCGACCTCGCGCGCGCGCTTCGCAAGGACAACACCGGCTACGACCTCAAGCAGCTGTTCATCGGCGCCGAGGGCACGCTCGGCATCGTGACCGCCGCGGTGCTGAAGCTCGTCGCGGCGCCGCGCACGCAGGTGACGGCGCTCGCCGCGCTCGCGAGCGTCGGCGACGCGGTCGCGCTGCTGCGCCATGCGAAGCAGGCGCTCGGCGATCGGCTGGTCGGCTTCGAACTGATGAGCGACGTGGCGCTCACGTTGTCGCGCAAGCACCATCCGGGCACGCCCGACGCGCTGCCCGGGCACCCGTGGTACGCGCTCGTGCAGGCCGACGACGGCGCCGACGACGCGACGCTCGCCGACCGCGTCGAGGCGCTGCTCGGCACCGCGGCCGAGCGCGGCGTCGTGAGCGACGCGACGGTTGCACGATCGCTCGCGCAGGCCGCGGCGTTGTGGGCAGCGCGCGAGAACATCTCGGAGGCGCAGCGCCGGGAGGGGCCGAACCTCAAGCACGACATCGCGATGCCGGTGTCGGCGATCCCTGGGTTCCTCGATGCCGCCGGGCGCGCGCTATCGGCCGCGTTCCCCGGCGCGCGCTTCGTCGTGTTCGGGCATCTCGGCGACGGCAACCTGCACTACAACCTCTCCGCGCCGGCGGGTGAGGACGCGAGTGCGTTCGTCGCGCCTTCGGCGCTCGAGCGCGCGCAGCGCATCGTCCACGACCTCGTGGCCGCGCGCGGCGGCTCGATCTCGGCCGAGCACGGCATCGGGCAGCTGAAGCGCGGCGAGTTGAAGCGCACGAAGGCGCCGCTCGAGCTCGCGGTCATGCGGCGCATCAAGGCGGCGCTCGATCCTGCGGGTATCCTCAACCCGGGCAAGGTGCTGTAGGAAAACCATGGGCAAGGTCGTCTTCTGGGTCGTCGTCGTGTTCGCGATCCTGTTCGCGGTACGCCTCGTCGGCGCGGCGCAGGCGAAGAAGCGGCGCGAGCGGGACAAGGCGGCGGGGGTGGCCGGCCCGATGGTCCGCTGCGAACGCTGCGGCGTGTTCCTTCCGCGCTCCGAGGCGGTCCGGACCGGCGAAGCGTTTCGTTGCCGCGAGAACGACTGCGCGCTGCCGCGATGAACGTCCCGCCCGAACCCGCGCCGGCGATCCCGCCGTTCGAGCCCCCGCCTCTTCCGCTCTCGCTCACCGAGTCGGGCCGCCGCATCCTGTGGATCATCGGGCTCTACCGCTCGGTGTGCGGCGCCGCGCTGTTCGGCATCGCGCTCCTCGTCGACCTCAAGGGCATCGGGGCGATCACCCCCAACGCGTTCATCACCGGCACCGCGCTCTACTTCCTGTTCGGGCTGGCCGCGTTCGCCTGGGTGCAGATGGAGCGGCTGCCGCTGTCGCTGCCGAACCTCGCGCTCGCGCTTCTCGTGGGCGACATCTTCTTCCTGTCGCTCGTCATCATCGCCGGCGGGAACACGGTCGCGCCGATCCCGATCCTCCTGTTCCCGCAGCTCGCGGCGAGCGGGTGGCTGCTGCGCACGCAGACGGCGTTCTTCCATGCCGCGCTCGCGTCGGTCGTGCTGCTCGGCCTCGACGTGTGGCGGGCGATCGAGGGCAGCATCGGCGGCGCGCAGATCGTGCAGACCGGCATCGTCGGCTTCGGGTACTTCGCGACCGTCGGCATCGCCGTGGCTCTCGGCCGCTACACGAAGGCTTCCGAAGACCTCGCCGCGCAGCGCGGCATCGACGTCGCCAATCTCGAGCAGGTCAACCGCCTCATCATCCAGGACATGCAGGACGGCGTGCTGGTCGTCGACCTCAACGGCGTCGTGCGCGGGCACAACGCGCAGGTGACGCGCCTCCTCGGCGGCTTCGGCCGCATGCGGGGCGGCATGCGCCTCGCCGAGTTCAGCTCGACGCTGCACGACTACTGGCGCCGCTGGCAGGACGACTTCACGATCGCGCTGCCGCCCTTCAAGGTCGAGGTGACGCAGCGCCTGCTGCGCGTTCGCCTCGTGCGCATCGGCTCCGGGCTCAACGGCGGCACGCTGATCTACCTCGAGGACCTCGGTCGCGCGCAGACCGAGGCGCAGCAGATGAAGCTCGCCGCGATGGGACGCCTCACCGCGTCGATCGCGCACGAGGTGCGCAACCCGCTGTCGGCGATCAACCAGGCGGCGCAACTCCTGGAAGAGGACCGCGCGGTCGCACCCGACGGATTGCGGCTGCTCGCGATGATTCGCAGCAACAGCAAGCGCATCGACCGGATCGTGGGCGAAGTGCTCCAGCTCAACCGCCGCGACCGCCAGCAGCCGGAGACGATCGCGCTCGGGGAGTTCCTGCGCTCGCTGTGCGAGGAGATCGTGCAGGCCGAGAACATCCCGGCGGGCAGCGTCCAGATCATCGTGCCCGACGAGCTCGTCGTGATCTTCGACCGCGGCCACTTCAACCAGATCCTCTGGAACCTCGTGCGCAACGCCTGGCAGCACTGCCAGAAGAAAGAGGCGAGCGTGCGCGTCGCCGCGCGTGCCGGCTACATGGGCGATGCGGTGATCTTCGAGCTCGCCGACGACGGCCCCGGCATCCCGGCCGAGCTGCGCGGCCAGATCTTCGAGCCGTTTTTCACGACGCGGCCGGGAGGCACCGGCCTCGGCCTCTACATCGCGCGCGAGCTCGCCGACGCGAACGGCGCGACGCTCGAGCTCCTGCCCAAGTCGCCGGGGGCGCAGTTCCGGATGACGCTCAAACGGGCCTCGGTGGCCGTGGCCGCTCCCGCGGCCGAGCCGCCCGCCTGAATGCCTCGGAGGAGAGACCGTGTCCCGCAAAATCCGCGCCCAACCGAAGGTTCTCGTCATCGACGACGAGCCCGATCTCCTCGAGCTCCTCGAGCTCACGCTGTCGCGCATGGGGCTCGACACCGAGCGCGCGTCGACCGTCGCCGAGGCGATCGCGCTTCTCGACCGCGAGAGCTTCGACCTTTGCCTCACCGACATGCGGCTGCCCGACGGCGAGGGCCTGCGCGTCGTCGAGCACATCAACCAGCGCGGGCTCGACGTGCCGGTCGCCGTGATCACCGCGTTCGGCAGCGCCGAGAACGCGGTCGCGGCGCTGAAGGCGGGCGCGTTCGACTATCTCGCGAAGCCGGTCGCGCTCGAGCAACTGCGCGCGCTCGTCAAGCAGGCGCTGAAGGTGCCGGACAAGCCGTCCGGAGGCACTCAGATCGCGAGCGCTCTCCTCGGCGAATCGGCCGCGATCGAGCACGTGCGCGGGTTGATCGAGCGCCTTTCGAAGAGCCAGGCGCCGGTGTTCGTCAACGGCGAGTCCGGGAGCGGCAAGGAGCTCGCCGCGCGCCAGATCCACAGCGGCGGCCCGCGCGCCACGCAACCGTTCATCGCGGTCAACTGCGGCGCGATCCCCGAGAACCTGATGGAGAGCGAGTTCTTCGGCTACCGCAAGGGCGCGTTCACCGGCGCGGAAGCCGACCGCGACGGATTCTTCCAGGCGGCGAACGGCGGCACGCTGTTCCTCGACGAGGTCGCCGACCTGCCGCTCGCGATGCAGGTGAAGCTTCTTCGCGCGATCCAGGAGAAGAAGGTGCGCAAGGTCGGCGCGACCGCCGAGGAACCGGTCGACGTGCGCATCATCAGCGCCACGCACAAGCGGCTCTCCGCGCTGGTCGAGTCGGGCGCGTTCCGGCAGGACCTTTTCTATCGGCTCCACGTGATCGAGCTCGCGATGCCGCCGCTTCGCGAGATGCAGGAGGACATCGCGGGCATCGCGAACGCGATCCTCCTGCGCCTCGCGCGCGGCATGCCCGCGCGCCTCGAGGCCGATGCCCACGCGGCGCTGCAACGCTACCCGTTCCCGGGCAACGTGCGCGAGCTCGAGAACATCCTCGAGCGCGGGCTGTCGCTCGCCCCGGACCCGCAGCGGATCAACGCGGCCGACCTCCACCTGACGCCGTACGAGTCCGAGGAGGACGCGGCGATCCCGCCCGGCGAGAAGTGGCCGCTGCAGGACTACCTCGACCGCGTCGAGCGTCAGGCGATCAACGAGGCGCTCGAGAAGACGCGCTTCAACCGCACGGCGGCGGCGAAGCTCCTCGGCATCACGTTTCGCGCGATGCGCTACCGGATGGAGCGGCTCGGCATCAAATGATCGACGCGCCCGCGCGAACGACGCCGTTGCGCCGCGATGCGCCAGCGGCGCGCTAGCGCTTGCCTTCGTCCTGCGGATTGCGCGTGCGCGTCCGGATCGCGCCGATGACCGTCGTCGGATCCTCGTTGGCGCGCATCTCCGCGCGCGACGTGCGGCGGCGCTCCTTGGGGCGCGAGCGGCGCAGCCGCTCGTCGCGCGTCCGCGTGTACGCCTGCAGGCTGCGCTTGCGGCGCAGGATCACGCGCCGCACGGCGACGAATCCGACGACGAGCGCGACGAGCGCTGGCAGCCCGATGACGAGTTCCATGCCGGCATTGTCTCATCGCGCGACGGCGCCGGGGACGCCGGCGCGTGCCGGCGACGACGAACGGCGCGCCCGATGAACGGTCGTCCCCCGCGCTCGCGCGCGATCGCGCCCGGCGCCGACCGCCGCGGATGGCTCGCGGGCGTTCGCCACGTGCGCTCGCCCAATGCGGACGCGCGACCGGATGCGAGCGACGTCACGCTGGTCGTCGTGCATGGCATTTCGCTGCCGCCCGGCCAATTCGGCGGCGACGCGATCTTCCGGCTCTTCGCCAACCGTCTCGATCCGGACGCGCATCCGAGCTTTTCGGCGATCGCCGCATTGCGCGTGTCCGCGCACTTCCTGATCCGGCGTGACGGCGAGCTCGTGCAGTTCGTGCCGTGCGCGATGCGCGCTTGGCACGCGGGCGCGTCGCGCTGGAAGGGGCGCGAGCGCTGCAACGACTTTTCGATCGGCGTCGAGCTCGAAGGGGCCGACGAGCGCCCCTACACGGCAAAACAGTACGCGCGGCTCGCCGCGCTCGTGCGGCGCCTGCGCCGGGACTGGCCGATCCAGGACGTGGCCGGCCACAGCGACATCGCGCCCGGCCGCAAGACCGACCCCGGCCCGGCGTTCGAGTGGGCCCGCTTTCGCCGCCTCCTCGGCAACCCCGCCGGCCCTTCGTCCCGCGCCGGCAAAGGGGATCGGGCGTCCCGGCTATAATGCCGGATTCGCCCGGGCCCCGGTCGCCGCCCGGAAAGCGACCGCTCCGCCATGCAGCTCATCGCCGACTACTTCCCGCTGATCCTGTTCTTCGTCGCGTACAAGTGGCAGGGCATCTACGCCGCCACCGCGGTGGCGATCGCGGCCTCGGTCGCGCAGATCGCCTTCTTCGCGTGGAAGCGCAAGCTTTCGGCCGTGCACTGGCTTTCGTTCGCGATCATCGTCGTGTTCGGCGGTGCGACGCTCCTGCTTCAGGACGAAACGTTCATCAAGTGGAAACCCACGGTGCTCTACCTGCTGTTCGGCGCCGTGCTCGCCACCGGCAAGCTGGCATTCGGACGCGACCTCATCGCCGGGCTGCTTCGCGACGTCACGCTGCCACCGGTCGTCTGGACGACCGTGACCTGGTCGTGGGTCGCGTTCTTCGCCGCGATGGCGGTGGCCAACTGGTATGTCGCGTTCCATTTCTCGACCGACACCTGGGTGAACTTCAAGGTGTGGGGCGGGATCGGGCTCGTGCTCGCGTTCGCCGTCGGCCAGGGGCTGTGGCTCGCGCGGCACATGCAGGACCCGCGCGAGAAGGTCCCGCGCCCATGAGCGCGGTCGCCCGACTGATCGCCGAGCGCCTCGCCCCGCTCGAGCCGGTCCACCTCGGCCTCGAGGACGACAGCGCCGCGCATGCCGGCCACGCGGGCGCTGCCGGCGGCGCCGGGCACTTTTCGCTGACCATCGTGTCAGAGCGCTTCTCCGGCGCCCCGCGCCTCGCCCGTCACCGGGCGGTGCTCGACCGGTTGGGCGACCTGATCCCGCACCCGGTGCACGCGCTGGCCATCCGCGCGTACACGCCCGACGAATACTTCTCCCCCAACGAAAGGACCGCTCGATGACCCGCACCACGATCGCGCTCGCCGTCATGGCGGCGCTCGCCCTCCCCGCCTGGGCGCAGGCCCCCGCGGCGCCCAAGGCCGCGCCCGGCGCCGCCGCGAAGGCCGCCGAGGGCAAGGCGCTCTTTCCGCAGCCGCAGTTCGAGATGATGTTGAAGGACCGCGTCGCGCAGGGCCAGCCCGACACGCCGGAGCTTCGTGCGATGCTGCGCGAGGAGCTCAACACGCGCGAGCTGCTCGCGCGCGAGGCCCGCAGGAAGGGACTCGAGAAGAACACCGAGACGAAGACGCAGATGGACCTCGCGTCGCAGACGGTGCTCGTGCGCGCTTATGTCGCCGACTGGCTGAAGAGCAACCCGGTACCCGAGGCGGACCTGCGCAAGGAGTACGACGCGATCAAGTCGCAGATCGGCGACCGGGAGTACAAGGTCGCGCACATCCTGGTGGAAAAGGAAGATGACGCGAAGGACGTCGTCGTCGAATTGCAGAAGGGCGCGAAGTTCGCCGACCTCGCGAAGGCGCGCTCGAAGGACCCGGGCTCGAAGGACAAGGGCGGCGACCTCGACTGGAACGCGCCCGCGAACTTCGTCAAGCCGTTCTCGGATGCGATGGTGAAGGCCGAGAAGGGCAAGTTCACGCCGCAGCCGGTGCAGACGCAGTTCGGCTGGCACGTCATCCTCGTCGAGGACGTCCGTGACGCGAAGGTGCCGAGCTACGACGAGGTGAAACCCCAGCTCGCGCAGCGCATGCAGGCGCAACACCTCGAGCGGTATTTCCGCGACCTGAGGTCGAAGAACGGCGTTTGATCCCGGCGACCGACGCTGATCGACGAAGGGCAGGCTTCCGAGCCTGCCCTTCGCGTTTCCGGACGTCGCTTCGAGCCTCTCGCGCACGGCTTCGATGGTATCGTTGCGCCCTGGCGCCGCCAGAGCGCCGGCGACACCGGGCGCGACGACGACCATCGGTCGCCATCGCAGGAGGAAGCATGTCGATGATCCGCAATCCGAAGGAGTTCGGCTCCGGTTGCCTGTTCGCGGGTTTCGGTCTCGCCGCGATCGCGATCGGCGCCTCCTATCCGGTCGGCACCGCCGCCCGCATGGGCCCGGGCTACTTTCCGCGCGGCCTCGGCCTCATCCTGATCGTGCTCGGCGCGATCCTGATCTTCAAGAGCCTGCGCAGCGACGGCGCCCCGATCTCGGTGCCGTCCTTGAAGCCGATCGCGATCGTGCTGGGCAGCGTCGTGCTCTTCGGGCTCACCGTCGTTCCGCTCGGCCTCGTGCTCTCGACGATCCTGCTGATCCTGGTGGCGAGCACGGCCAGCCACGAGTTCCGCTGGAAGGAAGCGGTGATCGCGTCGCTGCTCGCCGCGGCGTTCGTCGTCGCCGCGTTCTCATGGGGGCTGCAGCTGCAGCTGCCGACCTGGCCGGCGTTCCTCATGAACCGGAGTTGATCGATGGAGCTTTTCGACAACCTCGCGCTCGGCTTCAGCGTTGCGCTGACGTTCCAGAACATCCTCTACGCGTTCGTCGGCGTGCTGCTCGGCACGCTGATCGGCGTGCTGCCCGGGATCGGGCCGGTGCCGACGATCGCGATGCTGCTGCCGATCACCTATGCGCTGCCGCCGGTGTCCGCGCTGATCATGCTCGCCGGCATCTACTACGGCGCGCAGTACGGAGGCTCGACCACGGCGATCCTGGTCAACCTGCCCGGCGAATCGTCGTCCGTCGTCACCTGCATCGACGGCTACCAGATGGCGCGGCAGGGCAAGGCCGGCAAGGCGCTGTCGGTCGCGGCGCTCGGCTCGTTCTTCGCGGGAACCGTCGCCACGATCGTCATCGCGGGGTTCGCGCCGCCGCTGGCCGAGTTCGCGCTCAAGTTCGGGCCCGCCGAGTACTTCTCGCTGATGGTGCTGGGCCTGATCGCCGCGGTCGTGCTCGCGAGCGGCTCGCTCGTGAAGGCGATCGCGATGATCGTTCTGGGCCTCCTGCTCGGCATCATCGGGACCGACGTCAACTCGGGGCTGCAACGCTACACGTTCGGCGTGCCCGAAATGTCCGACGGCATCGGCTTCGTAGTCGTCGCGATGGGACTGTTCGGCTTCGCCGAGATCATCGTCAACCTCGAGCACCGCGAGCACCGCGAGGTGTTCACCGACAACGTGTCGGGGCTCTGGCTCAAGTGGTCGGAGTTCAAGGAGGTAATCCCGGCGATCCTGCGCGGCACCGCGATCGGCTCGACGCTCGGCATCCTGCCGGGCGGCGGCGCGATGCTCTCGGCGTTCGCCGCGTACACGGTCGAGAAGAAGCTCGCGAAGGACCCGTCGCGCTTCGGCAAGGGCGCGATCCAGGGCGTCGCGGGTCCGGAGAGCGCCAACAACGCGGGTGCGCAGACGTCGTTCATCCCGCTCCTCACGCTCGGCATCCCGTCCAACGCGGTGATGGCGCTGATGGTCGGCGCGATGACGATCAAGGGCATCCAGCCCGGCCCGCAGGTGATGACGAGCAACCCGCAGCTGTTCTGGGGGCTGATCGCGTCGATGTGGATCGGCAACTGCATGCTCGTCGTGCTGAACCTCCCGATGATCGGCCTCTGGGTGAAGCTCCTGAAGGTGCCTTACCGGCTGCTCTACCCTGCGATCCTGCTGTTCTGCTGCATCGGCGTCTACAGCCTGCAGAACAACGTGTTCGACGTGCTGATGACCGCGGTGTTCGGCGTGCTGGGCTGGGTGTTCGTGAAGCTCGAGTGCGAGCCGGCGCCCCTGTTGCTCGGCTTCATCCTCGGGCCGCTGATGGAGGAGAACCTGCGGCGCGCGCTGCTCCTCTCGCGCGGCGACCCCACCGTGTTCTTCACGCGGCCGCTTTCTCTCGGCATGCTGGTCGTCGCGGGCATCCTGATCCTGATCATCGTGCTTCCGGCGGTGCGCAAGACGCGCGAAGAGGCGTTCCAGGAAGAGGCGGCCTGACGCACGAGGTCCGCGAAGGAACCCGGGCCGCTTCCGGGACGCTGGCGTGGCCGGCGTCCCCGGTGCGATGATCGGTGCAGCGGGCCGGAGACGGCCGTTCCCCGGTCGTGCACGCCCCTCGTCCAGGCCCTCCCGATGAACCCTTTCGACTGGTCGCTCCCCTACCCGTCACGCCGCCAGCCGGTGCTGGCGCGCAACGTCGTCGCCGCGAGCCAGCCGCTCGCGACGCAGGCGGGCGTGTCGATGCTCTCGCGCGGCGGCAACGCCGTCGACGCCGCGATCGCCACCGCGATCACGCTGACCGTCGTCGAGCCGGTGTCGAACGGCATCGGATCGGATCTATTCGCGATCGTCTGGGACGGCCGCGAGCTCGCCGGCCTCAACGCGTCGGGGCGCGCGCCCGCCGCCGCGTCGCTCGCGCGACTGGCCGGACAGACGGAGATGCCGCAACGCGGCTGGGAGCCGGTCACGATTCCCGGCGCGGTGTCCGGCTGGGTCGCGCTGTCGAAGCGCTACGGCCGCTTGCCGTTCGCCGATCTCTTCGAGCCGGCGATGCGCTATGCGCGCGAAGGCTGGATCGTCTCGCCGGTGATCTCGGCGCAATGGCGCCGCGCCGCGGGCGTGCTTCCGCACGAGTTCGGCTGGGCCGAGCACTTCCTGCGAAACGGACGCACGCCGAATCCCGGCGAGGCGTTCGCTTGCCCGCCGATGGCGCAGACGCTCGCGGGCATCGCGGCCACGCAGGGCGAATCGTTCTACCGCGGCGCGCTCGCGCAATCGATGGTCGCGCACGCGCGCGCGCACGGCGCGCCGCACACCACCGACGACTTCGCCGCGCACGCCTGCGATTGGGTGACCACCCTCGCGCTCGACTACCGCGGCACGTCGGTCCACGAGATCCCGCCGAATGGCCAGGGCATCGCGGCGCTGCAGGCGCTCGGCATCCTGCGCGAATTCGACCTCGCGGGCGAATCGCCCGATTCGCTCGCTGCGCAGCACCGGGCGATCGAGGCGATGAAGCTCGCGTTCGCCGACGCGTATGCGCATGTCGCCGATGGCGACCACATGCGCGTCGCGCCGGAAGCGATGCTCGACCGCGCCTACCTCGCTTCGCGCGCGCGCCTGATCGACGCGTCGCGCGCGCAGGACTTCGGTCCCGGCCAGCCGCCGAAGGGCGGCACCGTCTATCTCGCCACCGGCGACGCCGACGGCATGATGGTGTCGCTGATCCAGTCCAACTACATGGGCTTCGGTTCGGGCGTCGTCGTGCCGGGCACCGGCATCAGCCTCCAGAATCGCGGCACGGGCTTCTCGCTCGATCCGCAGCACCCGAATGCGCTCGCGGGCGGCAAGCGGCCGTTCCACACGATCATCCCCGGGTTCCTCACGCGCGACGGCGCGCCGTACGCGGCGTTCGGCGTGATGGGCGGGCCGATCCAGCCGCAGGGGCACGTGCAGACGCTCGTCCGCATGCTCGACCACGGCATGAACGCGCAGGCCGCGCTCGACGCGCCGCGCTGGCGCTGGAACCGCGAAGGCACGCTCGACCTCGAACCGTCGATCGACCCGGCGGTGCGCGCGGGACTCGTAGCGCTCGGCCACCGTGTCGTGCAGACGAGCGACAGCTATTTCGACTTCGGCGCCGGGCAGTTCGTCGTGAAGATGGACGACGGATACCTCGCCGCGTCGGATCCGCGTCGCGACGGGCAGGCGGCGGGGTTCTAGGCCCTAGTTCATCCCCGCGCGCGCGTTGACGAGGAGCTGGTCGATCGCGTCCAGGCGGACGAGCCCGAGCCGGGGGAACTCGATCTCGATAATCACGTAAACAGTGATCGCGACGATCGCAGCGAAACCGAACTTGTGCGGCCAGCCCAGCCCCCCGTCGGCGGCGGCCTGGTAACCCCCCAGCAGAGCCGCGGCGATCCCCAGCCCGAGCAGCATCGCGAAGACGATCGCCGGCGGGTGGATCATCGTGGCGGCGGCTCGCGTCGTGGCGAGGTCGAACATCTCGTTGAGCGCGGGGACCACCAGCATTTCGGCGGTCGGCCGGGTCTCGGGCAACCGCAATGGCGCAATGGCTTCGGCCCAGATGCGGCTCTGCAGCTTCGACGCGCGCGCCGCCTCGGCCCGCGCCGCCGTCACGTCGGGCAGCGCCTTGTAGGTGGCGATGCGCGCGTCGACGTACGCGCGGAATGGGTCGCGAACCGGAGGCTGCGCGGCGACCGGCAGCAAGTCAATCCTGAACCACGCCGTTCCAATCGCGTTCGCCTCGGCGACCGCCTGCGCGCGCCGCTCGTCGAAGCGCGATAGCGCGCCCGAGAACGTGAACGCGATCAGGAGCCCGAGCAGCGCGAAGATCGCGCCTTCCAGCGAGCCGTGCGGCGGGATGCCGGTCCCGCCGTGACGCGCGATCGCGCGGAGGCCGAGCCGGCGGCCCAGCGCGAGCGATGCGAGGATCGCGACGAACAGGACGATGGCGGTACCCGCGCCGAGCGTCGCCGGATCGATAATGGTGATCAATGAGTCCACGGCGCTGGATTCTAGCGGAGGATCGACCCGGTGACGGCGTTGGGCCGGAACACCGTGCATCCCTTGAGGCCCAGCTCGAACGCGCGCATGTAGATCGCCGCGAACGACGCGTAGTCGATGTCGGCCCCGACGTTGGTGGTCTTCGAGATCGCGTTGTCGACGTGCGGCTGCAGCGTCGCCTGCATCAGGAGCTGCGCCTCGGGGCCGATACCCGTCGCGGTCACGAACGCGTCGGGCAGCGTCGCGCCCGCGCCGGCCTGGGCGCGCCACGCGAGCAGCGCCGGGCATGCGGTCGACACCTCGGCGAAGGTCCCGTCCTCCTGGCGGACGCGCCGGCTGCCTTCGAGCGCGAAGATCGGCTCGACACCCGAGCTCACGCCGCCCGCGAGCACGCTGATCGTGCCGGCCGGCGCAATCGCGGTCAGGTGGCTGTTGCGCAGGCCGTGGCGCGCGATGCCGCGCCGCTGCTCGTCGGGCAGCCGCGCGACGAACGGCGCGGCGAGGAACGGCTCGCGCTCGAAGCGCGGGAAGGCGCCGTGCTCGCGCGCGAGCTCGATCGACGCGGCGTAGGCGCATTCGGTGATCGTCTGCATCGCGTCCGCGGCGGCGGCGCGGCCAGCGGCAGCGTCGTACCGCAGGCCCAGCATAGCCAGCGCGTCGCCCAGCCCGGTGATCCCGAGCCCGAGGCGCCTCGACGATCGACCCTGCTCGCCTTGCGCCGGCACCGGGAAACGCGTCACGCTCCACACGTTGTCGAGCATGCGCACGGCGACCGCCACCAGCGCCGCGATCCCGTCGACGTCGAGTCGCGCCCGCGGCGTGAAGGGATCGCGCACGAACGCGGCGAGGTTGATCGAACCGAGGTCGCAGGCGCCGTACGGCGGCAGAGGGATCTCGCCGCACGGGTTGGTGGCGCTTATCGTCTCGCAGTACGACAGGTTGTCCTCGGCCCGGATGCGGTCGATGAACAGAACGCCCGGCTCGGCCGACGCGTACGCGCCGCCGACGATCGCGTCCCACAGGTCGCGCGCGCGGATCATGCGCTCGGCGCCGAAGAGCGGGAACGCGAGCTTCCAGCGACCGTCGTCGGCGACCGCGCGCATGAACGCGTCGTACGCGAGCACCGACACGTTGAAGTGCGTGAGCCTGCCCGCGGTGCGCTTCGCGGCGACGAAGGCGTGGATGTCCGGATGGTCGCAGGCCATCACACCCATCATCGCGCCGCGGCGCGGGCTCGTGTCGGTCACCGTCGCGCACATCTGCTCCCACAGCTGCATGAACGAGACCGGGCCCGACGAGCGTCCACCGGTCGCGTCGGTGCGCGTGCCCTTGGGCCGCAGCGGAGAAAAGTCGGTGCCCACGCCTCCTCCCTGCTGCAACGTCACCGCGGCCTCGGCGAGCGCGCTGAAGATGCCCGTGAGCGAATCGTCGAGCGTGCCCATGACGAAGCAGTTCATCAACGTGACGCGGCGGCCGGTCCCCGCGCCGGCGAGGATGCGGCCGCCGGGCAGGAAGCGGAAGCCGTCGAGCGCGTCGCGGAAGCGGCCCGTCCAGCGCTCGCGGTCGCGCGTCTCGGCTTCGGCGAGCGCGCGGGCGACGCGATCGAACGTCGCATCGATCGACGCCTCGTCGTCGAAGCGGTACCGCGTGCGCCAGACGTGCTCGGCGAGCGGGTTGGCGAGCGCGGACGTCGCGACGGCCATCGGAGGAACTACCGGCCGCGTGCCTTCAGCACCGACAGCGGCAGGAGCTCGGGCAGCTCGAGACGCCTGCGTCCCGGCTCGGGCGCGGGCAGCGGGTCGACGGCGCGCATCGTGGCGATCGAGCGCTTCGCGAGCGTCTGGTACTGCTGCGTCCCCTCGACCTTCCACGCGAGCTCGGTGTCGGTGAGGGCGCGCACCACCTTGGCGGGGATCCCGGCGACGAGCGTCCGTGGCGGGATCACCATCTGCGCCTTGACGAACGCCATCGCGGCGACGATCGACGACTCGCCGACGACCGCGCTGTCGTTGATCACCGCGTTCATGCCGACGAGCGCGTTACGCTGCACGGTGCAACCGTGCAGCACCGCGCCGTGGCCGATGTGGCCATCCTCCTCGACGACGGTACCCACGCCGGGGAAACCGTGCAGGATGCATGCGTCCTGGATGTTCGCGCCGGCGCGCACTTCGATGTGGCCGAAGTCGCCGCGCAGCGACGCGCAAGGCCCGATGTAGCAGCCGGGGCCGACGATCACGTCGCCGATCAGCACGGCCGAAGGATGCACGAACGCCCCTGGGTCGACCACCGGCGTGATCCCGTCGATCGAATAGACCTGAAGCTTCATGGAATGTCACCCCCGGTACCAGGTACGAACCACGTACCTGATACCAAGCTTACGCCAGCGCCCGGCGCGCGTTCTGGAACATCGCGAGCCACGGCGACGCCTCGCCCCACTCGCGCGGCGCCCACGAGAGTTGCGCGGTGCGCCATACGCGCTCCGGGTGCGGCATCAGGATCGTGAACCGGCCATCGGCGGTCGTGAGCCCGGTGATGCCATCGGGCGAGCCGTTCGGATTGTGCGGATACGCCTCGGTCGGCCGCCCGCGCCCGTCGACGAAGCGCAGCGACACGAGCGAACGCGCGCGGGCGAGATGCGCGTTGTCGCGAAATTCCGCATACCCTTCGCCGTGCGCGGTCGCGACCGGCAGCCGGCTCCCTTCCATCCCGCGGAAGAACAGAGACGGCGAGGCGAGGACCTCGACCTGGACGAGCCGCGCCTCGAATTGCTCGGACCGGTTGCGCACGAAGCGCGGCCAGTGCGAAGTCCCCGGCACTAGATCGCCGAGCGTGCTCATCATCTGGCAGCCGTTGCATACGCCGAGCGCGAACGTGTCGCGGCGCGCGAAAAACGTCGCGAACGCTTCGGCGAGACGCGCGTCGAACAGGATCGACTTCGCCCAGCCCTCGCCCGCGCCGAGCACGTCGCCGTACGAAAAACCGCCGCAGGCGACGATGCCCGCGAAGTCGGCCAGCGAATGGCGACCGCTGGCGAGATCGGTCGTGTGGACGTCCCACGCCTCGAATCCCGCGCGGTCGAACGCGGCCGCCATCTCCACCTGGCCGTTGACGCCCTGCTCGCGCAGCACGGCGACGCGCGGGCGCGCATCGGTGCCGACGAACGGCCCCTGCACCGGCGGGAGCATGACGATCGGCGCGAGGCCCGCGTCGTGCGCGTCGCCGATGCGCGCGTATTCCTGGTCGGCGGCTTGCGGCAGATCGCGCATCCGCTGCATCGCGTGGGTGAGGTTCGACCACTCGCGGTGCAGGTCGTCGCGCGGCAAGTCGAGGAGCAGGGCCCCGCGCCGCATCACGCGAAGACGGTCGTGCGTGGCGACCTTCGCCACGACGTGCGCCGACAATCCCGCGCTGCGCGCGTCGGCGAGTGCGCGCCCGACGTCGCCCGCGGTGACCTCGACGACCGCGACGATCTCCTCGGCGAACAGCACCGCCAGCGGCTCCGCGGTGAAGTCGTCGAGCCCCACGTCGAGCCCGACACGCGACGCGAACGCCATCTCCGCGAGCGACGCGAACACGCCGCCGTCGCCGACGTCGTGGTAGGCGACGAGCGTTTCACGCGCGCGGAGCGCCCCGAGCTGGCGGACAAGCGCGGCGAGGGCACGCGGCTCGACGTCGGGCGCATCGTCGCCGAGCTGTCCTGCGACCTGCGCGAGAGCGCTCGCGCCGAGCCGGTGGCGGTGAGGCGTCGCCTGCAGCCACACGAGCGAAGCGCCCGGGGTGCGCGAGAGCAGGGGCGTCGCCGTGCGGCGCGCGTCCGCCACGGGCGCGAATGCGGTCACCACGAGCGATACGGGTGCGGTGACGGATTTCTCGACGCCGCGGTCGCGCCACGCCGTGCGCATCGACATCGAGTCCTTGCCAACCGGGATCGACACGCCGAGCGCGATGCAGAACTCGCTCACCGCGCGCACCGTGTCGACCAGCACCGCGTCCTCGCCCGGATGCCCGGCCGGCGCCATCCAGTTCGCCGACAGCTTGACGCGGTCGAGCGTGGCGACGTCGGCAGCCATCAGGTTGGTGATCGCCTCGGCGACCGCCATTCGACCGGACGCCGGCCCGTCGATCAGCGCGAGCGGCGTGCGCTCGCCCATCGCCATGGCCTCGCCTGCGTGGCCGGTGAAGTCCATCAGCGTCACTGCGACGTCGGCGACCGGCACCTGCCAGGGACCGACCATCGGGTCGCGCGAGCACAGGCCACCGACCGTGCGATCGCCGATCGTGACCAGGAACGTCTTGTCGGAAACCGCCGGAAAGCGCAACACCCGCCGCACGGCGTCGTCGAGCGTGAGCGCGCCCAGGTCGAGCCGCGCCGGGCGCCGCATGACGCGCTTCACGTCCCGCGTCATGCGCGGCGCCTTGCCGAGGATCACGTCGAGCGGCACGTCAACCGGGCGGTTTCCGAAGCGCGGATCGGCGACGACGAGGCGCCCGTCGGCACGCGCGGTTCCCACCACCGCATACGGGCATCGCTCCCGGCGGCAGATCGCGTCGAACCCATCCAGCGACTCCGGCGCGAGCGCCAGCACGTAGCGTTCCTGCGCCTCGTTGCACCAGATCTCGCGCGGAGACATGCCGCTTTCGCCGGAAGGAATCGCGGCGAGGTCGAAGGCGCCGCCCGCACCGCCGCCATGCACGAGCTCGGGCAGCGCATTCGACAAGCCGCCGGCGCCGACGTCGTGGATCGACAGGATCGGGTTCTCCTCGCCGAGCTGCCAGCAGCGATCGATGACTTCCTGCGCACGACGCTCGATCTCCGCGTTGCCGCGCTGCACCGAGTCGAAGTCGAGGTCAGCGGTGTTCGCGCCGGTGGCCATCGACGACGCGGCGCCACCCCCCACGCCGATCAGCAATCCCGGCCCGCCGAGCTGGACGATCAGGGTGCCATCGGCAAGCGGGCGCTTGTGCGTATGGCGCGCGTCGATGTTCCCCACGCCGCCGGCGATCATGATCGGCTTGTGGTAGCCGCGCACCTCGCCGTCGACCCACTGCTCGAACGTGCGGAAATAACCGCCGAGGTTCGGCCGTCCGAACTCGTTGTTGAACGACGCGGCGCCGATGGGGCCCTCGAGCATGATGTCGAGCGGCGAGGCGATGCGCGCGGGCTTGTCGAGCGCCGACTCCCACGGCTCTCCTCGGCCGGGCAAGCGAAGGTGCGACACCGCGTAGCCGACGAGTCCGGCCTTCGGCTTCGCGCCGATCCCCGTAGCGCCCTCGTCGCGGATCTCGCCGCCCGAGCCGGTCGCCGCGCCCGGGAACGGCGCGATCGCGGTCGGATGGTTGTGCGTCTCGACCTTCATCAACGTGTGCGTAAGCGCGTCGTGCGCGCCGTAGCGGCCCTCGCCGTCCGGATGGAAGCGCGCGATGCGCGCGCCTTCCATCACGGCGGCGTTGTCCGAGTACGCGACGATCGTGTACCGCGGATGCGCGGCATGCGTGTCGCGGATCATCGCGAACAGGCTCTTCGGCTGCGGCACGCCATCGACGATCCAGCTCGCGTTGAAGATCTTGTGCCGGCAGTGCTCGGAGTTCGCCTGCGCGAACATCATCAGCTCGACGTCGGTCGGATCGCGGCCGAGCGCGCGGAACGACGCGTCGAGGTAGTCGATCTCGTCGTCGGCGAGCGCGAGGCCCAGGTCCGCGTTGGCGCGCACGAGCGCATCGCGACCCTGCGCGATCAGCGGAACCGATGCGAGCGGGCGCGGCGCGACGTGCACGAACAGCGCTCCCGCCTGCGACGGCGAGTCGAGGATCGCGTCGGTCATCCGGTCGTGGACGAGCGGCAGGAGCGCGTCGCGATCGGCGCTCTCGAGCCGCGAGCCGTCGCGCGGCGTCACATGCCAGTCGACGCCGCGCTCGATGCGCTTGACCGCGTCGAGCCCGCAATTCGTCGCGATGTCGGTGGCCTTGGACGACCAGGGCGAGATCGTTCCGGGACGCGGAACCACGACGAACGACGGATCGCCGTGCGGCGCGACGTCGTCGCGCGGCCCGTAAGTCAGCAGGCGGTCGAGCAGCGATCGCTCCGGCGACGACAGCGGCCGGGCGAGATCGACGTAGTGGCGGTAGCGCGCGGCGAGCGCGACGATTCCGGTCGCGGGTGCCGTCGCGCGGAGGCTGTCGAGGAGCTTGGCGATTCGAAACGACGAGGCGGCCGAGCGGCCGGGCAGCGCGAGGGTGTCGGACATCGCGGGAAGCGCGCGTAAAGCGGAATTCTACCGGAGAGATCGGCGGTCGCCGGTCGGCCCTTGTCGAGGGTCGATCGGAACGCCTGGAACGGGAATCGAAACGCAGAACGAGCGCCGCCCGCCGTTCCGCCGTTCCGACCGCCGACCGCCGTTCCGACCGCCGACCGCCGTTCCGACCGCCGACCGCCGTTCCAACCGCCGCCCGCCGTTCCGACCGCCGGCCGCCGACCGCCGACCACGGTTACGGCTACTCGAGCTTGCCCACCCTGCGCACGACCTCGATCATCTTCGCGGCGTCCGCGTCGACATAGCGCGCGAACTCCGGAGCATCCATGTAGAGCACCGGGCTCCCCGCGGTCATCATCACCTGCCTGACGCGCTCGTCGTTCGCCGCGGCCTTCGACGCTTCGCGGAGCCGCGCGACGACGGCTTCGGGCACGCCGGCGGGCACGAACAGGCCCGACCACTGCGCGTAGTCGACCGGGACGCCGAGCTCGCGCAGGCTCGGCACGTCGGGCAGCGACGCGACGCGCCCCTCGCCCCAATGCGCGAGGACGCGCACCTTGCCGGCCTTGACGTGCTGCACGATTGTCGCCGGTCCCGTCGAGAGCGCGTCGACCTGGCCGCCGAGCAGGCCGATGATCGCGGGACCGGCGCCCGTGTACGGAACATGCGTCATCTGCACGCCCTGGTCGAGCGCGAGCATCGCCATCGGCATGTGCATCGTGCCGTAGTTGCCGGACGATCCGAACGTGAGCTTGCCCGGCTGCGCGCGTGCGGCCGCGATGAACTCGGCGTAGTTCTTCCATGGCGCATCGGCCCGCACCGCGAGCACGGTCGGATCGGCGGTGAAGCGCGCGATCGGCCTCAGGTCGGCCAGCTGGTACTGCGCGGCGCGGCCGAGCACCTTGTCCGCCTCCGGCAGCACGGTGAACGAAGCCAGCGCCAGCAATACCGTGTAGCCGTCGGGCTTCGCCTTCGCGACGACGCCCATGCCGATCGCGCCGCCCGCGCCCGGCTTGTTCTCGATCACGACCGGCTGTTTCAGCTCGCGCGAAAGCGCCTCCGCCACCGGCCGTGCGACGGTGTCCGCGACACCGCCTGGCGGGAACGGCACGATCATCGTGATCGGGCGGTCGGGATATTGGGCCAAGGCGGTCGACGCCGCGAGCGCAATGGCGGCCGCTGCGGCAGTCCAGGAGAATTTGCGAGCTGCGATCATCATTGCCTCCAATGAGGGGATACCTCTGGTACCACGTACGTACCACGTACCCGATGATGCGGTACGTGGTACGTACGTGGTACCAGGGATTCAGCTCTTCCCAAACACTTCGTTCAATTGCTGAGTCACCCGCACGAACGTCGTCCGCTTCGACAGCTCGCGCAGCCGTCGCGCGCCGACATAGGTGCATGCCGAACGCACGCCGCCGAGTATCTCCTGCGCGGTGTCCGCCACCGGACCGCGATGGGGGACCAGCACCTCCTTGCCCTCGGCCGCACGGTATTTCGCCACGCCTCCGGCATACTTGTCCATCGCCATCCGGCTGCTCATCCCGTAGAAGCGCATGTACCGGCTGCCGCCCTTCTCGACGACCTCGCCGCCCGACTCGTCGTGTCCGGCGAACATGCCGCCCAGCATCACGAAATCCGCGCCGCCGCCGAACGCCTTCGCGATGTCACCGGGCGTCGTGCAGCCGCCGTCGGCGCAGATATGGCCTTCGAGGCCGTGCGCGGCGTCGGCGCACTCGATGATCGCCGAAAGCTGCGGGTAGCCGACGCCGGTCATCTTGCGCGTCGTGCACACCGAGCCCGGGCCGATGCCGACCTTCACGATGTCGGCGCCCGACAGGATCAATTCCTCGGTCATCTCGCCGGTCACGACGTTGCCGGCCATGATGACGAGGTGCGGATAGGCGGCCCGCACCTTCGCGACGAACCGGACGAAGCCCTCGGTGTAGCCGTTCGCGACGTCGATGCACAGGTAGCGGATCGCCGAGTCCGGGCCGGTCCCGGCCAGCTTCATCACCGCGTGGAGCTTCTCCTCGTCGGCGTCCTGGATGCCGATCGAGAAGAACGCGGCGCTCTTGCGCTCCAGCGCGCGGAAGAACGCGACGATCTCGTCGACGCCGTAGTACTTGTGCAGCGCGACCGACAGCCCGAACGGCTCGAGCGCGCGCGCCATCTCGAACGTGCCGGTCGAGTCCATGTTCGACGCGACGATCGGGATGCCGGCGTACTCGACGCCGGTATGCCGGAAACGGAACTCGCGCGAGATGTCGACCTGCGATCGCGTCGTCAGCGTCGAGCGCTTCGGCCGGATCAGCACGTCCTTGAAATCGAGCTTGACGTCGTTCTCGATGCGCATAGATCGCTCTCCCGTCCTGGAGCCAGGCGCAAAAAACGCCGGACCGCGAAGGCGGGACCGACGTTGACCGAGTCTACACCGATTCTGGCCGAGCGTCGGGGCCAACCCGGTCAGCGGCGGACGATGGTCACCTTCCGTGCTGCGGGCGTGGGCGCAGCGGGCGCGGCGATCTCGCGCCGTGCGCGGCCGATGACGCGGATCGCCGAGCGCGACAGCAGGATCGCGAGCGCGATGCCCACCACGAGGTCGGGCCATCCCGCGCCGGCGAGCCACACGCCGCCCGCAGCGGCCAGCACCGTGAGGTTCGACGCGATGTCGTTGCGCGAGCATTCGTAGACCGACGACATGTTGACGTCCTCCTGCCGATGCTTCCGCAGCAGCGCGAGGCAGGTGCCGTTGGCCGCGAGCGCGACGAACGCGACGCCGCTCATCGCCTCGAACATCGGCATCGCCGGGTGCACGAGCCGCCACGCGACCTGCGCGATCACCGCGAGCGCGGCGACGAGGATCAGGCCGCCCTTGACGAGCGCGACCCTCGCCTTCACGCGCGGGCCCTGCGATACCGCGTAGAGGCTGAGCGCGTAGGTCACCGCGTCGCCGAAGTTGTCGAGCGAATCGGACAGCAGCGCGGTGCTGGACGCCAGGAGGCCCGCCGCGCCCTCGACCACGAACATGAACGCGTTGATCCCGAGGACGACCCTCAACGTCCCCGACTGGCGCTCGCGCAGCGTGTCGAGCGCGCAGGCCTTGTCGTCGCAGCAGTCGGCCATCGTCAGCGGTACTGCGCGGCGACTTCGGCGCCGACCTGGGCGCGCAGCCCATCGAAGCTGTACTTCGCGAGCGGTTTGCCGTTGATGAAGAACGTCGGCGTCTGCGCCAGCTTCAGCGCCTTCACGTCGGCCATGTCCTGCTCGATGACCTGAGCGAACGCCGGCCTTTCCATGTCGCGCTTGAGTCGGTCGATGTCGAGCCCGGGGACGCCGCCGAGCACAGCCAGCACCTGGGCCGGTATCGCACCGTGCCCGCGTGTCCACTCGGCCTGTTTCGCAAACAGGGTCTCGAGCGCCGGCCACAGCCGGTCCTGCAAGCGCGCGGCCTCGATCGCCTTGACGACATAGTCGGCGCCGCGATGGAAAGGGGCGTAGCGCACCCACAATCGCACGCGGCCCGGATGCTCGGCGAGGATGCTCTTCACGATCGGCGCGAAGGCGGCGCAACCTTCGCACGCGGGGTCGAGGAACTCGACGACGTGGACGCGCGCGTTCGCGGGGCCGAGAACCGGCGAGTACGGACGCACGTAGGGCGGCGAGGGGGCGACGACCCCCTGCGCCATGGCATCGGCGTGGGAAAAGGCAAAAATCGTCGCGGCGAGGGCCGCAAGCGGGGGCCGGAAGACCGACATGGTCGTCATGGGTCGAGGTCCAAAGGTACAATCTCAAACCCTGTAGGGGCTACGGAGTCAAGACCATGCGTGTCGGCCAACTCGCGGCGGCCACCGGCGTCGATGTCGAAACGATCCGCTACTACGAGCGCGAGGGACTCGTGCCCGCGCCGCCGCGCAATGCGAGCGGCTACCGCGCGTACGACGAGGCGGCCGTGCGCCGCCTGACCTTCATCCGTCACTGCCGGTCGCTCGACGTGCGGCTCGCCGACGTGCGGCAGCTACTTTCGCTCCTCGACTGCCCCGACCGCGGCTGTGGGACGGCCGACGCGGTCGTCGACGCGCAGATCGTCCGCGTGCGCGAGCGCATCGCGTCGCTCCACGCGCTCGAGGCGACGCTCGTGGCGCTGCGATCGCGCTGCGCGTCGCCGACGACGAGCGCGTCCTGCCGCATCCTCGAGGAGCTCGCACGGCCGGCGTAAGCTCGTCGCCGGCCGGTATCATGGCGGCCCGCATGTCCTCGATCCGCCACCTCATCGACCGCAATCGCGCCTGGGCCGCGGACGTCACGGCCCGCGAGCCCGATTTCTTCCGCCGCCTCGCCGGGCAGCAGGCACCGCGCTACCTGTGGATCGGCTGCTCGGACAGCCGCGTGCCCGCGAACGAGATCGTCGACCTCGACCCGGGCGAGCTGTTCGTCCACCGCAACGTCGCCAACGTCGTCGTGCACACCGACTTCAACTGCCTCGCGGTGCTGCAATACGCGGTCGACGTGCTCGCGGTCGAGCACGTGATGGTCGTTGGCCACTATGGCTGCGGCGGGATCCGGGCGGCGCTCGAGGACTCCGCGCACGGCCTGATCGACAACTGGCTGCGCCACGTTCAGGACGTCGCCGTCCGTCACCGTGCGACCCTCGCGGGCGCGTCGACGCAGGACGAGCGCGTCGATCGGCTGTGCGCGCTCAACGTGATCGACCAGGTGAGCAACCTCGGCCGCACGACGATCGTGCAGGATGCGTGGGCCCGGGGCCAGCCGGTGACGCTGCACGGCCTCGTCTACGGACTCGCGGACGGCCTGCTCCAGGACATCGGCATCGAGGCCGATTCGATGGCCAGGCTCGAGGCCGACCATGGCGCGGCGATCGCGCGCATCGGCGGCAACGCCCGGGCGTAGGCCGCGCCTTCCCCTCAACCAACGCGGACCACCGACGATGAAAACGAACCGATCGCCATGGACATGCGCCTGCGTGGCACTCGCGGTTGCGGGATGCACGCTCGCCGCTCCCGCCTCCGCGCAGGACTACCCGACCCGACCGGTGCGGATCATCGTGCCGTTCTCGCCCGGTGGCGCGGTCGACGGCCCGACGCGCATCGTCGCGCAGAAGCTCTCCGAGCGGCTCGGCCAGCAGATGATCGTGGAGAACAAGCCCGGCGCGGGCGCGACGCTCGGTGCGGCCGAAGTCGCGAAGGCCGCGCCCGACGGCTACACGCTGCTCCTCGCCTCGCAGACCAACGCGATCAGCGCGTCGATGTACGCCAAGCTGCCCTTCGACCCGGTGGAGGACTTCGCGCCCGTCATGCTGATCGGCGAGGAGCCCGGCGTTCTCGTCGTCCATCCATCCTTCCCGGCGAAGACGCTCGACGAGTTCATCGCGTACGTGCGCGCGAATCCCGGCAAGGTCGACTACGCGTCGTCGGGCAACGGCAGCGGCCAGCACCTGTTCGCCGCGATGTTCGCATCGATGGCCGGGCTCAACATGAACCACGTCCCGTACAAGGGCAGCGGGCAGGCGACCGCGGACCTCCTCGGCGGGACGGTTCCCGTCGCGATTCCCGGAACCGCGGGCATGATGGGCCACATCAAGGCCGGCAAGCTGCGTGCGCTCGCGACGACTGGCGCGAAGCGCGCCGAATCACTACCCGAGATTCCCACCATCGCCGAGCGCCTGCCCGGCTACGAGGCGTACGTGTGGCTCGGGATCCTCGCGCCCAAAGGCACGCCGCAGCCGATCATCGACCGGCTGCACCGCGAACTCACGGCGGTGATGGCGTCTCCCGACGTCAAGGCCTTCTACGCGGGTCACAACCTCGAGATCGTCGCGTCGACGCCGGCCGCGTTCGACGCGTTCTTCCGCGCCGAGAAGACGCGCTGGGCCCGGGTCATCCGCGAGACCGGCGCGAAGATCGACTGACCTCGTTTCGTTTCGCTTTCATGGAGCGGGCATGACCGCAACGACCGAAGCGCCGGCCGGAGTCGTCGGCGTCGAGCACTGGACGACCCGGGGCGACGTCCGGCTCTTCCTGTGGGAAAAATACCTGGGACGTCCCGACGGCAAGCCGTGCGTGCTGTTCGTGCATGGCTCGTCGATGGCGTCGACGCCGACCTTCGACCTCCACGTGCCCGGGCGACCCGGTTCGTCGGTGATGGACTGGTTCGCGAAGCGCGGCTTCGCGTGCTGGACCGTCGACATGGAAGGCTACGGGCGCAGCTCGAAACACCGCGACATCCCGTGCGACATCGCCAACGGCGCCGACGACCTCGCCGCGGCGACCGACTACATCATGCGCACGCGCGGCGTGAAGCAGTTCCTGGTGTACGGCATCTCGTCGGGCGCGCTGCGCGGCGCTCTGTTCGCCGAGCGTCATCCCGACCGGGTCGCGCGCCTCGCGCTGGACGCCTACGTGTGGACCGGCGCCGGCAGCCCGACGCTCGAGCAGCGCCGCCGCAAGCTCCCCGAGTTCACGCGCACGAACCGCCGCCCGATCGACCGCGCGTTCGTGCATTCGATCTTCCAGCGCGACCACCCCGATTGCGCCGACGCGCGAACTGTCGAAGCCTTCGCCGACGC
>JBDTNO010000005.1:0-37027 GCA_039933715.1 Betaproteobacteria bacterium
CGGACGGTACGAGCCGACGACCATCTCGCGCCGCCACAGGAGGTGCAGCTCGTCGAGCGCGAGCGGGGATGGCAGCCGGTAGACGACGCCGCGGCACGCGCCGCCGGACTCGAGCGCAAGCACGAGACCGGGCCTCTCGCGCGTCCCGCGCGTCGCGTGCGAACGCAGGCAGAAACGCCGGTGCAGGCCGTGCACGGTCGCGGTGCGCCATTCGGCGACCGGGAAGATCGGGTTCCACAGGAGCGACCCGTAGCCGAAGATCCACCAGCCGGCGCCCTTGGGCTTCGCCTTGAGCGCCGATGCGAGGGAGGCGGACAGCGCCTCGTCGTCGAGAGCATTGGATGCGCCAGACGACGCGACGTACAGCTCGCGCATGCGCCCCAGCTCGAGATCGCGGCGCGAGAGCGTCATCGCGTCAACCATCGCGGTCGGGATCGCGCCCGACCTTCGAGAGCGCCATCGCGTCTGCCCTGCGCTTCGCCGCCGTCGACTTGCCGTGCGGGCCGCCCTTGCCGAGCAGCGGCGAGCGCGCAACCGGATCGCGCGGCTTCGGCACGGCGTGGCGCTTGGCGCGTTTCATCGATGCGCAGGAGGGCCGATCGCTCCGGCGCCGGCAACCGCCGTCCGTCGCGGAACGAGACCAATCCACCGAGGCAGCGCCGCTTCGCACCATTGCGCCACGCCGAGCAGTAGGTCGTCATCGCCGGCGAGAGCCACGAGTTGCATGCCGAGCGGCATCCCGTGGGGCGAGCGCGCGATCGGCAACGTCAGCGCCGGGAAGCCGAGGAGCGACGCGAACGTGCAGCACGACGGATCGCCGGTCGTGTCCAATCCCGCCGGAGCGGGTCCCGGCGCGGGCGGTGCGACCAGCGCGTCGAAAGGCGCGAGCCATGCGGTCGCTCCCGCGATCATCGCGCGACGCGCCGCGTAGTCGCGGACCAGCACGTCGGCGCCGACCGCGCGGCCCGCGTCTAGCGCATCGTTGAGCGTCGCCGACAACCGCTCACGATCGCGCGCCTGCAACGCCGCCAGCGCCCGCGCACCCTCGGCCAGCATGATCGTGCGTTGCACGTCGCGCACCGGATCCAGCGCGTCGGGATACGCGACCGGCACGACCTCCGCGCCCGCAGAGCGCAATGCTTCGACGGCGGCGTCGATCGCGTCGTCGTCGTCGATCGAGGCGTTCCATGGAAAGCGCGACAGCACGGCGAGACGCGGCGGGCGCGCGCGAACCGCGACGTCGCGCGCGATCGACGGCGCGAGCGCATGCGCGACGATCGCCGCGTCGGCGACCGAGCGCGTGAACGTGCCGAGCGTGTCGAACGTGGGGCTGAACACGCCGACGCCGTGGAACGAAAGGCGATCGAGCGTCGGCTTGAAGCCGACGACGCCGCAGTACGCGGCGGGCCGGATCACCGACCCGTTGGTCTGCGTGCCGATCGCCGCCGGCACCTGCCCGGCCGCGACCGCCGCGGCGGACCCCGACGACGAACCGCCGGGCGAGTGCCGCGCGTTCCAGGGATTGGCGGTCGGTCCCGGATGCATGAACGCGAACTCGGTCGTCACCGTCTTGCCGAGCACGATCCCGTCGGCCGCGCGCCAGCGGGCGACGCACGTGGCGTCGGTCGCGGGGCGACGGTTCGCGCCGACGATCGAGCCGAGCGCCGTCGGCATCGCCTCGGTGTCGATGATGTCCTTGACCCCGAGTGGCAATCCGAATGCCGCGCCGCGCGCCTCGATCGGCACCGCATCAAGCCGATCCGCTTCCGCGAGCGCGAGCGCCCGGTCGAGATGCACCCACGCATGCACCGCCGGCTCGGTCGCGTCGATCCGCGCGAAGAGCGCCTCGACGAGCGCGCGCACCGGCAGCGCACCCGATGCGAGCGCCGGCGCGAGCTCGGCGACGCCGCGGTCGGCGGGATCGGTCATGCGGGCACCTTCACGTGCGTCGCGTCGCGCAGGAACAGCGCGACGAGGTCGTTGAGGAAACGGCGGCCGAGCGGCGTCGCGCGCAGCGCGGTCGGATCCGGGTCGAGCAATCCGCGCGCCGTCGCGGCGGCGATCTCTCGCGCGATCGACGCGATCGGCATTCCGGTGCGCTCCTCGAAGAGCGTCGCCGGCACGCCGTCGGTGAGGCGGAGCGCGTTCAGCATGAACTCGAAGCCGAGATCGCCGGCCGCGACTTCGCGGCGCTCCATCGCCGGCTCGCCGGCCGTCGCACGCTCGAGATATTGATTCGGCTGCTTCCAGCGCACCTCGCGCACGACGCGATCCCGCTGCGACACCTTCGCATGCGCGCCGGCGCCGATGCCGAGGTAGTCGCCGAAGCGCCAGTAATTGAGGTTGTGCGTGCACGTGTGGCCGGGGCGCGCGTACGCCGACACCTCGTAGTGGTCGAATCCCGCCCGCGCGAGCCGCGCCTCGATCGAGGTCGCCATCGCGTCGACGTCGTCCTCGTCGGGGAGCGCCGGCGGATGGCGGTGGAACAGCGTGTTGGGCTCGAGCGTCAGCTGGTAGCACGACAGGTGCGTCGTGCGGAAGGTGAGCGCCTCCTCGACGTCGGCCAGCGCGTCGTCGACGCTCTGGTCGGGAAGGCCGTACATGAGGTCGAGGTTGACCTCGTCGAAGATCTCGACCGCAGCCGCCGCCGCGGCGCGCGCCTCGATCGCGTCGTGCACGCGGCCGAGCGCCGCGAGGTGGCGCGGCGTGAAGCTCTGCACGCCGATCGACAGCCGGTTGACGCCGGCGGCGCGGTAGCCCTCGAACCGCTCGCGCTCGAACGTGCCCGGATTCGCCTCCATCGTGATCTCGGCGATCGGCGATAGCGGCAGACGCGCGCGGACGCCGGCGAGCAGACGGTCGATCGACTCGGGAGAGAACAGGCTCGGCGTCCCGCCGCCGACGAACACGCTCGACACCTTGCGTCCCCAGACCGACGGCAACGCCTGCTCGAGGTCGGCGAGGAGCGCGTCGACGGTGGCGCCTTCCGGCGGACCTTCGCCGCCGCCGCGCCATTCGTGCGAGTTGAAGTCGCAGTACGGGCATTTCTTCAGGCACCACGGCAGGTGCACGTAGAGCGCGAGCGGCGGCAGCGCGCGAAACGCCGGGCGGATGTGCGAGGCCGGGAGAGCGATGCGCGCCATCGCGTCATTCCGACGCGAGCGCGTCGGTGGCGAGCAGCTCGCGCGCCCGTTCGAGCACGTCGGGCGGGAACGGCCGCGCGCGCCGCTCCGCGGCGTCGAGGCACACGACGGTGAACGTGCTCGTCGCGGCGACGTCGCCGGTCTCGCCGTTGATCATCTCGTGGACGAAGCGCAACACCTTGTCGCGCACTTCGAGGAGCGTCGTGCGAACGATCACGACGTCGCCACCGTAGAGCTCCTTGCGGTACGCGATGTCCTGCTGGACCGCGGCCAGGTGGATCTCGCCCTGGCGAAGGAGCGAAGGGCGCAGGCCGATCATCGCGTAGAACTGCCAGCACGCCTCCTCGAAGCGCTCGCCGTACGCGCGCACGTTGATATGGCCCATGTGATCGCACTGCCAGCGGTGCAACGTGCCGCGCGCCGTCTCCACCGGACGGCTCATGACAGCGCCCCCGGGTTCGCGGCCGATGCGGCCTGGCGCCTCACCTCGGAGCGAACGCGCTGCAACGGCCCGGCTGCGCTCATCGGTCCGTCTCCCTGATGAGGCTCCGCTCGACCAGCCGGTCGATCAGCGCGCGCATCGCCTTGCCGCGGTGCGACAGCGCGTTCTTGCGCTCGAGCGGCAGCTCGGCGCCGGTGAGGCTCGACGTCAGGTCCTCGAAATGCGCGTCGTAGCCGAAGCCGCCGTGGCCGCGCGGCGCGTCGATCACGCGCCCGTGCCAGCGGCCTTCGGCGATCACCGGCTCCGGATCGTCCGGGTGCGTGACGACGACGAGCACGCACGCGTAATGCGCGCGACGGTCCGCGACGCCCGTGAGCTCGGCGACGAGTTTCTCGTTGTTGCGCGCGTCCGAGCGCGGGTCGCCCGCATAGCGCGCGCTCTGCACGCCCGGCGCGCCGCCCAGCGCGGCGACACAGATGCCCGAGTCGTCGGCGAGCGCGGGAAGTCGCGCGTGCCGGCTCGCATGCCGCGCCTTCTCGAGTGCGTTCTCGACGAAGGTCGGGTGCGGCTCCTCCGCCTCGGGCACGCCGAGATCGCCCTGCGCGACGACGTCGATCGCGTACGGCGCGAGCAGGCGCCGGAACTCGCGCAGCTTGCCCTCGTTGCCGGAGGCGAGAACGAGACGCTGCAGGTTGTCCGCAGACATCGTCAGCCGCCGCGCGCCCCGCGCTGCGCCGCGATCAGCGACGCGACGCCGCCACGCGCGAGGTCGAGCAGCGCGTCGAACTCGGCGCGCGAGAATGGCGCGCCCTCGGCCGTGCCTTGCAGCTCGACGAATCCGCCCGCGCCGGTCATCACGACGTTCATGTCGGTGTCGCAGGCCGAGTCCTCGGCGTAGTCGAGGTCGAGCACCGGCACGCCGCCGACGATGCCGACCGAAACCGCCGCGACGTGGTCGCGCAGCGGCTCGCCCGCGACCAAGCCCTGCGCGCGCACCGACGCGATCGCATCGGCGAGCGCGATCCACGCGCCGGTGATGGATGCGCAGCGCGTGCCGCCGTCCGCCTGGAGCACGTCGCAGTCGATGCGCACGGTTCGCTCGCCGAGCGCCGCCAGGTCGGCGATCGCGCGAAGCGAACGCCCGACGAGCCGCTGGATCTCGTGCGTGCGTCCCGATTGCGCGCCCTCGGCGGCTTCGCGCCGCATGCGCGTGTGGGTCGAGCGCGGCAGCATCCCGTATTCGGCGGTGATCCAGCCGCGTCCCTTGCCTTTCAGGAACGGCGGCACGCCCTCCTCGACGCTCGCCGTGCACAGCACGCGCGTCTCGCCGGCGCTGACGAGCACCGAGCCCTCGGCGTGCTTCGTCCATCCGCGCTCGAAGCGGAGCGGGCGGAGCTGGTCGGGACGGCGGCCGTCGGCGCGCATGCGGCGGAAAGGGCGTCGGTTCGGTGGGAGAAGCAGGAAATACCGCTCTGCACCGCCATTATCGCCTGTAAGCGGCGGCGACGCGGGCGAGTTCGTCGTCGAGCGTGTGCGCGGGCCGCCAGCCGGTCGCCGCGATGAACGACGACGTATCGACTTCGAGCGAGCCGGCCAGCCGGCCGATCTCGCCGCGCCGGCCGATGACCCAGCCGCCCAGCTTCAGCAACGCCACCGGCAGGTAGGAAAGCGGGGTCGGCCGGCCCAGCGCGCCGGCGATCGAACGAACGAGCGACGGCGTAGACACCGGCGCCGCATCGGCGACGAAATGAACGCCGGCCGGCGCGGGAACCGCATCGAGCGCGGCGACGATCGCGTCGCAGAGATTCGCGAGCCCGACGACGCTTCGCCGGTTGTCGATCGCAGCGAACGGGAGCGTGCGGCCCGATGCCACCGCATCGACGAGGCGCGCGACGTTGCCGCGCGCGCCGGGTCCGATGACGAGCGGAATCCGGAGCACGATCGGGATCGTCGTCGAGCCGCGGCATGCCTCGAAGATCGCCACCTCGGCGTCGCGCTTGCTGCGGCCGTACGCATCCTGCGGCCCCGGCGCATCGTCGGGCAGGAACGGCCGGCCGGGCGGCGAAGCCTCGCCGCTCACCTTGACGCTGCTGGCGAAGACGAACCGAGGCACGCCGGCCGCCACCGCCGCGCGCGCGACGCGCTTCGTGGCGTCGACATTCGCGCCGCGGAATGCGCGCTCGTCGCCCGCATCCCGGATCGCATGCACTCGCGCGGCGAGATGCACGACCGCCGCAACGCCGACCATCAACGCAGCGAGCTGCCCGGGACTCGCCTGCTCGATCGCGCCGAGCGCGATCGCTTCCCGCACACCGTCGCTCTCCGTGCGCACGACCGGACGTACTTCGCGTCCCTCCGCGCGCAATCGCTCGACCAGTGCACGGCCCACGAATCCCGCCGCGCCCGTGACGACGACCGGTCCGCTCACCGCGCGGCCCGCGCGCTCAAAACCACTTCCAGCCATGCTTGCGGTAGTAGCGCCAGCCGCCGCGCACGAAGTATCCGATGTGCTTGAGGCCCTTGTTCGCCGCGCCGCCGCCGTGATGCACGACCTCGAACGACGGCACGTACGCGGTGCGCGCGACCTTGTTGAGGCGCGTCGTCCAGTCGAAGTCCTCGAAATAGAGGAAGAAGCGCGGATCGAACCCGCCGGTCTGGTCGATCGCCTTGCGCCGGACCAGCATGCACGCGCCCGACATCGCCGCGATGTCGACGATCTCGCGCGCCGGGTCGGGATCGATCACGTCGCGCATCTCGTAGCGGGCGAGCCGGCCGCGAAACAGCATGCGTCCGATCGGCGGCAGGAATCCCCGCAGCGCGAGGTCGAACACCGCCGGCTTGCGTTTGACGAGGTAGTCGCGCGTCCCGTCGCGCCGTTTCACGAGCGGCGCGATCGCGCCGACCTCCGGATGCGCATTCATCCAGCGCACGCCGTTCAGGATCGCGTCGGACGCGAGCTCGACGTCCGGATTGAGGACGAGATGGTAGTCGGCCCCGCTGCCGTGCAACACCAGGTTGTGCGCGGCGCCGTAGCCGATATTGGCGTGGCCGTGCAGGTAGACCATCTGCACGCCGGAGTCCGCGAAGCGCGTCTTGCCGAGCTCGGTCACCTTCGCCGCGATGCGCCGGTTCTCGCTGTTGTCGATCAGCGCGACGTTGACGGTGCGGACGAGGCCGGTCTCGCGCGCCGCGCCGACGGCGAGCGCGAGCTTGCGCAGGCACCGCTCGAGGAGCTGCCAGTCGGGCCGGAACGTGACGATCGAGACCTGCAGCGACGAAGGAACGACGGTCTCGAAGATCAGCGGCACGCCGCCGTCGTCGTCGGGAAGGAAGGCCACGGGGAGGACGGTCGCGGCGTCGACGCGCCGTCGCAGGGTCGGGAAAGGGTGCGCTAGAATCGGGCGAATCCGAAGCGCCGTCAACTCGCGCGCACACCGCACCCCCACTCGACCCGCATGTCCGACGAAACCCACCCGCTCCGCGCGAAGCTCGCCGCGGGCCGCACGCTGGCCGGCATCTGGTCGGTGATCCCGTCCGCGCCTCTCGTCGGCACGCTCGCCGCGTCCGGCTTCGACTTCGTGATCCTCGACGCCGAGCACGGCGCCTGGGACTTCGGGACGCTCGACGCCGCGATCACCGCGTGCGAGGACGGGGGCGCGTCGCCGCTCGTGCGCACGCCGGGCGCTGACGCGTTCTTCATCCAGCGCGCGCTCGACCTCGGCGCCGACGGCGTCCTCGTGCCACAGGTCGCCGACGCCGAATCCGCGTCTCGCGCGATCGCGATGATGCACTACGCCCCCACGGGAACGCGCGGCTACAACCCGTTCACGCGCGGCGGCCGCTACGGCATCGCGCCGCAGCCGAAGCTCGCCGTCGGCTATCCGTTCTCGTGCGTGATGGTCGAGTCGCCGGCAGCGGCGCTGCACCTCGAGCGCATCGTCGAGCACCCGGCGCTCGACTTCGTCTACCTCGGCATCTACGACTACTCGGTGGCCATCGGCATCCCCGGCCAGGTCGAGGATCCGCGCGTGCAGGCGTTCATCGAACGATCGGCGCGCATCGTCCGCGGTGCCGGCAAGGCGATCGGAACGACCGCGATGAACCGCATCCAGACCGCGCGGCTCACCGGGCAGGGCGTCAACGTGCTGCTGTACGGCACGGACACCTGGGCGATCGGCCGCGCGGCGAAGGAAGGCCTCGACCTCTACGCGTCATCGGTGCGCCGATGAGCGCGCCCGCGACCGCCGGCGCGCAGGTCCGGCACGATGCGCATGCTCTCGTGCGCTTCGCGCAGGTGCTGTTCGTTCGCGCCGGCATGCGCGACGACATCGCGCGCGACGTCGCGGCCGTGCTGGTCGATGGCGACCTCCTCGGCCACACGACGCACGGCCTCGCGCTCGCGGCGCCCTACCTCGGCGAGCTCGCGAAGGGATCGATGACGCCGGCCGGCGAGCCGCGCGTCGTCAACTCGCTTCCGGCCGCGCAGACCTGGGACGGCGGACGCCTGCCGGGACCGTGGCTCACGCTTCGCGCGCTCGACGCGGCGATGACGATGGCGTCGACGCAGGGCACCGGCACCGTCGTGATCCGCCGCTCGCATCACATCGCGTGCCTCGCCGCGTACCTCAAGCGCGCGACCGACCGCGGCATGATGGCGATCCTCTACAGCTCGGACCCGGTGGCGGCGAGCGTCGCGCCGTTCGGCGCGGTCAGCGCGGTGTTCACGCCGAATCCGCTCGCCGCGGGCATCCCCACGTCCGGCGATCCGATCCTGCTCGACGTTTCGGCGAGCTACACGACCAACGGGCTGACCGCGCGCCTGCACAACGCGGGACAGAAGCTGCCGCATCCGTGGGTGCAGGACGCGCACGGCGCCGCGACGGACGACCCGCGCGTGCTGTTCGAGGAGCCGAAGGGGACGCTGCTGCCGCTCGGCGGGCTCGATGCGGGGCACAAAGGCTATGCGCTCGCGCTGCTGGTCGAGGCGATGACGGCGGCGCTCACCGGCTTCGGTCGCGCCGATCCCAAGGAAGGCTGGGGCGCGACCGTATTCGTGCAGGCGCTCGACCCGCGCGCGTTCGGCGGCGTCGGCGCGTTCGTGCGCCAGATGGACTGGCTCGTCGATGCGTGCCATGCGGCGACGCCGCGGCCCGGCGTCGAGCGCGTGCGGCTGCCGGGCGAGCGCGGATTGAAGTTGATGCGCGAGCAGCTCGCGCACGGTGTCGGGCTGCACCCGGCGATCCTGCCGGCGCTGGAGCCGTGGGCGGCGAAGCTGGGCGTGACAATGCCCGGGGCGCACTAAGGCCTTTCAACGCCAGCTGCGGCGTACGGGACCCAGGCCCGCGGTTACCCTGTTCGCCCCGCGACCACGCGCGAAATCCCCGCAAGATCGCGACGCGCTTCGATCGTCGTGAATCCCGCGTCTTCGAACAACGCGCGCACCGCCTCCGCCTGGTCGTGGCCATGCTCGACGGCGAGCGTGCCACCAGGCTTCAACCGCGACGCCGCCCCCGCGACGATCGCGCGCATCGCGTCGAGTCCGTCGCCACCCGGCGAAAGCGCGACCGCGGGCTCGTGCCGCAGATCGCCTTCGCCGAGATGCGCGTCGCCGGCCGCGACGTACGGCGGATTCGCGACGATCGCGTCGAACGGCTCGACATCGATCGCGAGCGCGTCGTACCAATCTCCGAGGAAAAACGCGACGTTCGCGAGACCCAGCCGCGCGCCATTCCGCCGCGCGACCACGAGCGCATCGTCAGAGACGTCGGTCGCGATCACCTGGACTCGCGGTCGCGCGTGCGCAATGGCGAGCGCGATCGCGCCGGATCCGGTTCCGAGGTCGAGCGCGCGCAGGGCGCGATCTTTCGTCAAGCGCTCCAGCGCGCAGCCGACCAGCGTCTCGGTCTCCGGCCGCGGGATCAGCACCGCGGGCGTCACGACCAGGTCGAGGCCGTGGAACTCGCGATGCCCGGTCAGGTACGCGACCGGCTCGCCTTCACGCCGACGCTTCGCCAGGCCGAAGAACGCATCGGCCGCCTCGCGCGGCAACGGATCGGTCGCATGCGCGACGAGCCAGGCGCGATCGACGTCGAGCACGTGCGCGAGCAGCACTTGCGCGTCGATCGGCACGAGGCCCGACTGCGCGAGCGCGCGGCGGATCGTCGAATCGTCCATTCACCCGGCCGCGTAGACGGCGAACAGCCGCAGCCGCTGGTCGTAGTAATCGCCCCAGCCTTCGTCGACCATGCCGATCTTCGCGAGCACGTGCTGCGATGCGCGGTTGCGCGCGTGCGTCACGCCGATGGTGCGCCCGAGCCCGACGTCGTCGAATCCGTAGTCGCGCATCGCCGCCGCGCCTTCGGTGGCGTATCCCCGCCCCCAGGCGTCGGCCAGGAGGCGATAGCCGATCTCGATGTCGCTCGACGTGCCCGCGTACTTGAGCGAGAACCAGCCGACGAACGCGCCGGTGTCGCGTCGCGACGCATGCCAGGCGCCGAGGTCGGCGTACAGCCGCGGATAACGGATCACGCGCCGCAGGACGCCGAGCGTCTCGTTGCGAGTCCGCGTCCGGCCGTCCGCGATGTACTTCATCACGCGCGCGTCGCCGTCGAGCCGCGCGAGGTCGTCGAGGTCAGACGGCACGAATTGGCGCAGGTCGAGCCGCAGCGTCTGGAGCCAGGGCGTCGGCGCCTCCGTCCCGGCTCGAGCCCGTCGTTCGGTCACGCGGTCTCGCCCGCCAATGCCGCGAGCTGCTCGGCCTGCAGTTCGCGCTGAAGCGCCGCGACGATCTCCTCGAGGTCGCCGTCCAGGATGGCGTCGATCCGGTAGAGCGTGAGGTTGATCCGGTGGTCGGTGACGCGACCCTGCGGGAAGTTGTAGGTGCGGATGCGCTCGCTGCGGTCGCCCGAGCCGATCAGGCTCTTGCGCGTCGCGGCTTCCTTGCGCTGGCGCTCGGTGCGCTCGCGGTCGAGCAGGCGCGACGCCAGCACCGACATCGCCTGCGCCTTGTTGCGATGCTGCGAGCGATCGTCCTGGCATTCGACGACGAGGCCGGTCGGCAGGTGCGTGATGCGAACCGCGGAATCGGTCTTGTTGACGTGCTGGCCGCCCGCGCCCGACGCGCGGAACGTGTCGATGCGAAGGTCGGCCGGATTGATCTGGATGTCGGCGATCGGGTCGGCCTCGGGCATCACGGCGACCGTGCACGCCGACGTGTGGATGCGTCCCTGGGCCTCGGTCTCGGGTACGCGCTGCACGCGATGGCCGCCCGACTCGAACTTGAGCTTCGCGTACGCGCCGTCGCCCGCGATGCGCGCGATCGCCTCGCGGTAGCCGCCGAGCTCCGAGGGCGACGACGAGACGATCTCGACCTTCCAACCCTGCCGCTCCGCGTAGCGCGCGTACATGCGCAACAGGTCGCCCGCGAACAGCGCGCTCTCGTCGCCTCCGGTGCCGGCGCGGATCTCGACGAACACGTTGCGCGTGTCGTTCGTGTCCTTTGGCAGGAGCGCCGCCTGCAGGTCGGTTTCGAGCGCTTCCATGCGCGCGCGCGCGGCGACGCGCTCGTCGTCCGCGTACGCCTTCATCGCCGGATCGGCCGCCATCTCGTTCGCCGCCGCGAGATCGGCCTCCGCATCGCGCCACGCATTGAAGCGCACGACGACCGGCGTCACCTCGGCGTGCTCCTTCGCGTACAGGCGCAGGCGATCCCGGTCGCTCGCGGTCTCGGGCGCGGCGAGCAGGTGATCGAGCTCGGCGAGTCGCGTCGCGAGCTGTTCGAGGCGGGTGCGGAGGGAGAGCTTCATCAAGGGATCGGGTTCGCTTTCCCGCCGCAGGATATCCGGTCGAAGCGCGTCAAAGTCGGGTCAATGATCCTGACTCCGGGCGTTGCGCTCCACGGCTCGGATCGCAGAGGCCGGAAGAATCCGCGAGTCCGGAACCGGATTGGCAACCTGGTTCGGAGCCCGGTTCGGGACCCGACTCCCAAAGCCCGACCGCTAATGCCCGTCGTCGTCGGGGTCGTCCAGCCGGTACACGCGCTGGAACAATGCAACCAGCTCGGCGCGTTCCGCGTCACCCGCGTTGTTGAGCGCGGCGAGCGGACCGTGCAGGAACTTGGCCGCGAGGCCGCGCGACATCGCGTCGAGCACGCGCTCAGGCGCGACGCCGGTCGCGAGGAGGCGCCGCGCGCGGTCGAGCTCGAGTTCGCGCAGGCCGTCGACGTGCCCGGACAACGCATGAATCGTCGGGACCACGCTGCGCCCATCGAGCCAGCGCAGGAAGTGGCTCGCCTGCTCCGCGATCATCGCCTCGGCCTGTACGACCGACTCGCGGCGAATCTGCAGGTTGTCCTTGACGATCGACGCGAGGTCGTCGATCGAATAGAGGAACACGTCGTCGAGCGCCGCGGCTTCCGGCTCCACGTCGCGCGGCACCGCGAGGTCGACGATGAACACCGGTGCGTGACGGCGCGCCTTGATCACGCGCTCGAGCAGCCCCTTGCCGAGGATCGGGAGCATGCTCGCCGTGCACGTGACGATGATGTCGAACTGCGGCAGCCGCTCGGGCAATTCGTTCAGCAGGATCGCCTCGGCGCCGAGCCGGTGCGCGAGCGACTGTCCGCGCTCCAACGTGCGGTTCGCGACCGTCACCGACTTCGGATTCCGCGCGACGAAGTGATTCGCGGCGAGCTCGATCATCTCGCCCGCGCCGATCAGGAGCAGCCGCTGGTCGGAGATCGACGGGAAGATGCGCTCGGCGAGCTTCACCGACGCCGCGGCCATCGAGATCGACGCGCTGCCGATGTCGGTCTGCGTGCGCACGTCCTTCGCGACCGCGAACGTGCGCTGGAACAGCCGGTTCAGCACGAGGCCGAGCGAGCCGGCCGACTCGGCGGTGCGCACCGCCTGCTTCAGCTGGCCGAGGATCTGCGGCTCTCCCAGCACCATCGAGTCGAGGCCCGACGCCACTCGGAACGCGTGCGGCACCGCCTGGTCGCGGCCGAGCGCGTACAGATGCGGGCGCAGCGCGTCGACCGGGAGCCCGTGCACTTCCTCGAGCCATCGCGCGACACGCGCCGGCTCGCCGCCATAAAACGTGACCTCGGTGCGATTGCAGGTCGACAGGATCGCCGCTTCCTTGACCGCGCACGCGCCGGTGACGTCGCGCAGCGCATCGGCGAGCGCGTCAGGCGCGAACGTCACGCGCTCGCGTACGTCGAGCGGCGCGGTCGTGTGGTTGAGGCCGACGGTGTGGAGCGACATGGCGTGGCGGCGATGCGCGGCCGGCGGAGCCGGATGCAGCCGGCATTCTACCGCGCCGGGGGAAGGCCGCGGCGCAGGGCCTTGATTTGGATCATGAAATTCCCCATCCCCTTGCGCCGAAACGGCTCGTGCGATCGGACGCGGGCAACCGTCGCACCCATTCCGGCGTTAGGCTGTCGCGCCCACACGCCATCCGACCCATGGACCCGCCCGGCCTCAAGCGACGCCTCACCTGCATCCTCGCGACGGATGCGGCCGGCTACAGCCGTCTCGTCAACGAGGACGAGACCGGTGCGCTGCGCGTGCTCGCCGCGCATCGCGCAGTCATCGACGGCATCATCGCGTTCCACGACGGACGCATCGCCAACACCGCGGGCGATTCGGTGCTCGCCGAATTCGGCAGCGTCGTCGAGGCGGTGCGATGCGCGGTCGAGATCCAGGAGGCGCTGAAGACGCGCAACGAATCGCTGCCCGAAGCGCAGCGGATGCTGTTCCGGATCGGCATCAACCTGGGTGAAGTGGTCGTCAAGGGGAACGACCTCCTGGGCGACGGCGTCAACGTCGCCGCGCGGCTGCAGAGCATCGCCGAGCCTGGCGGGATCCTCGTCGCGTCGTCGGTCTACGACCAGATCACCGGCAAGCTCGACCTCGGCTTCCAGGACATGGGCGAGCAGGCGCTCAAGAACATCGCGCGACCGATCCGCGCGTTCAGCGTGTCCGGCGCGGGCGGGGCGTTGCGAGCACCGGCGCCACGACTGGCCAGCACGGTGTCGACGGCCCGCGCGCTGCCGATCGCGATCGGCGTGCTGGTGATCGCCGCGATCGCCGGAGGCGTCGCCTGGACGCAGGGCTGGATCGGGACCTCCCGGCCGGCGCCATCGAGCTTCGCCGCCGCGCCCGATCCTGCGAAAGCGAGGCTCGAGGCCGACCTCGCCGCATCGGAGAAGGCGCGCCTGCAGGCCGAGCAACGCGCGACGACGGCCGACGCCAGCGCGATCCGGTCCCGCGCGGAAGTCGAAGCCGCCGCGCTGCGCGCCAAGGTGGAATCCGAAGCCGCGACGATACGCGCGAAGGCGCAATCCGAAGCGACCGCGCTGCGCGCGCAGGCCGCGCAGGACGCAGGCCGGTCGAAAGCCGCCGATGCGGAAGCGATTCGTGCGCGCGCGGAAGTCGAGGCTGCGGCGTTGAAGGCGAAATCGGAAGCGGACGCCGCGTCGCTAAGAGCGAAGGCGCAATCGGATGTCGCGGCGATGCAGTCGAAGGCCGCGCAGGACGTGAAGGACGCGCAGGATGCGGCGATGGCGAAAGCAGCCCAGGCGGCCGCTGCGGTCAAGGCGACCCAGGAAGCCGCCACAGCCAAGGCTGCGCAGGACGCCGCCGCGAAGGCCGCCACGCCGGGCGTCGCCGTCGCTGCCGCCGACGCGTCGCGCTACGACGGCGCGTGGATGATGTCGATGCAATGCTCAGCGAACCAGTTCTCGCCCGGCTTCACGCGCAACACAGACCTCGTGGTTCGCGGCGGCGAGTTCATGGTCGAGCGTGGCGCCAGGGGAGTGCCGGGGTACAACACCATTCGTGGACACCCGGCGCCGGACGGCACGCTCGTGTTGACGGGCACCGGCATCGGCAACCAGGGGCGCGGCCACGGCCAGCCCTTCGAGATTCGACTCGCGGGACGCTGGACGGGCGATCGCTTCGTCCTCAACGGCGGCTGGGGCGGGCGCGACTGCGCGGTCGAGGCCACGCGCAGGTAGCACGACGGCCGGGCGTTCCAGTTGCGCTTCGAAGGCGCGTGGACCGGCGACCGCTTCCGCCGCAAGGGACTCATCGGCTCGTGCCCCTGGCTGTTCGAGCCGTCGCGTCAACCCTGGCGGCAACGCCGTCGGTGCCGAAGTAGTCCGGGTGCCTCCGCGCGATTGCGCGCGCGAGCGCGAGGTTGCGCGCGAGATGCGCTTTCATGACCTTCGCCGCGCGCGTCGCGTCGCCGTCGCGGAGCGCGCGCGCGATCGCGCGGTGGTCGCGGATCGCCTGCGACGCGCTGCCGAGCTCCGGGACCGCGATCGCGCGGATGCGGTGGTGGAGGTCGCGAGCCTGCGCGACAACGCGCCACACGCCGGGAAGACCGCTCGCATCGACCAGCGCGTGGTGGAAGCGCGTGTCCGCGTCGAGCGCGCCGGCGACATCGCGACGGGCGATCGCGGCCTCCTGGGCGTCGACGATGGCGGCGAGCGACTTCGCCACCGTCGCCCCCTCGCCACCCGTGACGATGCGCTCGAGCACCGCGCCCTCGACGGCTTCGCGCACGAACAGCGCCTCCTCGATGCGCTTCAGGGACAACGGCGCGACGTAGGTGCCGCGCTGCGGGCGAATGTCGACGAGCCCCTCGTCGGCGAGGCGCAGCAGCGCCTCGCGCACCGGCGTGCGGCTCACGCGAAAGTGCGCGGCCAGGTCGGACTCCGCGATCGCGGCCCCCGGCGCCAGCGTCACGTCGAGGATCGACTGGCGCAGCGTCGCGAGGATGCGCGCGCGCTCGGTCATCGAGCCTGCGCCAGCGCGGCGAGCTTCGCGTCCGACAGGTAGCCGTAGCGGTTGATCCACGCCGCGGGCGCGGCGTCACGCGCGAGGCCGACGCGCGCCACGACGTCGCCGATCGGCCCGTACGCGTGCGCGAACGCGACGACCGGCACGCGGCCCGCCGCGTCGATCGCGGACGCGATCTTGTTCCGCTGCGCGAGCGCGCCGACCGGATGAGGGTCGTCGCGCTCCGGATAACGGAGCAGCGCGCCGTCGGCGACGAGGCCGTCGGTGAGCCCGAACAGCGCGGCGATGGCCGACGCCACCGCGTCGATCTCGCGCGGCGCGGCTGACGCGCCGACGAGATCGCGCGCCCAGTAACGGGCGAGCATCGGCCAGTGCATCGTGTAGAGCTTGATGCCGACGCGATCCGCGATCCCGCCGAGCGCGTCGAGCGGGAAACCCGACACCCGGTGGAACGGCGGCGGGAACGCCTGGGGCTCGAGGCGGCGGCGAGGTCCGGGCACGGTGTCGAGCGCGCGACGCACCCCGCGCAGCAAGCGCAGCACGGCTTCGCGCTTCGCCGCGCGGAGTGGCGCATAACTGCCGTCGTCGCCGATGAGCGCGTGCCAGTCGGCGGCGAGCAGGGCGCCGTGCACCGCGACCGGTCCGGCGGTGGCGGCGCGCGCCGCGGCCGCGCGCAGATCCCGCGCCCAGGCGAGCACGGCGCGCGCGACCTCGCGCGGGTCGTGTCCCGCGTCGCGCATCAGCGCGCCCATCGCCGGATGGAAGTCGAACAGCGCGCTCCTGAAGTCGTACGGCGGCGCCTCGGGCCAGTCGAGCCGGAAGCCGGCGACGTCCGGGTAGCGCTCGGCGAGCTCCGCACACAGCGCCGCGGCGTAAGCGACGACGTGCGGCGAGGCGAGGCTGCCGTTCCGGTCGACGCGCGCGTCGTGCGGCTCCCCGTCGGGGCCGAGGCAGCGGTCGTCGTCGGCCACGCCGGAGAACTGGACGCGGTAGCCCGGCGGGCACGCGGCCATCACCTGCAGCAGCACCTCGATGCCCCGCGCGCGCGCCGCCTCGATCACGCGATCGAGGAGGCCCGCATTTTCGTGCGTCAGCGGCGTCGCGCGCGAGGGCTGGTAGCGCAACGCGGCGTAGCGCCGCGGGTCGTGCTCGAATGCCGGCGCCGTACGAACCCATAGCTCGGTGCGGCCGTACAGCGGCCGGTCGAGCGGCCGCACGCGCCCCGCCTCGCCGTCGGGCGGCGGCTCGCGGCCGCCCTCGCCGTCGGGTGCCGGCTCCAGCACGTAGGGCGACGTCGCGATGGCGGTGGCGCCGAGTGCGGCGATGCGGTCCAGGACCGCCTCGACGCCTTCGGACTGGAACCACTCGGGCATCACCGTGACGCCGAACGCGGGAAGGCAGTTGTCAGGCAAGGGTTGGCGGGACACGAACTTGTCGACTAGTATACTAGTGAACTCCGGAGGATTCCCCCATGAACCCGACCCTCGCCCGCCGTCTCGTCGCGGCACTCGCCGTTCTCGTCGCGCCGCTCGCCGCGACGCAGGGCTTCCCGTCGCAGCCGGTGCGCCTGATCGTGCCGGTCGCGGCCGGCGGCGGTATCGACACCGCGTTCCGCGCCATCGCACCCGCCTGGGGCGAACTGCTCGGGATATCGGTCGTCGTCGAGAACAAGCCCGGCGGCGGCCAAGTGCTCGGCAGCGATCTCGTCGCCAAGGCGAAGCCCGACGGCTACACGCTGCTGGCCGCCGGCGTGCCGATCGCGTTCAACACGGCGCTCGGCCGCAAGCTGCCCTACGACGCGGTCAAGGACTTCACGCCGATCTCCCACGTCGTGAGCCAACCGCTGCTCGTCGTCGTCAATCCCGCGGTGCCGGTGAAGACGATGGGCGAGCTCGTGGCCTACGCGAAGGCGCAGAAGGCACCGCTGCAATACACGACCGGCGGCATCGGCAGCTACGGCCACCTGTGGTGGGAAATGGTGCGGTCACGCCAGGGCATCGACGGCCAGCACATCCCGTACAACGGCATCGCGCCGGCGCTGAAGGACGTCATGGGCGGCCAGGTCCCGCTGCTCATCGACGCGATCGTGCCGTCCGGCACGCAGGTCAAGGCCGGGACGGTTCGCGGGATCGCAATCGTCGCCTCGCAGCGCGCGAAATCGCTGCCCGAGCTCGCGACGCTGTCCGAGCAGGGATACACCGGGCTCGACGCCGCGCCGTTCTACGGCGTCCTCGGCCCCGCCGGCATGGACCCCGTCGTCGTGCAGAAACTCTCGTCGACGCTCATGCGCGCGCTGGCGAGCCCGGCCTTGCGCGACAAGCTGCAGGAGCTCGGCTTCGACGTCGTCGCGAGCACGCCCGACGTCTACGCGAAGCTGATCCGCGACGAGATCGATCGCTGGAGCACGGTGGTCAGGCAATCGAACATCAAGGTCGAATGAAGCAAAGGCGACGACGAGCCATGGGCGACGGACCCCGATCCGCCTGGTTCGACTATCGCCTGTCGCCCTTCGCCTCCATTCAAGGTCGCTGCATCCCGCGCGTGCGCAGGACGATCCGATACAGCGAAGTGGATGCAGCGACATAAAGCGTATCGCGTTGCGCGCCGCCGAACGTGACGTTGCCGACCTTTTCCGGCACGCCGATGCGCCCGACGCGTGCGCCGTCGGGCGCGTACACGTGCACGCCGTCCTGCGCGCTCGTGTAAATCCACCCCTGCACGTCGACGCGGAAGCCGTCGGGCACGCCCGGCGATACCTGCGCGAACACGCGACCGTTCGCGAGGTCGCGGCCGTCCAGGACGTCGAAGGCGAAGATGCAGTGGTTCTCGCCATGTCCCGGTAGCGCGCCCGAGGTGTCCGACACGTAAAGCGTCGACTCGTCCGGCGAGAACGCGAGGCCGTTCGGATGCTCGGGCAGCGCGGTGACGGGATCGAGCGCGCCGCTGCGGGGATCGAAGCGGAACACGTAGCAGTCGCCGATCTCCGATTCGCCGCCGTGGCCCTCCTCGGGAACGATCAGCCCGTACGGCGGATCGGTGAACCAGATCGTGCGATCCGACTTCACGACGATGTCGTTCGGCGCGTTGAAGCGCTTGCCCTGCCAGCGCTCGACGACGATGCGCTGGTGCGACCCGTCGACGTTCGTGCGGAACACGGCGCGCAGCCCGTGCGAGCAATGCAGGATCGTGCCGTCGTGGTCGCGCGCGTGGCCGTTGGTGAACTCCACCTTGTCGCGCCACACGCTCAGGCCGTCGCGCGCGGACCAGCGCAGCATGCGATCGTTCGGAATGTCGCTCCACAGCACGCTGTCGTCCTCCGCGATCCACACCGGGCCTTCGCTCCAGATGGCGCCGGTCGCGAGGCGCTCGAGCTTCGGGTTCCCCGCGACGACCGCGGCGAAGCGCGGATCGAAAACGTCGATGTCGGCCATGGTCACGCCTTGATGAAGTCCTGCTTGCCGCCGATCCAGCGCTGAAGGTGCGCGGCCGCGGCGTCGGGAAAGCGTGCGAGCAGGTCGTCGGCCGCGTCGCGCGCCTGCTCGATCAGCGCGGTGTCGCGTTCGAGGTCGGCGAAGCGCAGCATCGGCACGCCCGACTGGCGTGCGCCGAGGAACTCGCCCGGTCCGCGGATCGCGAGGTCGCACCGCGCGATCTCGAATCCGTCGTTGGTTTCGTAGATGACCTTGAGCCGTTGCTTGGCGGTATCGGATACCGGCTCCTCGAACAGCAGGATGCATTGGCTCTCCACGGCGCCGCGCCCCACGCGACCGCGCAACTGGTGGAGTTGCGCGAGGCCGAAGCGCTCGGCATGCTCGATCACCATGATCGACGCGTTGGGCACGTCGACGCCGACTTCGATCACCGTCGTCGCGACGAGCACGTTCACCTCGCCGCGCACGAACGCGTCCATCACCGCCGCCTTGTCGGCCGGCTTCATGCGGCCGTGCAGCAGGCCGACGGTGATGGGGTCAGAGACGAGACTCGAAGGAACCGAGTCTCGTCTCTGACCCCACGCAGAGGTGAGCTCCGCATGCAGCGCCACCGCCGTCTGCAGCTCGAGCTTCTCGCTCTCCTCGATCACCGGGCAAACCCAATACACCTGCGCGCCCGCCGCGCAGCGCCTGCCGACGACCTCGATGATCTCGGTGCGGCGCTTCTGGCTGACCAGCCGCGTGACGACCGGCGTTCGTCCCAGCGGCAGTTCGTCCAGCACCGAGACATCGAGATCCGCGTAGAACGTCATCGCGAGCGTGCGCGGGATCGGCGTCGCGCTCATCATCAGTTGGTGCGCCTCGGCGAGCCCCTTGCCGCGCAATGCGAGCCGCTGCGCGACCCCGAAGCGATGCTGCTCGTCGACGATCACGAAGCCGAGGCGCGGCATCTCGACGCCCTCCTGGAACAGCGCGTGCGTGCCGACGGCGAACTGCGCTTCGCCGCTCGCGAGCCGCTCCCTCGCGCGCCGCCGCTCCTTCGCCGGAAGCGAGCCCGACAGCCACGCGATCTCGACCGGCACGCCTTCGAGCCACGCGGCGAGCTTCCGGTAATGCTGCTCGGCGAGAAGCTCGGTCGGCGCCATGAACGCGACCTGCCGTCCGCTCTCGATCGCCTGCAAGGCGGCGAGCGCGGCGACGACGGTCTTGCCCGCGCCGACGTCGCCCTGAAGCAATCGCTGCATCGGCATCGACCGCTTCAGGTCGTGCGAGATCTCGCGCACGACCTTCTCCTGCGCGCGCGTCAGCTTGAACCCGACGCGCTCGAGCAACTTGCGCGTGAGCTTCCCGTTGCCGGTCAGCACCGGCGCGTTGCGCTTCGCGCGCGCCGCCCGATGCGCCTTCAGCGACAGTTGCTGCGCGACGAGCTCGTCGAACTTGAGGCGCGTCCACGCCGGATGGGTACGCGCATCGAGCGCCTTTTGCGTGATCGCCGCGAGGCGCGGCGGCGGCGCATGCAGGAAGCCGACCGCGTCGCCGAACTTCCACAACGCGCGCCGCCGCACGACTTCGTCGGGCAGCGTTTCGGCCAGCCGCGCGGGATCGGCGGCCAGCGCGCGCGCGATCACCTTGCGCAGCGTCTCCTGCCCGAGTCCCGCGGTGGTCGGGTAGACGGGCGTCAGCCGATCGGCGAGCGGCGTGTCGTCGTGCACGACCCGGAACTGCGGATGCACGATCTCCGGTCCGAAATGGCCTTCGCGCACGTCGCCGTAGACGCGAACGCGCGTGCCCGGCGCGAGCGCCTTCTGCTGGTTCGGATAGAACGAGAAGAAGCGCAGCACGAGCCGCGCGCGCGAGTCGCCGAGGGGACCGTCCTCGAGGCGGCACACCAGCTGGCGCCGCGGCCGGTACTGGATGTCGACGTTGACGACCGTGCCTTCGGTCTGCACGGTTTCGCCGACCTTGACGTCGGCGAGCGGCACGAGGCGCGTGTGGTCCTCGTAGCGCAGCGGCAGGTGCAGCACGAGGTCCTGCTCGCGCGCGACGCCGAGGCGCTCGAGCTCGTCGGCGAGCGCGTCGCCGGATGCCTTGCGCGCCGGCGGTTTCACCGGGGAGCCGGCCCCGGCCTTGTTCGCCACGTCGAGGTCCCCGCGTTTCGATCTACTGGCCCTTCGTCTGGTCGAACGCCTCGCGCCAGCCGGTTCCGCTCGGAGGGTCTCCCGCCGAAGGCTCGAGCACCGCGATCGCCTCGACCTCGATGCGGGCCCCGCGCGGGAGCGCCGCGACCTGGTAGGTCGAACGCGCAGGATACGGCTGGCGGAAATGCGCCGCCATGATTTCGTTCACCTTCGCGAAGTCGCCCAAGTCGACGAGCAGGACCGAGAGCTTGACGATATCGTCGAGCGTGCCGCCGGCCGCCGCGACCACGGCGCGCAGGTTCAGGAACACGCGCTCGGCCTGCGCGCCGATGCCGCCATCGACGATCTGCATCGACGCCGGGTCCAGCGGGATCTGGCCGGACATCCACAGGATCTCGCCGGTGCGAATCGCCTGCGAGTACGGCCCGATCGCGGCGGGCGCCGCCGCGCTCTTGATCACCGACTTCAGCATGGATTCTCCTGGCGCGCGGGCGTTGCGGGATGCGGGCCGTCGTTCCGGGCGACCTGCCGGGCCCAGCGGTCGCATCGACGCGTCGCGATGCACGCCGCGATCGTTCTCCCGATGCAGCGAGTTTAGCAGGATGCCGCTGCTCCTTGACGCGTGCGCCCGCGGCGTTTCCAATGGCGCACGAACGCGCCACCCGGCGCGACTGGCGGACCTCTCGCACCATGCCCGTGATCACCTGCATCGAGGATTTGCGCGTCCTCGCGAAACGTCGCGTCCCGCGCATGTTCTACGACTACGCGGACACCGGGTCGTGGACCCAGAGCACCTACCGCGCGAACGAGGCCGATTTCGCGCGGCTGAAGTTTCGTCAGCGCGTCGCGGTCGACATCGACCGGCGGACGACGGCGACGACGATGGTCGGCGTCCCGGTCGCGATGCCGGTCGCGATCGCGCCGGTCGGCATGATCGGCATGCAGCATGCCGACGGCGAGATCCTGGCCGCCCGCGCCGCCGAGGCATTCGGCATCCCGTTCACGCTGTCGACGATGAGCATCTGCTCGATCGAGGACGTCGCTGCGGCGACGACGAAGCCGTTCTGGTTCCAGCTCTACGTGATGCGCGATCGCGACTTCACCGAGCGCCTGATCGATCGCGCGAAGGCCGCCGGATGCGGCGCGCTCGTCCTGACGCTCGACCTCCAGATCCTCGGCCAGCGGCACAAGGACCTCAAGAACGGGCTGTCGGCGCCGCCGAAGCTCACGATCGCGAACCTGGTCGATCTCGCCACCAAGCCGCGCTGGTGCGCCGCGATGCTCGGCACCAGGCGCCGGACGTTCGGCAACATCGTCGGGCACGTCAAGGGCGTCGACAACATGAGCTCGCTGGCCGAGTGGACGACCGGCCAGTTCGATCCGCGGCTCAACTGGGGCGACGTCGCGTGGATCAGGAAGCGCTGGGGCGGCAAGCTGATCCTCAAAGGCATCCAGGACGTCGAGGATGCCCGGATCGCCGTGGATACCGGCGCCGACGCGCTGATCGTCAGCAACCACGGCGGACGCCAGCTCGACGGGGCCGAGTCGAGCATCCGCGCGCTGCCCGCGATCGCCGACGCGGTCGGGTCGCGCATCGAAGTGCACATGGACGGCGGCATCCGCTCGGGCCAGGACGTGCTGAAGGCCTGGGCGCTCGGCGCGCGCGGCACCTACATCGGCCGCGCGATGGTGTACGGCATCGGTGCGATGGGCGAGGCCGGCGTCACGCGCGCGCTCGAGATCCTCCGCAACGAGCTCGACCTGACGATGGCGTTCTGCGGCAAGACGCGTCTCGCCGACGTCGACGCGAGCGTGCTCCTGCCGACGACGCGCGACGCGGTCGACCCCCGCGGCTGGTGACGCCATCGCGCTGATCGTTCTCGCCGCCGTCAACGACGACGCGCTCGTCGCCGGTCTCGAGGCGAATCTCCGCGAGCGGCTGACCGGCGTCCGGCTCGAGACGCTGCGCGGCGCACATTCGATGGCGCGCGCGTGCAACGAGCTCGCGCGCCGTGCGGCCGGCGCGCCCGACGACATCCTCGGCTTCGTCCACCAGGACGTTCGGCTCGGTTTCGATGCCGCGACGATCCTGCCGCGCTATCTCGAGCGCCTGCCCGACGCCGGCGTGCTCGGCTTTTGCGGAAGCGCTCGGCAGGTGCCCGGCCGCCAGTGGCATCGATGTCCGCCGTGCTACGGCGGCCTCATCCAGGGCGAGAATCCCGCGACGCCGATCGCATTCGAGACGCCGCGCGACGGCATCGAGGGCCTGCGCCACACCGAGGTCGAGACGCTCGACGGCTACTGCCTGTTCATTCGCCGCGACGCGTTCGACCGGATCGGGGGCTTCGACGAAGGCTACGACGGCTGGCACGGCTACGACCTCGACCTTTGCACGCGCGCGCTGGCCGCCGGCTATCGCAACTACGTGATCGCGCAGCCGAGCCGCCACATCTCGTGGGGATCGAGCGGACCGTCGCTCGACCGCGCGCTCGAGCGTTATGCGCGATTGTGGTCGGCGTTCCTCGCAACATCGCGCCCCGGCCGCGCCGCCAGCGCCATCGCTACCGTGGTCCCCGACAAGCGCCTGTCGATCCACGTCTACGCGATCGCCAGGAACGAGGAGGCGTTCGCGGCCCGCTTCGCGACGAGCTGCGCTGCGGCCGACGGCGTGCACGTGCTCGACACCGGGAGCACCGATGCCACCGTCGCGATCCTGCGCGAGCGCGGCGTGCACGTCGAGGTCGCGGAGATCTCGCCGTGGCGCTTCGACCTCGCGCGGAACCGCAGCCTCGAGCTGGTTCCCGACGACGCCGATGTCTGCCTCTCGATCGACCTCGACGAAGTGCTGGTGCCGGGCTGGCGCGCGATCGTCGAGCGGGCGTGGACGCCGGGCACGACGCGCCTCGATTACCAGTACGCGTGGGAAATGCGCGACGGCCGTCCGCATCGCGCCTTTCACTACGACAAATGCCACAGCCGCCACGGCTACGCGTGGATCACGCCGGTGCACGAGGTCGTGACGCCGGTCGCCGGATTCGTCGAGAGCCGCGCGAGCACGCCCGAAGTCCTCGTCCAGCACTTTCCCGATCCCTCCAAGAGCCGCGCGCAATACCTGCCGCTCCTCGAGCTCGCGGTGCGCGAGGATGGCGACGACGTGCGCAGTCGCTACTACCTCGGCCGCGAATACACGTACGTCGCACGCTGGCAGGACGCGATCGACACGCTCGCCGTCTACCTCAGGAACGATCGCACCTGGCCGTTCGAGCGCGCTTCCGCGTGCATGCTGATCGCGCAGTCGCATGTCCGCTTGCGCGACGCCGCAAGGACCGCCGGCGACGGGGGCGCCGCGCACGACTACGACGACGCGGCGTTCCGCTGGCTATTGCGCGCCTGCTCGCTGGAGCCGAACCAGCGCGAGCCGTGGGTCGAGCTTTCCGACTACTGCCGGCAACACGGCGATCACGAGGGCAGCCTGTGGGCCGTGGGCCGCGCATTGGCGATCACCGCGACGGCGAAGAGCCACCTGAACGACCCTGAGAACTGGAGCTGGCGGCCGCACGACCTGCGCTCGCTCGCCGCGTGGGCGCTGGGCCGCCGTGACGAGGCGCTCGAGCATGCGTTCGCGGCCGTCGACCACGCGCCGCTCGACGACCGGCTCGTCGGCAATGCGCAGTTCATCCAGCTCGCGACCGCGAGCATGCCGCCGTCGTCGTCGGGGCCGATCGTCGACGTCGTGGTCCTCGCGTACTCGCGCACGCCCGCAGCCTACGAGATGGCCAAGGCGTGCATCGCCTCGCTCCGCGCGAGCAGCCCGGATGTCCCGGCGCGCGTCGTCGTCGTCGAAACGCACGGCGGCCTGCGTGACGAGCCCTGGACCGGCGCGGATGCCGAGCTGTTTGGCGCGGAGGTCGAGGTCGTCGTGCCGGGCGGCCGCTTCGGCTACAACCGCCACGTGCTCGCGGGCATGGCGCGCTTCGCGGGATCGCCATCGCCCTACGCGATGGTCCTCAACAACGACGTGACGCTGTTCGCACCCGGCTTCCTGCGCGCGATGCTCGATGGCCTGCAACAGGTGCCGTCGGTGTCGCCGCTCGGCTACCGCGAAGCGCTGTGGGGGCTCGTCGATCGCAGCGTGCCGGTCGACGCGAACCACGACATCAACCGCGCCGTGTGCGGCTGGTGCCTGATGTTCGACCGCGCGATCCTCGACACGCTGCCGCTCGACGCGTTGTTCCCGCCCTCGTTCCTCTGGTACGGGCAGGACGAGGCGTACGCCGCCGCGCTCGCGCGCCACGGCTTCGCGCACGGGCTCGTCACCTCGGCGCGCGCGCTGCACCTGCAATCCCGCAGCCACGGCTTCCTCGGCGAGACGCTCGACGCGCCGGCCGATCGCGCCGAGGTCCATCGCACGCTCGGCGTTCGCCGCAAGCGATGCGCGGTCGTGGGCGCGGACGCCGAGGGGATCGCCAACGAGCTTGCGGCGTACGAGCCGGCGTCGGTCGTTCGCGCCAACGGCTGCGCTTCGGAGGCAGACGACCACAGCCTCGACCTCGTGTGGATCGACGGCGTGGACACTGACCAGGACATCGGCGCCACGCTGCGCGCCTGCTGGCCCAAGGTGCGCATCGGAGGCTGGGTCGCGGGCACCGGTTACGACTCGCGTGCAGTGAAGAGCGCGGTCGACGCGTTCCTCCAGGAAACCGGCTTGCGGCTCGCGTTCGTCACGCGCGACGCACATCCCGCCTGGGCGATGCAGGTGGTCGATCCGCCGTCGCGGAGCCTTCGCTGACGTGGACGCGACCCGGCGCGGCCGCGTCTTCGACGCGTTTCCGTTCTTCAACGAGCTCGACATGCTCGAGATCCGGCTCAACGTGCTCGACGAGGTCGTCGACCGCTTCGTCCTGGTCGAGTCGACCGTAACCTACAGCGGCCTGCCGAAGCCGCTGTACTTCGCCGACCATCGCGACCGGTTCGCGCGCTGGGCCAACCGCATCGAGCACGTGATCGTGAACGACACGCCCGACACCGGCGACTGGCGCTGGGGCCGCGAGCGCCACCAGCGCGACCAGGTGGTGCGCGGGCTCGCGTCATGCCGTTGCGACGACGTCGTGCTGCTGTCGGACGTCGACGAGATCCCGGAGCCGTCGCTCGTCGCGGCGCGCCGCCGCGGCGCCTACCGGCAGCATTACTCGATGTACTACCTGAACGCGCTGCAACGGCGCGAGGACTGGATCGGCACCGTCGCCCTCTTCGCGTTTCAGCTTGCCGTGCACGGGCCCGAGAACGTGCGCCTGCGACGGCGCGGCTTCGAGCGGGTCGAGCGCGGCGGCTGGCACTTTTCGTATGCGATGCCGCCCGACCGCATCCGCCAGAAGCTCCGGGCGTTCTCGCACGCCGAATTCGACACGCCGGAGATCGCCGCGAAGGTCGAGGAGAGGCGCGATCGGCTGCAGGACCTGTTCGCCCATCACGCGGAAGCGCTGTCCGTACAGGACATCGAGCGCGACGATTTCCCCGCCTTCCTGAAGGCGTCGTGGCGGCACTACGCCGACCTCGTCCGGCAACCGTTCGGCGGCCCGCGTCCGGCGGAACTTGGCGGTCGCGCGAAGGCTTGATACCCTCCCAGCGCGCGGGCCGGCCGATCGGCATCGGGACCGGGCATGGGAGAACGGCATGGCGGCATGGCAGGGTCGGCGCGATTTCCTCAAGCACACGCTCATCTGGACGATCGGCACGGCGTGGGTCGGCGCCTCCAGCGGGCCGCGCGCGCAGAACGCGGCGCAACTCCTCAACTACCAGGGACGGCTCACCGACGCGGGCGGCGCTCCACGGAACGGGTCGTTCGCGATGTCGTTCTCGATCCTCGGCGGCCCCTCGGCATGGTCCGAGGCGCAGGCGGTCTCGGTCGCCAACGGATTCTTTTCGGTGCTGCTGGGCAGCGTCACGCCGTTCCCGGCGGACCTGTTCCTGGGCGGCGTGACCGATGCGTACGGCCCGCAACGTTTTCTGCAAGTCACCGTCAACGGCGAGACGCTGACGCCGAACATCCGCATCGTGAGTGCCGCATGGGCGATCGGTACGGTGTCCGGCCCGACCGGTCCCATCGGTCCGACCGGGGCGCCAGGCTCGCCGGGAACGTCCGGCACCGCAGGCCAGGTCGGAGCTACGGGGACGATCGGACCCACGGGTCCGACGGGACCTCTGGCGCCGACCGGGCCGACTGGCCCGAGCGGGTCGAGCGGTCCCACCGGATTGACCGGTCCGACCGGAGCGACGGGACCGACCGGAGCGACCGGAGCGACGGGAGCGACGGGCCCCACAGGCTCGGGCGCGTTGATTCCGTTCTGAGCATGTCCTCAACCGCCGATGGCCACGTGATCTCGCCCGCCACACCGAAGCGGTCGCCGTCGTCAGCCGCCCGTTCGACGACGCCGAAAACGGCATTCCACGCGAGGACACTGCGCGCACGCTCGCTGCGAGCGTTGACGGCAGTCGCCTGCGCGCTCGCGCTGACCCATGCCGCGCTCGCCGGCGCGGCATCCAGCGCGTCGTTCCAGATCCAGAACGCCGTGATCGACACCGCGGGCGGCCGGTCGACCTCGGCGACCCACGTCGTGACCGCTTGCGTGGGCAGCGAGATCGCGGGCTCGTCGGCGAGCGCCAGCTTCAAGATGGATTCCGGATGCGGGGCGACGGCGCTGTTCGTGCCGCCGACGGCGGTCGTCGCGCAGGCGACGGTGCCGGTGCCGACGATGTCGTCGGCCGGTTCCGGACTATTGATGGTGCTGGTCGCGCTGGCGGGATTCGCCGCGCTGCGACGCCGAAGCGCCCGCTGAAGCTGCTCCAGTCGAAAGGCCGGCCCCTTTGGGCCGGCCTTTTGTTTTCCGAAGGTCTCCGACCCGGTGTCGCGCACGGCGGCACGGGGCGCGGCACCGACCTTCAGCGCGGCGTGCCGCGGCGGATCAGGTTGACGATCGCGAGCAGGATCACCGCCCCCAGCAACGAGATCAGCAGCCCCGCAGCGCTGAAATCCCCCGCGTTGATCGTCGCGACCCCGAAGAGCGGCGAGAGCAGGAATCCGGCCAGCAGCGCGCCGACGATCCCGACCACGATATTGAGAAGGACGCCCTGCTGCGCGTCGGTGTTCATCACCTTGCTGGCGACCCAGCCGAGCAAGCCGCCCACGACGATCCAGATCAGGAAATTCATCGATCACTCCCTGTTGTTCGAGCGAGGTGCCGTCGCCGCGCCCGTCGAATGATCCGCACGGTCCACGAGGGAATGCCGGCGGTCGCGGGGCGGCGACGACCGGAACATCAACGCATTACGCGCCCGATCAGGTACCCGATGGCGGCGGCGGCGGCCAACATCGTGACCGGACGCTCGCGCACCATCGTTCCGCACTGGTCCGCGAAGCGTTGCGCCTGATCGGTCGCCAGGTTGGTCTTCTCCTGCGCCCACTCGGCCGCCGGCACCGCCTTGTCGGCGACGCGGTCGATCGTCTGGTGCGCGGCGTCGGTGATCTTGTTCAGCGTCGGCCGGATCTTGTCGGCGGCGCGCTCGACGGTCTCGTGCGCACGGTCGGCAGCCTGGTTCGCCATGTCGGGAACGTCCTTCGACAGCGGCGAGTTGAAGGTGTTGGAATGGGCCATGGTCGGTCTCCTTGGTTACGGCGCGGGGCTCGCGCGAATCGAACGTAATGACCTGCAAGACTGTGCAAGCGACGTGCCCGCGTTACGGCTCGCTAACGCGTTGATTGTCGAGGCGATCGGAACCGCAGGTTGAAAAGCGTCGTGCGAAAGTCCGCGCACGGGTTGCAAGACCTGCAGTGGCGTCGTCGCGCGACTGACGCGGCTCCTACGCGGTGCGCGCGGCGCGCACGGATGCATTCGCCGACGCGGCTCGGCGTTCACGTTCGCTCCGCATCGCGCTTTGGATTGCCGGTGCTCTGGCAGCGCCATCGCACACGCATCGCGATGCGCGCATCGTCGCCTTCCCCTCCCGTCCCGTATTTGCGGGCCTCCGCGGGGGAAGCTATACTAGAGGGCTGCGTGGGGACGTAGCTCAGCTGGGAGAGCGTCGCGTTCGCAATGCGAAGGTCGGGAGTTCGATCCTCCTCGTCTCCACCAAAGATTTGCATGACCCTGAAGCCCGCGTCCTGTGGGCTTTTTCGCGTTAGTAGCCACTAACTGCGGGGGACGGTCTGCGGGAAAGCGGCGCAGCACTGCGATCAGGCGCCGAGTGGCGTCATCCACTAACGCAGACATCTTTACGATACGGCCTGTAGCTTCCCGCCAATCGCAAATGAACGCACCACGACCTCGTGATCCAAGCGCCCCGTACATCGGCGTCCGGTTAACAGACGACGCCGCCGCGAGAATTGCCGACCTCCATTCAATACTGCTCGATCTACGATTCGTAGCGGCTGCATTGCAGCAGGTCAACAAGATGATCGGCGACAAGCCGGTTCACTGCACAACGTCGCTGATGGGAATGCAGGAGCGCTTCACAGAGTGGCCGCCAGTGCTCTTGGGGGATGACGGCCGATATGTGCGCTGTTGCACGGAAGGTGCGCGGGAGCGGCTCGGTGAGGGAAGGACGAATCGTCGCGGTTCGCGGCGCTACGCGTTACGCACCGGCGTGCCGGCGGACGCCTAACGCACCCATGGCTCTCCAGGAGTTCTACATCGACGGGCCGATCCGGCTGACGACCTCGCTGCCTTCGCCGACGATTTCCCCGAAGGTCAGCGCGCCTGACGCGATCTCCAGCAGGCGGCCGAATGCGTCCGTGGCGACCTCGTCCAACGTACGGGTGCCGAGCACGACGCCGGTCGCCGCGAAATCGATCTGTTCGGTGAGGCGGCTGCACGTCTCGACATTGGCGCTCATCTTCATCGTCGGAGCGACCAGGCTGCAATAGCTGTTGCCGGCGCCGGTGGTGAACATCACGATCTGCGCGCCGGCCGCGACCATCGCTGTCATCGATTCCGGGGAGAAAAAAGGCGTGTCCATCAGATAAAGGCCCGGGCCCGGCGGGCGTTGCGCAGGGCGCAGCAACCCCTGAATCGGTTGCCCGCCTCCCTTCGCGATCGAACCGAGCGCCTTCTCCTCGATCGTCGTCAGGCCGCCTGCCTTGTTCTGCGGCCCGGGGTTCTGCGATCGAATGTCGCCGCCGCTGTCGCGCACCATTCGTTCCCGCGCGAGCACGGCCCGGACGATCTGATCGCCGACGTCGGCGTTGATGGCACGCCTGGCGAGCAGGTGCTCCGCGCCGGTCCACTCGACGGTCTCGCTGAAAATCGCTTGTCCGCCCGCGCCGACGACGAGTTCGGTCACGCGGCCCGCAAGCGGATTGCAGACGAGGCCCGAGGTCGCGTCGGAGTGTCCGCATTCGACGGCAACGCAGAGATCCGACAGCGCGCAGGGTTCGCGATGCAGCGTCGAAGCATCGCGGACCAGCCGCGCGGCCGCGCGCACACCTGCATCGAACAACGCCAATGCGTCTTCGCGCGCGCCCGGCAGCGACAGTCCCGCGACCGGCTTTCCTGTCACCGCGATGGCGTCGACGAAGGGCCCGGTGATGTCGTCGCCCGCGGACATCACGACCACGCCAGCGATATTGGGATGGCACGCCAGTCCGACCAGCGTATCGAAGTGCAGCTGGGCATCCGCCGTGACCTGACCGCGGCCGAACCCCGAGCTCACGCACACGGTTCCGCTGACCAGCGAGGCCACGCGCTGCGCGGTCGCCGACGTGAGTCCCGTCGGTGACAACACCAGCACGTGGTTACGGACGCCTACCCGCCCATCGGAGCGGCGATAGCCAAGGAACGTCGGCGGAGGCGAAGCGGACATCATCATTTCCCCCATGGGGCGTCGCGCGGGCCGAAACGCTCGGGCGGCAACCCGGCGACGCCGACATCCAGCATCAGCATGCGGCCGGCCAGCGGCTCCCGCGCCAGATCGTCTTCGCTCAGGCCGCGGGTCGCCGTCGATACGAAGAGCCGGCCGTATCCGGTTCCGCCGAACGCGCACGATGTCGGTCGGCTGACAGGCAATCGGATCACCCGATCCATCGTGCCATCCGGCGCGTACCGGACGAGACAACCGCCCTCGAACTGCGCCGACCACAAGCAGCCTTCGGCATCCACGGCCGCGCCGTCAGGCAGGCCCGGCATGGCGCCGAGATCGGCGAAAACGCGTCGCCCGGACAACGTTCCGGACACGACATCGAACGCGAACGCGTAGATGAAACCGCGCCGGGTATCGGCCAGATACATCGTTGCCCCGTCCAGGCTCCAAGCCATCCCGTTCGGCGTCAGAAGGTCGTCGAGGACGCGCCGGCAGCGCAAATCGGTATCCAGCACGTAGAGGCTGCCGTCCGCCGTCCCGGTTTCCGGATTCATCGAGCCGCACCAGAAGCGGCCCTTCGCATCGCACTTGCCATCGTTGAGACGGTTCTGCGGCAACGCGGATTCTGGATCGACGATGGGCGCCAGCGCGCCGGTCGCGCTGTGGAAGAACGCGAAGCCGGAGCGCAATCCGACCAGCAGGCGATTCCGCCCCGCGAGCGCGATCGACCCGACGTCCTCCCGCATCCGCCAAGTGTGCTCGGTGCCCGAGCCGAGTTCCATCATGTGAATTGCCGGCGTTTCACGGACGTCGATCCAGTACAGTCGATCGGAGTCCGCATCGAACACAGGACTCTCGCCGACCGTGCAGCGAGGGCTGCCTATGGCGACGACGTGCGCGGTCTCGGCGGACTCGTACCACGCGCGTTCGTGCTGGGTGTGATGCCGCGCCGTCGTCTCGAGATTGTGCAGATGCACCCACGCGCCCGCCGCAACGTCGCAAGTGGTTCGGCCGATGAACTCGCCATACTTGCGGATGCGCAGTCCGGATGCGAGTGCACGAACGGCAAACTTGTGCCCGGCGCGAATGTCTTCCCGCAGCGTCACGACACGCTCGACCGATTCACTGGCGAGGCGCACGACGGCACCGGCCGGCAGGTCGATCCACGCCGTCGCGACGTCGTCCACGGGCCGCAACAGTCGGGCCATCGATTGACCGAACGTCCCCGGCGCATCGGGCACCGTCAAGGCTCTCCTCCCGATCCCACCGGCGCATGGGCGGCGATCAGTCTTTCGTGCTTCAGCTCGTCCCAGAACGCGGGCGGAACGATCGCGCGGCAGTGCGCCAGGTTGGCGGCGACTTCCTCCCGGCTGCGCATGCCCGTGACCACGCTGGCGATGGCCGGATGCGCCAGCGGGAACTGCAACGCCGCGGCGCCAATGGCAACGCCGTGCCGCGCGCACACCGTTTCGATTCGCTGCGTGCGGGCGACGATCTCGGGCTCCGCTGCCGCATAGAAAAACGTGGCCCCCGGCCGCGCGCCGGTTGCCAGGATTCCCGAGTTGAATGGCGCGGCCATCAGCACCGCGATGCGGCGCCGCGCGCATTCGGGAAGAAACGTGTCGAGCGCCGTGTGGTCGAGCAGCGTGTAGCGCCCCGCCAGCATGAAACAGTCGAAATCGCCATCGGCCGCGAAACGCTCGAGGATCGTCCAGTCGTTGACGCCCACGCCGATCGCCTGGATCGCGCCGCTTTCGCGCAACGTCGCAAGCGCCTTGTACGCGCCCTTCATCGCCTCGCCGTACCGCTGGTCCACCAGGTCGCCCTGCCAGCGCCGGTTGACGTCATGGATGAGCGCAATGTCGATGGCGTTGGTGCCGAGACGCTGCATGCTGTGCTCGAGCGAGCGCATCGTCCCGTCGTAGCTGTAGTCGAATCCGACGGTGAACGGATAGGTGCGTCCGCCTGCCCCGGGCGACGCGGGACCTTCTTCCGGCTGCAGCAGCCGGCCGACCTTGGTCGACAGCACGACCGTGCGGCGATCGATGCTGCGCAGGCACGCACCCAGCCGATGCTCGGCCAGCCCCGACCCATACAAGGGCGCCACGTCGAAATATCGCAAGCCGTCCGCGTACAGGTCCGCGAACGCATCGTGCAGACCGGCTTCCGACGTCCCCGCGTCGAGGCTGCCGAACGGCGCGCACCCGACGCCGAGCTGCGATACCGCCAGCTGCGTCCTGGGAATCAACCGCACGGCCTCCGGTGCGAAGCCCGTCGCGGGACCGTTGCTCACGGCGGTTTGATCCGGACCTCGACGCCTGCGGCTTCCTCGCGCAATTTCAGCAGTGCGCCAACATCGTATTCCTGCAGTCCCGCGTTCATGCCCTCGTCCAGCGCGGTCAGGGTGGCATGGCCGACCGGCGCGCCGACGCCCAGCCCATCGACCATCTGCAACGCGAGACGGCAATCCTTGTGCGCGAGCTTCATCATGAAACCCGGCGTGAAGTTACCGACCAGCGGCTTCTTGGGCATCGCGATCGCGAGCTGGTTGTTCCAGGCCATCGTCGTGCGCAACACGCTCACCATCAGTTCGAGGGTGAGACCGGCTTTGACGCCGGCGACCAGCGCTTCGATCGACGCTGCCGCGAGCGTCTGCGCAAGCAGGTTGTTGAGCAGCTTCATCGTCTGGCCGGCGCCGAGCGTGCCGCAATGGAAAAAGTCCGTCCCCATGCAATCGAGCAGCGGCCGGCAACGCGCGATGACGGTCGCGTCGCCGCCGACCATCAGCGTCAGCGTGCCGGCTACCGCGGCATCCGCCGTCTTGCCCACGGGGCTGTCGATCATCGTCGCGCCTTTCGCCGCGACGGCCGCCCCGATCCGGCGCGTGGTATCCGGATCGATCGTGCTCATGTCGATATAGACGCAATCCGGCAGAATACCGGCCACCACGCCGTCGGGACCCAGCGCCACCCGTTCGACATCCGGCGAATCCGGCAGCATCGTGATGACGAACTCGACGCGCTCGGCGACTTCGCGCGGCGTGGTCGCCGACGTGGCGCCCACGGCGACGAGCGCCGCTACCGACGCAGGCGCCAGGTCGCAGACGACGACCTGGTGCCCCTTGGCAAGAAGGTTGCGCACCATCGGCGCGCCCATCGTGCCCAGCCCTATGAATCCCGCAATCATGGTCGCGTCCGCGTCTTGTCGATGGAAGCGTTCATGCGCGATCCGCCCAGCGGTCCATCATCCAGGTCGGCAAGCCGCGCAAGTCGGCGGCGTTTTTGGCCTCGAATCCGGCGAGGTCGGGCCTGCCGCCCGTCTTGTCGTAGGCCGCCTTGACAGCCGCGGCTGCGCCTGCGAACCCGCCCTTGACCTGCCCCCACGTCAGTGGCTTGGTGATCAGCTTGCCGTCGACCATCGACTTCGAAGTTTCCAGCAACGCCGCGGCATCCCCCTGCGTGGGCCATACCCAGCCGCGCTTGAACAGCACGTCGTCGTCGACGACCTTGGCGCCGAGCTGGGGCGGCAATTCCCAGTACTTGACGGCGAGCTGCGACACCTGGCCCGCGTTCATTTTCGCGAGCGCGGCCACCGCTTCCTGCTGCGCCTGCACGAACGCCGTGACGATGCGCGGATCGCTCTGGAGGAGCTTGTTGCTGCCGATCCAGAACGAGCGGTGCAGGTAGTAGCCATCCGGATAGAACGCCGATTTCTTCACGTTCGCGAGCAGGTGGCCGGCACCGTCGCCGGCGGGTCCCTTGTAGTGGCTCTCGGTGTAGCCGAACGAATTCATGATGCCGACGGTGCCGAGCTCGGCATTGGCCTTGAGAAAGGCCGGATGAATGACGATGGCCGCATCCATGCCGGTGGGAATCGTCGCCGCCTGCGCCTGCGTCGGCGTGTTCACCACGGTGATGTTGAATGCCTTCGGATCGGGGTTTCCCAATTCGAGGCGCAGCATCTGGCTCAACACGTTGTACGGGTCGCCACCCAGCAGCGCTCCCACCGTCTTGCCCTTCAGGTCGGCGATGTTGCGAATCGGCGAATCCTTGCGCGTGGCGAGCACGAAGCGGAAATGCCCTTCGCCCACGCTCAGCAGCTGGATCGGCTGGTTCTGCGCGATCAGGCGCACGATCGGCGTATTGCCCCACATGCCGAAGTTGAGGTTGCCCGAGACGAAGGCCTCGACCATCGGCGCCGCCGACGGATAGTCGCGGTAGTCGACAGTCAGGTCGTATCCCGCGTCGGCGGCGTACCGTTCGAACGTCTTGTTCGTCATCATGTAGGCGGTGATGGGCGAATTGCCCGCCGCCCAGGGCTGGCGCCCCACCGAGACGGTCAGTGGCCTGCGGCCTTGAGCACGAAGGGCGGCGGGCGCCACGGCGGCCAGCGTTGCGGCACCGGCGGCCGTGACGAAACGACGACGCGAAGCGCCGCTGGAAGAATGCTCGTTGTGCATGGTCTCTCCTTGGTCGCGCAGATCAGGTGACGGTGGCGCGATACGCCTCGTCACGAATAAGGCTCCAGATGTGCTGCGTCAGAGCCTGGAACTCGGGAAGCGCGCGCGTGGCATCGCCGCGCGGGCGCGCAAGTGGAACGTCGATGACGGCCTTGAGACGGCCGGGATGGCTGGTCATGACGGCGACGCGGTCGGCAAGGAACACGGCCTCGTCGATGGCATGCGTGATGAACACCACGGTGCGCCGTTCGGACTGCGGGCGATCCTGTCCCCATATCCGCACCAGCTCGTCCTGCAGGATGAGGCGGGTCTGCGCGTCGAGCGCTGCCAGCGGCTCGTCCATCAGCAGCACCTCGGGCTCGTTGGCCATCAACCGCGCCAGCGCGGTCCGTTGCCGCATCCCGCCCGACAGCTGGTTCGGATATTTGCGCTCGGCGCCTTTCAGGCCCACGAGATCGATGGTCGCGCGCACGCGCTGTTCACGCGCCTTGACGTCGAGGCGATCGCCGGCGGGTCCGTAGCGAAGACCGAACTCGACGTTGCCCCACACCGTCTGCCATGGATAGAGCGCGTAGTCCTGAAACATCACGCCCCGATCCGGCCCCGGCGCCGTGATCGGGCGGCCATCGATGACCACCGTGCCGCTGGTCGGGGTGTCGAGCCCCGCGAGCATGTTGAGCACCGTGGTCTTCCCGCAGCCGGACGGGCCGACGATCACCAGGAACTCGCCGGCGCGAACCTCGAGCGAAAAATCCTCGACGGCGATCGTGTCGGGGCCGCCGCGGACGCTGAACCGCTTGGTGACCCGGTCGATCTTCAGCTTGGTCGCGGCGGTCATGTCCGCGCCCACGGCATCGACGCGCGCATCACCATCCGCAGCAACCGATCGAGCGCGAGCGCCACCAATCCGACGGCGATCATGCACACGATGATGCGGTTCAACTCGATGCTGTACGCGTAGAAGATGAACATCATCTGCCCGATGCCCCCCGAGCCGCCGCCGCCTGCCTTGGCGCCCACGGCCAGTTCCGCGGCGACAATGGCCGTCCATCCGACGGCCAGCGCAATGCGCAGGCCCACGAAAATCGACGGCAGCGCCGCGGGGACCACCACCGTGCGAATGGTCGTCAGGCGGGAAATTCCCATCGTGGCCGCAGCCTGCAACAGCGTCGGATGGACGTTCTTGGCGCCGGCCACCGTATTCACGATCAGCGGGAAGAACGCGGCATAGGCGACGATCATCACCGCGGCGGCCGTGCCGGTGCCGAACCAGAGGATGGCCAGCGGCAGAATCGCGATCGCCGCGACCGGCCGAAAGGATTCGACGACCGGATCGACGTTGCGCTCCACCGCGCGAACGTGGCCCATCGCGAGCCCGAGCGGAAGGGCGATGATCGCCGCCACCATGAAGCCGGCAAAGACCCGTCCGAGACTTTGCAGGATCGCCAGCGGCAGATCGCCGGACGCGATCATGATGCCCGCGGCGGTCATGATCTTGCTCGGGACCGGCGTTCGTGGGCTTTGCGACAACGCGCCGATGGCTTCCCAGGCCACCAGCAGCACCAGCGGCAACGCGAGTCCCACCGTCCAGTGGTTCCGCACGCCGTCGTTGGCCATGACCGTTGTGATCACCGTGCCCCTGCCCATGGGGTGAAATGCCGGTTCAGCCAGCGCACGCCGGCATCGCAGACATAGCCGATGAAGCCGATCATCGCGATGAAGCTCATCACCTGCGGCGTCATCAGCAGCTCGCGGTAC
>JBDTNO010000006.1:0-36842 GCA_039933715.1 Betaproteobacteria bacterium
AGCCCTTGATCGCCCCGGACGCGAGCGAGAGCTGCGGAAACGCGACGACGCGCTTGGGATCGAAGAAGCTGATCGAGCCGAGGCCGTCGCAGCGCGGGCAGGCGCCGGCCGGGTTGTTGAACGAGAAAAGGCGCGGTTCGAGCTCGGCGAGCGAGTAGTTGCAGATCGGGCAGGCGAACTTCGAGCTGAACAGGTGCTCGCGCCCGGTGTCGGTCTCGACGGCGATCGCGCGCCCGTCGCCATGGCGCAGCGCGGTCTCGAACGACTCGGCCAGGCGCTGCTTGAACTCGGGCGCGACGCGCAGGCGATCGACGACGACCTCGATCGTGTGCTTGGTCGTCTTCGCGATCTTCGGCACCGCGTCGATCTCGTGCACGGCGCCGTCGACGCGCACGCGCACGAACCCCTGCGCGCGAAGCTCGACCAGCCGCTCGACGTGCTCGCCCTTGCGGTTGCTGACCGCCGGGGCGAGGATCATGAGCTTGGTGTCGGCCGGCAGCGCCAGCGTCGCGTCGACCATCTGCGAGATCGTCATCGACGCGAGCTTCTGCTCCGGATGGTCGGGGCAGTACGGATCGCCGACGCGCGCGTAGAGCAGCCGCAGGTAATCGTGGATCTCGGTCACCGTGCCCACGGTCGAGCGCGGGTTGTGCGACGTCGCCTTTTGCTCGATCGAGATCGCCGGCGACAACCCTTCGATCAGGTCGACGTCGGGCTTCTCCATCAACTGCAGGAACTGGCGCGCGTACGCGGACAGCGACTCGACGTAGCGGCGCTGGCCTTCCGCGTACAGCGTGTCGAATGCCAGCGAGCTCTTGCCCGAGCCGGACAGCCCGGTCACGACGATCAGCCGGTGCCTCGGCAGGTCGAGGTTCAGGTTCTTGAGGTTGTGCGTGCGAGCGCCGCGGATGCGAATGAGGTCCATGCGTTTGGCGAGGGTGGCCGACGGGGCGGCTTCGGTCGGATGGACGAAGGCGCGCGAGGCGAACCTGTTAGTATAGTGCGTTCGGCGCTCCCGGCGCTCGCCGTCCGTACAACGGATGCGCGCGACCGTTCCGCGTGACGCGCCGCCTGTCCCTCGTTCGAGCGGGTCTTCCCGATGTCCTACCGCGCCGCCGACAGCCACTCCGGCACCCGCATGACGTCGGTCGAGCGCCGCGCGATCGCGTGCCTGGCCGGTGTCAGCGGCTTGCGCATGCTCGGCCTCTTCATCGTGCTGCCGGTGCTGGCGCTCCACGCGTCGACGCTTCCCGGCGGCGCCGACGCCACGATGATCGGTCTCGCGATGGGCGCCTATGGACTCGCGCAGGCGGTTCTGCAAGTCCCGTTCGGCTGGGCGTCCGACCGCTGGGGACGCAAGCCCGCGATCGCCGCGGGGCTCGTCGTGTTCGCGCTCGGCAGCTTCGCCTCCGCCTGGGCGCCCACCGTCGCATGGCTCGTCGCCGGACGCACGCTCCAGGGCGCGGGCGCGGTGTCGGCCGCGGTGATGGCGCTCGCCGCCGACCTCACGCGCGACGACGTGCGCACGCGCGCGATGGCGGCGATCGGCGTGACGATCGGCGCGACGTTCGCGGTGTCGCTCGTCGGCGGGCCGCCGCTCGCCGGAGCCATCGGCGTTCCCGGCATCTTCGTGCTGACCGGCGTGCTCGCGGCTGCGGCGATCCTCGTCGTCGCGTACGGAGTACCCGCGGAGGCGGCACGCGCAGACGCGCGCAACGACGAGCGGAACGACGCGCGGCCGCTGCGCGCGGTCCTGATGAACCCGCAGCTCCTGCGGCTCGACTTCGGCATCTTCGCGCTGCACGCGATCCTGATGGCGTTGTTCGTCGAGACGCCGTTCGCGCTGCGCGACGCGGGCGTGCCTGCCGAGCGGCACTGGCAGGTCTACCTGCCGGTGCTGCTGCTCGCGGTGGCGGTCGTGCTGCCGCTGTTTCGCGCCGTCGACCGTCCGGGCCGCGGCAAGTCGATCCTGACCGCCGCGATCGCGACGCTCGCGGTCGCGCTCCTGATCCTCGCATGGGGGCATGGCTCCCTCGTGCCGATCGTCGCGGGGTTGTTCGTGTTCTTCGGCGCGTTCACGCTGCTCGAGGCGAGCCTTCCGTCGATGGTGTCGCGTTTCGCGCCGCGCGCGTCGCGCGGCGCGGCGATCGGCGTCTTCAGCGCGGCGCAGTACCTCGGCATGTTCGCAGGCGGGGCGCTGGGCGGTTGGTTGCTGAAGGTCGCCGGGCCGGCGGCCGTGTACGGCTTCGGCGCGGCGATCGCGATCGTGTGGCTCGTCGCCGGTGCCACGATGGCGCAGCCGCCGGCTGCGGCGCAAACTCCTTTTTCGATGGGAAGGACCTGACAGATGGCATCGGTGAACAAGGTGATCCTGCTCGGCAACCTCGGCCGCGATCCCGAGACGCGCTACACGACCGGCGGCGACGCGGTGACGAACCTGCGCATCGCGACGACCGAGACGTGGAAGGACAAAAGCGGCGAGAAGCAGGAGAAGACCGAATGGCACTCGGTCGTGCTGTTCGGCCGGCAGGCGGAGATCGCCGGCGAGTACCTGAAGAAAGGCCGGCCCGTCTACATCGAGGGGCGGCTGCAGACGCGCAAGTACACCGACAAGGAAGGCGTCGAGAAGTACGCGACCGAGATCGTCGGCGACCGGATGCAACTCCTGGGCGGACGTGACGCGAGCGGCGGTGGCGGCGACGACGATCCGCCGGGCGGCGGTGACCGCGCGCCTTCACGCAGCGGAGGCGGTGCGACGCGAACCGGTGGCGGTGCCTCGCGTGGCGGATCCGGCGCAGGCAGCGGCAGCGCGCCCGCCGGCGGATCGGGCGGCGGGAAGAAGCCTGAGGACTTCGACGACGATATTCCTTTCTAATTCACGCCGGGTCGCGGGCGACCCGGCGGTGACTAGGGGTCGGATCCGGATGTCGTGCGCGACGGGAGGCGTTCACGCGACGCCCGTGACATCCGGCTCGGACCCCCGCGCGTTGCGCGGTCGGATCCGGATGTCGTGCCGACAGGGGGCGTTCACGCGACGCCCGCGACATCCGGCTCGGACCCCGCGCCGCGCTGCGACGTTTCAACCGGCGGCCGACACCGCGTCGGGCGCACGCAACGCCGATGAGGCCGCCGACGCGATGACCGCGCCGCCCAGGCAAACGTCGCCGTCGTAGAAGACCACGTACTGGCCCGGCGTCGGCGCGAACTGCGGCGCGTCGAACGTCGCGCGCACGCCGTCGCGCGTCGAGCTCGCGACGCATCCCGCATCGGCCATCCGGTAACGCGTCTTCGCCGCCAGCCGCGCGGGCAGCGACGGCGCGACGCCCGCGATCCAGTGCGGGTCGATCGCGTCGACGCGCGTCGCGTGGAGATCCGGATGGTCGTGGCCCTGCACGACGACGAGCGCGTTGCGCGCCGGATCCTTGGCGGCGACGAACCAGGGCGCGTTCGCCGCGCCGCGCGCGCCGCCGACGCCCAGGCCCTGCCGCTGGCCGAGCGTGTAGTACGAAAGCCCGATGTGCCGCCCGACCTCGCGGCCGTCCGTCGTCGCGATCGGTCCCGGCTCGCGGGGCAGGTAGCGGGCGAGGAACTCGCGGAACGGTCGCTCGCCGATGAAGCAGATGCCGGTCGAGTCGCGCTTCGCGTGCGTCGGCAGTCCCGCTTCGCGCGCGATCTCGCGCACGCGCCGCTTCGGAAGCTCGCCGACCGGGAACGAGACGGGCGCGAGTTGCTCCTGCGTCAGCCGGTGCAGGAAATAGCTCTGGTCCTTCGACGCGTCGGCCGCCTTCAGGAGCTCGACGCCGGCGCCCGCGCGCCGGACGCGCGCGTAGTGACCGGTGGCGATGCGGTCGGCTCCGAGCGCCATCGCGTGGTCGAGGAACGCGCGGAACTTGATCTCGCTGTTGCACAGTACGTCGGGGTTGGGCGTGCGCCCGGCGCGGTACTCGGCCAGGAACGTCGCGAACACGCGCTCGCGGTATTCGGCCGCGAAGTTCACCGCCTCGAGCTCGATGCCGAGGACATCGGCGACCGCCGCCGCGTCGACGAGGTCTTCGCGCGACGTGCAGTGGAGGTCCGTGTCGTCGTCCTCCCAGTTCTTCATGAACAGGCCGACGACTTCGTGGCCCGCGCGCTTTTCGAGGAGCGCCGCGACCGAGGAGTCGACGCCGCCCGACAGGCCGACGATCACGCGCTCGCGCTTCATCGGGAAACCTCGCCCAGGCTTGCCGCCGCGCGGGATCGCAAGAGAGGATCCCCCCGAGCGCGCTCGCGCGCGCACCCCCCGTGGGGGCGAGCGCCTCGGGGCGGCCCTTCGGCGCTCACGACTTGATCCCCCCGAGCGCGCTCGCGCGCGCACCCCCCGTGGGGGGCGAGCGCCTCGGGGCGGCCCTTCGGCGCTCATCGCACCACCAGCCCGGCGCCTTCGCCGACGACGTCCTGCACGAGATCGAGCGGCCAGCGCATCCCCGCGCGGTAGTCCTCGATGCAGCGCAGGACGAGCGGGCTGCGATGCTCGGCGCGCCGCGCGAGGATCTCGTCGTAAGGCACCCACAGCGCCTCGACGATGCCTTCGTCGAGCACGCGCCCCGGCACCTGCTCCCGCGGAGTCGCCGCGTAGGCGAAGCGAACGAACGTCGCGCCGTTGTCGGGCGCCTCCCAGCGATAGATGCCCACGAGCGCGGTCGGCGCGACGCGCCATGCGGCTTCCTCGAGCGTTTCGCGCGCCGCGCCGTCGGGTGGCGACTCGCCCGGCTCGAGGTGGCCCGCGGGCTGGTTGAGCCGGACGCCGTTGCGCGTTCGCTCTCGAACGAGCAGGAACGCGCCGTCGCGCTCGACGATCGCGGCGACGGTTACGGCGGGGCGGGCGAGTTCTACTTCACGCATCGTGTCGACAACGGGGCAAAAGAAAAAGGCAGGGGCCGAATACCGCGCCCCTGCCCTTCGTGCGGAAGCGAGCGAGTTACTGTGTCGCCGCCTTTTCCAGCTGCTTCTGGACTGCCGGGTCCCGCAGGTTCGGCTTCGCAACCTTCGGCGTGCCCTTTTCCATCTTCGCCTTGGCGACCGCGGCGGCATCGCCTTGCGCGGTCGTTTCCTTGGCGGCGGCCCCGGTCGTCGAAGCGACGGCCGACTGTTTCGCCGACTTGTCCTTCAGCGCCTTCGGGTCGCCTTTCATCATCTTGGCCTTCGCGACTGCGGCGGCATCGCCCTGCGCGGTCGTTTCCTTCGCGGCGTCCTGCGTCACGCTTTGAACCGTGCCCTGCTTTTCCGACTTGGTGGCGCCGGCCTGCGCGCCGGCGACCGTCGCGAACGACGCCGCGATCAGCGCTACGAGAAGCTTGCTCATGGATGGTCCCTCAGTGTCTGCTTGCGTTGGTGTGATGGATGGTTCCGGCCCCGAGGGACCGCGACGAACCGAACGTTCCAAAGCCTTGAAATCCTACGTCGAATGTCACTATTCCGCAACCCCGGCGCCCGTGGAGGGGCCGGGGCGCGGACCCTACTTGGCCGGCGTGGCGGCCGCCGGCGCGGACGCCGGGGTCGAGGCCGTCTTGCGGGAGGTCTTGGCCTTCTTGACCTTCTTCGCGGGTCGGGTGGGCGCGGTCGAGGCGTCGGCGACCTTGGTGACGGTCACCGGCGCTGCCACGGGAGAGGGCGCCGCCGCCGGCACGGTGGCCGAAGCCGCGGGCCTGGCCGCGGGAGCGGGAACCGCGACCGGAGCCGCCGCCTGTGCGAAAGCGGTGGCCGCGAAAGCGGTGGCGACGATTCCTGCCAGAAGCTTGTTCATTGCGTTTCGTTTCCTCGTGTTCGGCGTCGACGCCGGAAAGTCGGTGTCGGCGCACATAACGGCTCGCGGAGCGCGGGGGTTGACACTCCCGGGCATACGCGCCGTCGAATCAGGCCGATCAACGGGGATCGCGGTCGTCGATCGACCGTTGCAGCCACTCGCGCAACAGCGGAACGGTGACCGTGCGCTTTTGCGCGAGCGAGCGGCGGTCGAGCGCCGCGAGCGTCGCGACGAGCGTGCGCATGTCGCGCCGCCCATGCGCCAGCAGGTAGACGATCACGTCGTCGGCGAGCGCGAACCCGCGCGAGCGCGCATACGCGGCCAACGCGACCGGCTTGTCGGCGTCGGCGAGCGGGACGATCTCGAACACGAGTCCCCACGACAGGCGCGTGCGCACGTCGTCGCGCAACGCGAGGCGTGCCGGTGGCGCCGCGCTCGCGGCGACGAGCGTGCCGCCGCGCTCGCGCACCGTGTTGTAAAGCGTGAAGATCCGCGCCGCCGCGGCGCCGTCCGCGCGATCGATGTCGTCGATGGTGACGAGCGATCGTTCCTCGACCATCGCCGGATCGGCGCCCGTCGGCGCGGACCACGCGACGACCGGACGGCCATGGCGCGCGGCCTCGGCGACGGTGGCGGCGAGGAGGTGGGACTTGCCCGCGCCGCTCGCGCCCCACAGCACGATGCCCGGCTCGGCGAGCGTGCCCGCGGCGGCGCGCTCGAGCGCGGCCACCGCCTCGGCGATGCGTCCGGGAACGAACGTCGCGAACGTCGGCGGCTCGGGCGCGACGAGCTCGAAGACCAGCTGCTCCACGCCGCCTCCCGACGCGGTCAGAACCCGTCGGGCCCGCTGCCGTACAGGGCGCTCTCCCGGTACTTGCGGCGCAGGTGGCGCAGTCCGACGAGCAGGATCGCTGACACCGGTAGCGCGAGCAGCACGCCCGCGATGCCGAGCAGCGCGCCGAACGCCAGCAGCGCGAAGATCACGGCGAGCGGATGCAGCCCGATGCGATCGCCGATGAGCCACGGGATCAACACGTAGTTCTCCAGGATCTGTCCGATCCCGTACACGGCCACGACCGCGAGGAAGCCCGGCATGCCGTTCCATTGCAGCAGCGCGGCGAGGACCCCGAGCACGAGCCCGGTGCCGAATCCGATGTACGGGATGAAGACCAGGAGCCCGGTCAGGAGGCCGATCGGGATCGCGTACTGGAGTCCCGCGATCGACAGGCCGATCGCGTAGTACAACGCCAGCGATCCCATGACCAGGCCCTGCCCGCGCAGGAACTCGGCCAGCACCAGGTCGACCTCGACGATGATCTGTCGCGTCTTCCGGCGCCAGCGGCGCGGCACGAGCGTGAAGAAGCGCCGCCAGAGCATCTTCCAGTCGCGCAGCACGTAGAACATCACGACCGGAACGAGGATCGCGTTGACGACGATCGTCAGGAGCAGGATCCCGCCGGCCTTCAACCCCTGGAAGATGCGCCCCGAGTAGGCCTTGGCCTCCTCGATGTGCTCGACCGCGAACTCGCGCAGCGACGAGACGTCGAACGCGATGACGATGCCCAGGTGCTGCTCGAGCCACGGCGAGGCGTAGGCGCCGAATCGCGCGATCATGTCGGGGAGCTTCTTCGCGGCCAGCGTCACCTCGGCCTGCACGAGCGGGATCAGCACGAGAAGGATCGCCGCGCCCACGAGCACGAACAATAGTACGGTGAGCGTCGTCGCGAGCGTGCGCGAAGCCCCGCGCTTTTGCATCGCGTCGACGATCGGCGTCCCGAGGTAGGCGAAGATCGCGCCGATCAGGAAAGGCGTCAGCACCGGCCCCAGGAACTCGAGCGCGAGCACGACGACCAGGGCGAAGCCGAACACCCACAGGTACTGGCGCGGCGTGACGAGGCGCGGCGGCGGCGCTGCGGGCGGGGGCCGAGGCGCCGGAGCCGGGGGTTCGTCGGGGCGGGCGGGATCCATTTACGGTAGAATTCGCGCGCTCTGCGGGCATCGTCGGGCGTCGCACTTTACCGCGTTCACGCGGCGCGCGCCTCCTTCGTCGGGCCCGCGACGCCCGCCGTTCGTCCCCCCGCGCATGCCGCCTCCCGCCGAACCCGCTTCGCCTCCCGGACTCTCGTATCGCGACGCGGGCGTCGACATCGACGCCGGCGACGCGCTGGTCGAGCGCATCAAGCCGTACGCGAAGCGCACGATGCGCCCCGAGGTGCTGGCCGGCATCGGCGGATTCGGCGCGCTCTTCGAGATCGGCAAGCGCTTCCGCGAGCCGGTGCTCGTGGCGGGCACCGACGGCGTCGGCACCAAGCTCAAGCTCGCGTTCACGCTCGGCCGTCACGACACGATCGGCATCGACCTGGTCGCGATGAGCGTCAACGACATCCTCGTGCAGGGCGCCGAGCCGCTCTTCTTCCTCGACTATTACGCTTGCGGCAAGCTCGACGTCGACGTCGCCGCGCGCGTCGTCCAGGGGATCGCGCACGGCTGCGAGCTCGCCGGCTGCGCGCTCATCGGCGGCGAGACCGCCGAGATGCCCGGCATGTACGCGCCGGGCGAGTACGACCTCGCGGGCTTCGCGGTCGGCGTCGTCGAGAAGGCGGCGATCATCGACGGTCGCGCAATCGCTCCGGGCGACGCGGTGCTCGGCCTCGCGTCGAGCGGCCCGCACTCGAACGGCTATTCGCTGATCCGGCGCATCGTCGAGCGTTCGCGTGCAGATCTAACGCAACGGCTCGGCGATGAAACGCTCGCCGACGCGCTGATGGCGCCGACGCGCATCTACGTGAAGCCGCTGCTCGCGCTGATGCGAGAGCTACCGGTCAAGGGCATGGCGCACGTCACCGGCGGCGGCATCACCGAGAACCTGCCGCGCATGCTTTCCGACGGCGTGCAGGCGCGCCTCGACGGCGCGAGCTGGCCGCGCCCGCCGGTGTTCGAATGGCTCGCGACCCATGGCGGCGTGGACGCCGCGGAGATGCTGCGCGTGTTCAACTGCGGCATCGGCATGGCGCTGGTCGTCGCGCCGGAGCACGCCGCACAGGCGCTGCGGTCGCTCGCCCGCGCGGGCGAGCGGGCGTGGCGCATCGGCACGATCGCCCCGCGGCCCGTCGGCGCGCCGCCCACGGTCGTCGCGTGACGCGCGCGCCCGCCGCGTCCGGACATCGCGTGGCGCTCGCGCGCATCACCGTGCTGGTGTCGGGTCGCGGCTCGAACCTGAGCGCGCTGCTCGCCGCCGAGCGAGCCGGCGGATTCGCCGGCAGCGTGACGCACGTGATCTCCAATCGGCTGGACGCCGGCGCGCTCGCCATCGCGCGCGAGCACGGCGTGTCGACCGAGGTCGTCGACCACCGCGCGTTCGCGTCGCGCGACGCGTTCGACCGCGCGCTCGTCGCCGCGATCGACCGTTCGGAGCCCGACCTCGTCGTGCTCGCCGGCTTCATGCGCGTGCTCGGCGTCGAGGCGGTCGCCCGGTACGAAGGGCGGCTCGTCAACATCCACCCGTCGCTGCTGCCCGCCTACCCCGGCCTTCACACGCACCGGCGTGCGCTGGCCGATGGCGCGAAGCTCCACGGCTGCACCGTCCATTTCGTCACGCCGGAAGTCGACGGGGGCCCGATCATCGCGCAGTCGGCGCTGCCGGTGCACGCCGACGACGACGAGGCGTCGCTCGCCGCGCGCGTCCTGGCCGTCGAGCACGAGCTCCTGCCGGCCGCGGTCCGCTGGTTCTGCGCGGGCCGCCTTCGGATCGACGGGACGCGCGTGCGCTTCGCCGACGAATCAACCGCGGAAGCGCGATCCGGTGCGCGCTCCGGCTGACCGCCGGAACCGAACGGACGCCATGGCATCGAACCCCGATGGCTACCCTGCTCGCCCTGCCCGCTCCGGCTGCCGCGGCCCCGCGTGCGGGCCGATCGCGCACCCGCCGCTGGGTGCTCGGGATCGCGCTCGCATTGTCGATCGCGCTGCACCTCGCGGTGTCGCTGTGGCCGGTCGATTCGCCCGACTTGGCCGAACCCACGGTGCTGAACGCGACGATCACCGAGATGCCGCCGCCTCCGACGCCCGCCGCAGCCACCGCTGCCGCCAAGGCGTCGAAGCCGCGCCCGAAGCGCACGTCCCCGCTGGTGCCGCCGCTCGCCGCCGGAACGGCGGCCGTGCCCGATACGCCCAACGTCGCGCCGACCGTCGATTTCCCGGCCGAGGCACTCGCGCCGCTGGCCGAGATCCCGCCGGCGCTGGCGGAAACGGCCGAGCCGGTCGCGCTCGCGTCGCCGCCCTCGATCAAGGCGCTGCCTGCGCGCGTCGAGCTCGCCTACCGCGTCACGTACGGGCTCGGCCTCTACATCGGCGATGCGAGCTACCGGTTCGAGCATGCGAACGGCCGCTACCGGATCTCGACGGTCGGCGAGGCGCGCGGTCTCGCCGCGCTCGTGTTGCGCGGCCAGGGCAAGGTCGAGGCGCGCGGGCTCATCACGCCCGCTGGCTTGCAGCCCTGGGAGCTCGCGGTCGAGCGCGGCAGCCGCGACCGTCGCGAGGTCGCGACGTTCGACTGGGAGTCGGGGATCGTCTCGCTCGCCGAGGACAAGACCGCGGCGCTCGAGCTGCCGACCTTCGATCCGCTGTCGCTGATGTGGCAGTTCTACTTCTCGCCGCCGGCCGGCGACGAGCAGACCTTCACGCTCGCGACGACGCGGCGCGTGTTCCGCATCCACGTCAAGCGCGAGGGCACCGACACGGTCGAGTGGCCGTACGGCCAGGTCGCCGCCGAGCGCTGGCATCGGACGAGCGAAGACGGCCGCACCGAATCGGTCGTCTGGCTCGCGCCGTCGCTGCGCTACCTGCCGATCAAGATGCGCGTGACCAACACGCTGCGCGGCACCGTCGAGATCGTGCTCGCGGCGATCCGCGTCGACGACGAGGGCCGCGTTGAGTAACCCCGGCCGCGCGGGCGGCGGCACGCCACCCGGGCGCGTGAACGCGCTCGCCGACGCGATCCGTTCGGTCGCGCCGCTCGACGCGCCCGCGGACGTGCGGCTGCGCCAGTTCTTCCGCGCGCATCCGCAGATGGGCGTGCAGGATCGCGCGTTCGTCGCCGAAGGCGTGTTCGCGTTCCTGCGCAGACGCCGCTCGCTCGAGGCGGTCGCCGGCACGCGCGAGCCGCGCCTCCTCGCGCTCGCCACGCTCGTACGTGAACTCGGCAAGTCGGTGCGCGAGCTGGACGCGGCGCTCAACGGCGACGAGCGCGAATGGCTGGCCGGTTTCAAGGGCCGCAGCGCCGTCGCGCTGCCCGACGCGGTCGACGCCGACCTGCCGGATTGGCTCTGGGAGCGGCTCGGTGAATCGATGGGCGCGGAACGGCGCGCGACGTTCGCGCGGACCGTGCGCGAACCCGCGCCGCTCGACCTGCGCGTCAACACGATGAAGGCGACGCGCGACGACGCGCTCGCGGCGCTTCGCGCCGACGGCATCGCGGTGGCGCCGACGCCGTACTCGCCCTGGGGGATGCGCGCCACCGGACGCCCGATGCTCGCGCAACATCCGTGGTTCGTCGACGGCCGCATCGAGGTGCAGGACGAGGGCAGCCAGCTCGTCGCGATTCTCGTCGCGCCGCGCCGCGGCGAGATGGTAGTCGACTTCTGCGCGGGCGCGGGCGGCAAGACGCTCGCGCTCGGCGCGCTCATGCATTCGCAGGGGCGCCTCTACGCGTACGACACGGTCGCCAAGCGCCTCGCGAACCTGAAGCCGCGCCTGGCGCGCTCGGGATTGTCGAACGTCCATCCGCAGGCGATCGCGCACGAGCGCGACGCCAAGGTCAAGCGGCTCGCCGGCAAGGTCGACCGCGTGCTCGTCGACGCGCCGTGCACGGGCACCGGCACGCTGCGCCGCAATCCGGACCTCAAGTGGCGCCAGCAGCCGGTCGACGTCGCCGAGCTGGCGGCGAAGCAGCGCGCGATCCTCGCGTCGGCCGCGTCGCTCGCGAAGCCCGGCGGCCGCGTCGTCTACGCGACCTGCAGCGTGCTGCCCGAGGAGAACGAGGCGATCGTCGACGCGTTCCTCGCCGCGCATCCGGGCTTCGAGCTCGGCGACGCGGACGCCGAGCTCCAGCGCGCAGGCATCGCGCTCGCGACCGGCCGCGCGCTGCGCCTTTCGACGGCCGAGCACGGCTGCGACGCGTTCTACGCGGCGATCCTCGAGCGCAAGCGATAATCTCGCGATGCCGTCGATCGACTTCTCGCGCCTCGAGGACGCGCTGGCTACGACGCGCGGCTGGGTCGAGCTCGGCCTCCTCGTCGCGTGCGTCGCGGCCGCGTGGTTCGTCCACCTGCGCTTCGGACGCCGCTACGTGTCGGACCCGCGCGCCGAAGGCGTGGCGCTCGGGGTCTTTCCGATCGTCCTCCTCGTGATGGTGCTGGTCGCGCGCGCCGGATTCGGCCGCAGCGGCCCGATGTTCTTCCTCGACCTCGCGATCCCGCTCGCGATCGCGCTGGCGGTGATCCGCCTGCTCGTGTACGCGGTCCGGCGTCTCTCCCCGCGCGCCGCATGGCTGAAGGGCCCCGAGCGCCTGATCGCGTTCACGATCTGGGCGGCGGTCGCGCTCTACTTCCTCGGCGTCACCGCCGAGGTCGTCGCCGCGCTCGAATCGGTCCGGTTCCCGCTCGGCAACAAGGCGGTGTCGCTCTACACGGTCGGCCAGGGCTTGCTCGTCGTCGCCATCACGGTCGCGATCGCGCTGTGGCTGTCGGGCTTCATCGAGAAGCGCCTCGTCGGCACCGCGCTCGACGCCAACATGCGCGTCGTGCTCGCGAAATTCCTGCGCGTGCTGATCGTCGTCGTCGGCGTGCTCATCTCGCTGCCGGCGATCGGCATCGACCTCACGCTGCTGTCCGTGTTCGGCGGCGCGCTCGGCGTCGGCATCGGCCTCGGCTTGCAGAAGCTCGCCGCCAACTACATCGCCGGCTTCGCGATCCTGCTCGACAAGTCGATCAAGCTCGGCGACGTGGTAACGGCCGACGGCCGGCACGGCGAGGTCGCGCGCTTCACGTCGCGCTACGTGGTGGTGCGACAGCACGACGGCGTCGAGGCGATCGTTCCGAACGAGACGCTCGTGACGACGACCGTGCTGAACCACGCGAACGTCGCCGCGCTCGCCCGCCTCGTCGTGCCGGTGCGGGTCGCTTACGGCGCGGACATCGAGCGCGCGCTCGAGCTCCTGCTCGACGCCGCGCGCGGGCAGTCGGGCGTGCTGCTCGTCCCCGAGCACGCGCCGCACGCGTTCGTCACCGACTTCGGCGACACGGGGATCGGGCTCGAGTTGACGCTGTGGTGGAACCACGCCGAGGGCGACTCCGGCCCGCTGCGCAGCGCGGTTCACCGGCAGGTGTTCGCGTCGTTCGCGAAGGCCGGGATTGAAATGGCCGCGCAGCGCCGCGAACTATGGTTGCAAGGCGACCGCAGGTCGAGGGTGGAGACGCCCGGCGTTCCACCGCAGGCATCCTGAACAATAGACGTTAAAACAACGAGTTACCGCTGCGAATCTCCGGCGCCGTCCCCATCCGACCGACCGGAACCGGGGAAACGCCCAGGGGGTTACAATAGCGGCCCCTGTCCCCTCGGGGACGCCCGGCCTCCCGTCGTTGGCGGCCTGCCGAATGATCGGATCGAATTGAACGCCATCCTCGACTTCATCGCCAACGGGCTCATTCCCCTGACCTGGTGGCAGCTCGTCCTCGTCGCGCTCCTGATGACGCACGTGACGATCGCTTCCGTGACGATCTTCCTGCACCGCTGCCAGGCGCACCGGGCGCTCGACCTGCATCCTTCGGTCGCGCATTTCTTCCGGTTCTGGCTGTGGCTCACCACCGGCATGGTCACCAAGGAGTGGACGGCCATCCATCGCAAGCACCACGCGAAGGTCGAGACCGCGGACGACCCGCACAGCCCGGTGACGCGCGGCCTCTCGACCGTGCTGTGGACCGGCGCCGAGCTCTACCGCGCCGAGTCGCGCAACGCCGAGACCCTCGACCACTACGGCCACGGCACGCCGGACGACTGGCTCGAGCGCAACCTGTACACGCGCTTCTCGTGGCAGGGCGTGGGCCTGATGCTCGCGATCGACGTCGCGCTGTTCGGCGCGCTCGGCGCGTCGATCTGGGCGGTGCAGATGATGTGGATCCCGTTCTTCGCGGCGGGCATCGTCAACGGCGTCGCGCACTGGTGGGGCTACCGCAACTACGCGACCTCCGACACGTCGACCAACCTCGTGCCGTGGGGGCTCCTGATCGGCGGCGAGGAATTGCACAACAACCACCACGCGTACGGCACGTCGGCGAAGTTCTCGGCGCAGTGGTACGAGGTCGACCTCGGGTGGATCTACATCCGCGCGCTGGCGGCGCTCGGGCTCGCCAAGGTCCGCCGCGTCGCGCCGAAGCTCCGGCTCGAGGCGTCGAAGCCGGAAGCCGACCATGCGACGCTCCAGGCGGTCATTACGCACCGCTACCATGTCGCGACCGCGTACGCGCGCTCGCTCAAGGTCGCGTGCCGCCACGAGATCGAGGCGCTGCGCGAGCGCGTGCGCGGCCTCGAGCTGCCGAACGCCAAGAGGCTCAAGCGCTGGCTGACCGACCCCGAGGCGCTGCCCGAGGTCGAGCGTCATCGCCTCGCGCATCTCGCCGAGCACAGCAAGACGATCGCCAAGATCGTCGCGATGCGTGCCGAGCTGACGGCGCTGTGGTCGCGCTCGACCGAATCCTCCGAGCAGTTGCTCGCGCGCCTGCAGGACTGGTGCCGCCGCGCCGAATCCTCGGGCATCGCGCCGCTCGTGCAGTTCTCGCGCGACCTCAAGCGCTACGCCTGACGGATCGCGCTTCGCGCCGCCGATCCCCAGGGGTCGATGCCAGCAAAAAGGGCCGCTCGCGCGGCCCTTTTCTCTGCTGCCCGTCGCGACGAGGCGACCGGCCGCGACCTCACGGTCGCCTACTTGATCTTGGCTTCCTTGTAGTCGACGTGCTTGCGGGCGACGGGATCGAACTTCTTGAGCACCATCTTCTCGGGCTTCGTCTTCTTGTTCTTGGTCGTCGTGTAGAAATGGCCGGTGCCGGCCGTCGACTCGAGCTTGATCTTCTCGCGCATCGTGGCTCCTTCAGGCGATCGGGCCGCGCGCGCGCATCTTCGCGAGCACGGCGTCGATGCCGTTCTTGTCGATCGTGCGCAGCGCGTGGGTCGTGAGGCGCAGGTTCACCCAGCGGTTCTCGCTCTCGACCCAGAAGCGGCGACGCTGCAGGTTGGGCAGGAAACGCCGGTTGGTCTTGTTGTTCGCGTGCGACACGTGGTGGCCCGTCATCGGGGCCTTGCCGGTCACTTGACAGACTCGAGCCATGGCTCGCTCCTTCGAAATCTCGGGTTGCGGCAAAGGGCGCGATTATCGCAGGTTTTCGCCGCAGGATCAACCGGTTGGATCGGTCCGCGCCCTGGGACGCCCACGCGCACCCCGCCCATTTCCCGTTGCCGCTCAAGCACTTGGCGCTAGAGTAGTCCGCGCTCGGCGAACGAGGTGACGCGCGCGCCCGCCACGACGAAGTGGTCGAGCGTGCGGACGTCGACGAGCGCCAGCGCGTTCTTCAGCGACTGCGTCAGGAGCTCGTCGGCGCGCGAGGGCTCGGCGACGCCCGACGGGTGGTTGTGCGCGAAGATCACCGCGGCGGCGTTCCGCGCGAGCGCGGTCTTCACGACCTCGCGCGGGTAGACGCTGGTCTGCGCGAGCGTGCCGCGCGCGAGCTCCTCGGACGCGATCAACCGGTGCTGGCTGTCGAGGAACAGCCCGACGAACACCTCGACCGTCTCGGGGCCGAGCACCAGTTTCAGGTAGTCGCGAACCGCATCGGGCGACGAGAGCGCGTCGCCGCGCGCGATGTCGGCGGCCAGCGCGCGGCGAGCGATCTCGATGCCCGCCGCGAGACGCGCGGCCTTGCCCGCGCCCAGGCCCCGCATCGCGGCGAGCGCCGCGGGCTCGGCCCTGCTGATGCCGCGCAAGCCCTCGCAGCGCTCGAGCAGCGCATGCGCGACGTCGAGCGACGAGGAGCCCGCGGTCCCGGTCCCCAGCACGACGGCGACGAGCTCGGCGTCGGTGAGGCTCGCCACGCCGTGCGCGACGAGGCGCTCGCGCGGCCGCTCGGCGCCAGCGCGCGAGCGGTACCGCGCATGCGCGGTCACCGCGTCGATCGTGCCTCGTGCCCGGGTCCTCCCCATGGCAAAGAGGTTAAACTTCGCGCCCCACTCCCGCGATCCGACCATTGGCCGATCCCAACCCCGCCGTGCCGGCGCCGCTCGTTCGCGTCGTCCTCGGCGTGACCGGTGGCATCGCCGCGTACAAGACGGCCGAGCTCGCGCGCCTGTTCGTGAAGGGCGGGGTGGCGGTCGACGTCGTCATGACCGAGGCCGCGACGCACTTCGTGACGCCGATGACGTTCCAGGCGCTGACGGGCCGGCCGGTCGCGACCGACTTGTGGACGCCGGGCGCGGCGAACGCGATGGACCACATCGAGATCTCGCGCGGCGCCGACCTGATCGTCGTCGCGCCCGCGTCGGCGGATTTCCTCGCGAAGCTCGCGCACGGCCACGCCGACGACCTCCTGTCGACGCTCTGCCTCGCTCGCGAATGCGCGCTACTCGTCGCGCCCGCGATGAACGTGCAGATGTGGGGCCACGCGGCGACGCGCCGCAACGTCGACCGGCTCGTCGCCGACGGCGTCGCGATCCTGGGCCCGGGGTCGGGCGACCAGGCGTGCGGCGAGTTCGGCGACGGACGCATGCTCGAGGCCGAAGAGATCTTCGACGCGGTCGTCGCATCGCGCGTCGACAAGGTGCTCGCAGGACGACGCGTGCTCGTCACCGCGGGACCGACGTTCGAAGCGATCGATCCGGTGCGCGGCATCACCAACACGAGCTCCGGCAAGATGGGCTTCGCCGTTGCGCGCGCCGCTGCGGACGCAGGCGCGGACGTCACGCTGGTCGCCGGCCCCACCTCGCTCGCGACGCCGCCGCGCGTCGATCGCATCGACGTCGTCAGCGCGGCCGAGATGGCGGAAGCGGTGTTCGCGCGTGTCGCGGGCCACGACGTGTTCGTCTCGGTCGCCGCGGTCGCCGATTACCGCCCGGTCGAGCCGCACGCCCGGAAGGTGAAGAAACACGCCGAGCCGATATCGATCGCGTTCGCGCCGACCGTGGACATCCTTTCGACCGTCGCCGCGCGCGCCGACGCGCCGTTCTGCGTCGGCTTCGCCGCCGAGAGCCACGACGTCGTGCGCCTTGGCGAGGAAAAGCGCAAGCGCAAGAAGCTTGCGATGCTGGTCGCGAACCGCGCGCAGGATGCGCTCGGAGCCGACAGCAACGAGGTGACCATCCTCGACGACGAGGGCGCGCACGCCTTGCCGCGCATGGACAAGCTCGCGCTCGCGCGGCGCCTCGTCGCGGAGATCGCGGCGCGCCTCAAGGCGCGATGAAGCGCGCCCACGCGTCGTCGCTCCGCGTCGACGTCCGCATCCTCGACGAGCGCATCCGCGCCTTTCTGCCGGCCTACGCGACCGAAGGCTCGGCGGGCATGGACCTTCGCGCGAGCATCGAGGCGTCGACCACCATCGCTCCCGGGGAAGCGCAGCTCGTGCCGACCGGCATCGCCATCCATATCGGCGATCCCGGTTACGCCGCGATCATCGTTCCGCGGTCCGGCCTCGGCCACAAGCACGGCATCGTGCTCGGCAACCTCGTCGGGCTGATCGACTCGGACTACCAGGGACCGTTGATGGTGAGCTGCTGGAACCGCGGGCGCGACGCGTACGTGCTGCAGCCGCTCGAGCGGCTCGCGCAGCTCGTCGTCGTGCCGGTCGCGCACGCGACGTTCCGGGTCGTCGACGCGTTCGAGGCGTCGGCGCGCGCGGAAGGCGGCTTCGGCAGCACCGGGCGATGATCGGCAAGTGGTTCGGGAAGAAAGACGCGGCGGGCGCAACGGCGTCGCCGACCGCGGAGGCCGCGCCGGTCGCTCGCGCCGCACGGGCCGCCGATGCCGCGCGGATCGACGAGCTCGTCGCGCGCGGCATGACGCACATCGAGGCGCAACGGCACGCGCAGGCCGTCGCGACGTTCGACGAGGCGCTCGCGCTCGATCCGGACCATCTCGTCTCGCTCTACCAGCGCGCCAACGCGCATCTCGCGGCCGCGGACTTCGCTGCGGCGCGCCGCGCGGTCGATCAGGCGCTGGCACGTCACCCCGACCAGCCCGACTTGCTGATGCTCGCCGGCGCGATCGCGGCGTCCGCGCACGATCCGATCGGTGCGCTCGATCTCCTGGAACGCGCGCGCGCCGCGAAGCCGGACCTCGCGGGCGCCGACGAGCGCATCGGCGAGCAGCTCGCGTTCCTCGGGCGCGGCGCCGAGGCGATCGCCGCGTACGACCGCGCGATCGCCAGCCGGCCGGACCACGCGCCGCTGGGCAGCAGCCGGCTGTTCCTGCTCAACCATTTCAGCGTCTTCGACCGCGCACGCACGTTCGAGGAGCATCGCCGATGGGGCGAGCGACTCGAGCGCACGGTCGCATCCGTGCGCCGGCCGCATTTCAACGACCGCTCGCCGGAGCGGCGGCTGCGCGTCGGGTTCGTGTCGCCGGATCTGCGCAACCACGCGATCGCTTACTGGATCGACGGGTATCTCGCCGCGCACGACCGCGAGCGATTCCCGGCGCACGCGTTCGACGTGTCGCCGTACGCGGAGGACGCCGTGTCGAAGCGCCTGCGCACGCGCTTCGACCATTGGTATCGCTGCGGCACGATGGGCGACGACGAGCTCGCGGGGCTCGTGCGCGGCCAGCGCATCGACGTGCTCGTCGACCTCGCCGGGCACACCGGGCACAACCGGCTCGCCGTGTTCGCGCGGAAGCCCGCGCCGGTGCAGGCGAGCTGGTTCGGATACATGAACACGTCGGGCCTGACGACGATCGACTGGCGGCTTACCGATCCGCAGCACGACCCGCCCGGCAGCGAAGCGTTCTACACGGAAAAGCTGTGGCGCATGCCGTTCCTCGCGTGCTTCACGCCCGATCCGGACAGCCCGGAACCGGGGCCGGCGCCGTTCGAGCGCAACGGCCACCTGACGTTCGCGAGCGTCAACAACTGGGCCAAGGTGTCCGAAGCGGCCAAGGACGCGTGGGCCGCGATCCTGTGCGGAACGCCGTCGTCGCGCCTCAAGGTGATCGCGCGCGGCGGCGAGGAGGCCCGCGCGGTCGACGCGATCCGGGGTGAATTCTCGCGGCGCGGCGTCGAAGGAACGCGCATCGACGTCGCGCCGTTCCTGCCGCTCGCGTCGTTCCTCGCGTTCTTCCGCGACGTCGACGTCGCGCTGGACCCGTTTCCCTACGGCGGCGGCACGACGACGCTGCATACGCTGTGGATGGGCGTGCCGGTCGTCGCGCTCGAAGGCGTTACCGAGCTCGCGCGCGCGACGCCGATGACGCTGCGCGGCGTTGGCATCCCCGAGTTCGTCGGGATGGGCGTCGACGACTACATCGCGATCGCGACGCGCCTCGGGCGCGACCCGGGCCCGCTCGCGGCGGTCCGTGCGCGTTTGCGCGACCAGGTCCGCGCGTCGGCGGCGATGAACTACGAGGGGCTGGCGCGCAACGTCGAAGACGCGTTCCGCGGGATGTGGCGGGCGTGGTGCGAGGCGCCGAAGCCTTCTACTTGACCGCGACGCGCGTGACGATCGCGGTCGTCGCCTGGTCGACGAACGCGTTGCTGTAACCCAGATCCTTCAGCTTCCAGCGAAAGACGTTGCCGAGCTTCGCCTTCTTGTAGAGGCCGAGCTGCTTCTCGTCGCGGAACCGGACCGCGCGCGTGCCGAGGCCTTCGAGGATCACGTTCAGCTGATTCTTCGCGCCGACGTCGGTGCGCTTTTCCGACGAGGGAGGGAAGCGCCGCCCGAGGTCCTCCGCGAGCGTGTTCGCGAACGTCTCGACCTCCTTCGTGTCCACCAGTCCCAGGAACGCCATCGCGGTCTCCCCTTCGGTGCATCGCGGCGCGCAAGGCGCCTGTTTTCAGCGCAATTCTACACAGCCGGCGAGCGGCTCCCGCAGGTCCTTCTCCTCGGGGAGCGCCACGAGAGCGAGCGCGGTGCGGCCGTTGAAGACGTCGTCGTCGCGGCGGTTGAAGTTGTCGGGGGAGAAGAGCGGCGTTTCCATGCGCCACGTGCGGTACGAGAACTCCCTCACGCGCTGCGCGAGGTGATGCAACGACGCGTCGTCGTCGCAAGCGAGCAGGAGCCAGGGGCGGCAGCGCCAGAGGGTCTGCTCTGCCCCTTCGAGCATGGACGAGCCGTCGATGGCTGCATCGAGCTTGATCCCATCGAGGCGGTCGAGCTGGAGATCGTCGATCGTCTCGTGCTCGGCGGAAAAACCTTCCGCTGGGTGTCCGCCGAGCCTGCGGGTCATGAGCATGCCGATCCCAATGCCATGCGCGGCGAGGTTTTCCGCGAGCATGCTCCGGATCGCCGGTCGTTGTTCGTAGAGGTAGAGCTGTCCCTGGGGTCCCAGCGCGCGCCCCATCGGGACCGCATGCGCGCCCGATCCTGCGCCCCCTTCGATGACCACGTCTCCGGCGCGAAGCAACTGCAACGCGAGACCGAGTTCGGCAGGGAGCCATTCGCCGTAGTACTCGATCGATCGCGCGACGAACGGCTCCCCGGGATCGAACATCACGACACCATGCCGGCTTTCGGCGACGCGACCCAAACCCGCGTCGATCTCGTCGTCCGCGTCGCCTGGACTCGCGATCGCAAGAGGCTCGGCGGTTCCCGGCGCATGCGTCGCGAGCCGGTCCTTCCATGCAGCGGGGCCGAGCGCGAGCTCGCGTGCAACGCGGTCGATCACGTCATCCCACGCTCCGGGAGCGGGCTGACGGAACAGGCGCATCGTCGGGTACCACGGCGCGTCCTCCCGCGCGACGAGCCAACGCATGTCGGGCGGGTCCGAAATCATCGTCCACACCGGTTTGCCCATGGCGCCCGCGATATGGGCGGGGCCGGTGCACACCGAGAGCACGAGGTCCATCTGTCCGATCGCCGCGACAAGATCCTCGAGGTCGTCGAATGCGTCGCCCAGTCGCGTGATCTCCACTTCCGGGGGCCATTCGACGAGTTGCGACTCTGCCGTGCCCTTTTGCAATGAGTAGAAACGAATGCCCGGCGTCCGCAGGATGGGCAGAACCTGGGCCAGATGAAGTGAGCGAAAGCGGTCGCGTGGTTGATCCGGTCTGCCCGCCCAGACGATACCGACGCGCGGACGACCGTCGGATGGCAGCTTTCGCGCCCACTTCTCCGCGAATGCAGGATCAGGCACCAGGTATGGAACGCTCTGCGGAATCGACGCCAGCGTCGTACCGAATGCGCCGGCGAGGCTCATCAGCTTGACGTGAAAGTCGAATGCCGGCAGCACCTCGCCGTCGCTCAGCACATGATCGATGCCGGGCAGTCGTCGCGAGACGCGCATCATGTCCATGCGCGGAAGGAAGATCACCCGCGCTCCCAACCGTTGCAGGAGCGGCAGGTAGCGCGCGAACCAGATCACGTCGCCGATTCCCTGCTCCGCCTCGACGAGGATGGATTTTCCCTCGAGGTCCTGACCCGACCATGAGGGACAGTCGTAACGCGGTCGCTCCGATAGCATCGCAGGCTCGAATTTTCGAAATTCGAACTGCCGCCAGCCGGGCCGATAGCGCCCCTGCACGATGAGGGCCTCGGCCAGCATGAAATGTCCCGCGCGACTCGGACGTTGGCGGAGCGCTGCAATCAGGAGGTCGGTTTCTGCCGCGAAATCGCCGCGCCGCCGAAGCAGTTCCGCATGCGCGAGGGTCGTGTCGAGGGGCACGTCCCCGGCTGCCGCGAGGTCCGCCGCGCGAACGAGCGCTTCGAGCGCCGCATCGACGCGCCCCTGCGCAGCCAAGGCGGCCGACAGGTGCTCCCACGCATGGGGATTGTCGCCGTCGAGCGCAATCGCCGCGCGCAGCCGTGCTTCCGCCGCATCGTGGCGACCTTCGTCCCGATCGCAACGCGCGAGCGTCATCAAGGCCGGAGCCGCCGAGGCATTCTGCGCGATCGCGCGCTCCGCCAGCACTCGCGCTTCGGCGCTGCGTCCCGCCGAGCACAGCATTCTCGCGAGCGCGAGGGACAGGTCCGGCGAGGCCGGGTGAATCCGGATCGCCTGGCGCAGCGCTTCCTCCGCGTCGGCACGGAATCCGGCGTCCCAAGCGACCACCGCAAACCCCAGGGCGATCGATGCCGACGATCCATCGCGTTGCCACGCTTCGCGGAAGGCCAAGCATGCGTCTCGATGCCGCCCCCACCGCATCAGCGTCGCCGCCATCGATCGCCATGCGTCCGCATTCCCGGGGTCTGCACGGAGGCGCTCGCGTGCCTTCGCGAGCGGAACGGGCAGGTCGTTCGTGTCGCGTGATTCGCGGACCGGGGGGGCGCCTTCGACACGAATCGCACCAGGTGCACCGGCGTTCGCGTTCGCCTGTCCGGACGAGACGCGCCGCTTCAGCGCGCTTGCGAGGCCGGAAAGGATGCTCATCGTTCGAGCCGGTGAAACCAGCGTCGCATCGACATCAACGCACTTGCTTTTTCCCGCGACCCCGTGCCGGCCCACGCTCGAGCCCGTTGGCGCGTGAACTCGTCGCGTTCACGGCCAGTCCTCGCATCCGGGCAGCGCCGCGCGGAGGTCGATCTCCTCGGGAACGGCGAACAACGCCATGCCGACCGCGCCGTCGAAGACATCGTCGGTTCGACGATTGAAATTCGACGCCGCGTACGCCGGCGTTCGCATGCGCCACGCGTGGTAACCAAATTCCCGCAACATTTCCCTGGACCGATCGAGTTGGGCTGGATCGTCCGACGCGAGCATCAGCCAAGGACGGCAACGCCAGATCGTTTCCCTGGCGCCCGCGAGAAGGTCAATCAGGTGAATGCCCTCGTTGCCTTTGAGCCCATCCAGCCGGGGAAGTCGAAGCTCGTCGATCGTCTCGCGATCCTCGGAGCATCGCTCGCCCGGGCCCGACAGCGTGCGTTCCATCACGGTGGCGTTCCACAGCGCATGCACGGCCAGGTTTTGCCCGAGCAGCCTATGAAACGGACGCCGCGCCTCGTAAAGCAACAGGCTGCCTTCGGTTCCGACCGCGCGCGCGAGCGGGATCGAGTGCGCACCCACGCCCGCGCCCGCTTCGACGATCGTCATGCCCGGGCGCACGAAACGGAGCAAGAGATGAACGCGCGGTTGCATCCACTCACCGAGATATTCCAGCGACGGGCCGATGCGAGGCTCGTCGGGAACGAACTGGATGAATCCCGATCGTGTTTCCGCGGCCATCGCGAGGCCGGGAATGGGCCCGGCGTCGGCGATCGGGCGTTCAGGCGGCACTTGCGCGGAGGAAAAACGTGGCGCCGGCAATTCGACTTCCCTGCCATGGGGCCACCCGACGCGCCAATCCGCCAGCGACCGGGCGACCCGTGCGATCACCGGCTCCCATTCCCGCGACGCGCGTTGCCGGAACAAGCGCAGCGTCGGATACCAGGGCGTGTCTTCGCGCTCCGTCATCCATCGATATTCCGCCGGGGTCGGCAGCAGCATCCACACCGGTCGTCCCATGGCCCCGGAGAGATGGGCGAGTCCCGTGTCGACACAGATCAACAGGTCCAGCCGGGCCAGAACCGCGGTCGCATCATCGAGGTCGTCCAGTTCGGCGCCCACCGGCATCCAGTCGACGGACTCGGGAACCCGTTCGGCTTGCGCGGCGGCCGGTCCTTTCTGCAGCGACACGAACCGCACGCCGTCGACCGCCAGGATCGGCGCGAGTTGCTCGAGTCGCAGCGAGCGGTGACGATCGTTGGGATGCTCGGGCCGGCCCGCCCACGTCAATCCCACGCACGGCTTGTCGCGCGCCGCGAATCGCCGCGCCCATTTGCCCAGGTATTCGGGGTCCGGCGACAGGTACGGAATGTCGCAGGGGATGGTCGCGACACGGGTCCCGAACGCCAACGGAAGGCTCATCAGGTTCGCGAAATAGGCGAATTCGGGCAGGAGTTCGCCTTCGCGCACGACGTGATCGACGCCGGGGAAACGGCGTGCGAACCGGTCCATGCCCTTGAGGGGCTGGAACAGCACGCGCGCTCCGCGCGCCTTGAGCAGCGGCAGGTAGCGGACGAACTGGAATACGTCGCCCAGGCCCTGTTCTGCCCGGACGAGAATGGTCTTGCCTTCCAGGGGCTGTCCCATCCATTGCGGGACGCCATGGTCCGCGCGCATCGCGTCGAGGGGTGGCGTGAGCCAGCGATGCTCGTAATGTCGCCAACCCGCGAGAAATCGCCCTTGCGACAGCAGCGCGGGGCCGAGTTGCATGGACCCGTTGAGATTAGGCCGCTCGCGCAGGCCCTGCTCGAGGACCTGGATTCCGTCGCGGGTTCGCCCGATCCCGCACAATCCGATGCCCATGTTCGCGAATGCGTCGACCTTCTCTCGCGCTCCCTGGGCCAGCGCGTCGGCCTCGGTCAGTCGTTCGAGTGCTTCGGCATGACGATCCATCGCCGCGAGCGCGACCCCCAGGTGCTCGTGCGCGGATGCGCTGAGCGGAGCGATACCGACGGCGCGCCTGAAACGACGCTCCGCGTCGAGCGGACTTTTCCGCGCGATCTCGCAAGAACCCGACGCCAGCAGCGTAGCCAGATCGTCAGGAGCACGTTCCAGTTGTGCCTGGAGAAGCCCTGCGGCCTCGTCGAGGCTCCCCAGCGCCTGCAATGCGGTCGCCAGTCCGATCGTCGATTCGTCATGTCCCGGCTCGATGTCGAGCGCCCGACGGTACGCAGCGACCGCGACGTCAGCACTTCCGATTCGCATCGCGGCCCAGCCCTGATTCCGCGCCAGTTCGGCGCCGCCGGCGCCCGTCGCCGCGGCGCGTCCGATGTCGATCTCCGCTTCGTGATGCCTGCCCCAGCGCCGCAGGATCGTCGCGCGCGCGAGCCATGCAGCACCATCATCCGGGGCAATAACGATCGCGCGATCGATTTCCGCGAGCGCTGCGGAGAACATTCCCGCGTCGAGCAGGGCCTCCCAGCCAGAGGTCGCGCCGTCGACGTCCGGGGTTTCGGCGGGGACGCCCTTCGATGCCGATGCCCGACTGGGCGATTCTCGTCGCCCGGCGATCGAAGCAACGGCGGACTTGAACAATCCCATGGCGATCCGTGAATGGGTTTGCGCGGAATTCTAGCGCGCAGCGCAGTCGCGACGCGCGTCGATCCGGGCCGTAGCCGAATCGGACGCCAATCGGGTGAGTCTGGAAGGAGCCTGCGCGCTCAGGCGCAAGTCTGCGGCTTGCAAACGGCCGTGGTCGAGCACACCCAGCTGATCGGGCGTTCGATGCCTGAAGGAGGCAGTGGGGCGAGCGTGATCGTTTCGCCGCCTGCGCACGTCGACACGCCGATCGTCCTCATAATCGCCACGATCGTGCCCGAAGCGATCACCAGCGACTCGACATAGCGTCCGGCACCGGTCGGGATGTCCAGCGGAATGCCGTCGGTGCCGCCGTTGATCGAGGCCATCGAATGGCCGAACTGGAGGCGCTCGGCGATCACGGTCTTGCGCCCTTCGGTCAGGTGCAATGCTTCGGTGAGCTGCGCCTTGCCCGTATAGACCTGGTATTGCGGCATCGCGATCGCCGCGAGCATGCCGACGATCGCAACGACGATCATCAGTTCGATCAGCGTGAATCCTCGCGCCAACGCACGCGATGCGGTCCGGCATCGAGAACTCGAGCGGTTCATGGCGTCCGGGACTCCGCGGTACGTTCGGCACCCAGGTCGAGCAGGCCGCGCCGATCAGCGGCGGTGCCCAAAAACAAACAGGGGGCCGTCAGGCCCCCTGTCCGTCTGCAGCTCGGAAGGTTAGGCGCACGACGCCGGACGGCAGCCCGGCGAAGCGTCGGTGTTGCAGGTCCACGAGATCGGCGCGTCCTGCGTCGCAGGGGTACCCGGCGTCAGCGTGACGCTCTTCGCGGCGACGCAACTCGCGACACCCGTACCATTCATGCTGACGGTAATCGTTCCGGTGGTAACGCTGACGGCGTTGGCGTACTTGCCCGCGCCGGTCGCGGCATCCGGAATGGAGCCGGTGTTGCTGTCCGCGCCCGTGTACGTGCCGTTCACCTGGTAGAACTCGCCGACCGCGGTCTTGAGACCGCCGGCGATCGTGATGGCGTCGGCCAGCTGCGCGCGACCCGTGTAGTTCTGGTACTGCGGGATCGCAATGGCGGCGAGGATGCCGATGATCGCCACGACGATCATCAGCTCGATGAGCGTGAAGCCTTGCTGAATGCGTTTCATGTAATTCTCCTGATGAGTGTGTGACGTCTCGAATTCCTGCTAGACCAGCGATGGCGGGAGGGATGGAGCAACCGGTGTGCCAACGGGACGAAGGGCGGGCGATGGGCGGTTTATTGGCCGCAACTATCTGTTTTCACTAGGCCTTCATGCGACGGACGGCGCCAGAAGCCCACCCATGACGGGAGCATGACTCTGGGGGCGGAACCGCGATTTCGACGCTTCGACGTGCCGCGCCGCGTCAGGTGACGTTCTACGTCACCCCGTCGAGACGAGTTCGAGCCGCGTTCCCGCGATTTCGATTCCGTCGCCCGTGGTTACCTCGCGTCCTTCCGCCGGGATCGGCTCGCCGTTGACGCACGGCGGATCGACGCCTTCGCGCGGGATCAACCGCAACGCGCCGTCGCGCCATTCGAGCGCGGCCACCTGCATCCCGACGCGGCCGATGACGAATTCATCGCGCGCAATGTCCACTACACGTCCCGCCGACGGACCGGTGAGAACGCGCAGCCGTCCGTGGACCTTCGGCGTCGTCGGCGGCTCCGGCACGGGCTCGCGTGGAGCAGCCGCAGGCGCGCCGCGGCCGGCCTGGCGGATCGCGGCGAGTTCGGCATCGAACGTCGTGTCGTGCGCGACGCCTTCGGTCGGAATCCGGTAATTCGTATCGGGCGCGTGCGGCGTCGCTCGCGTCGGCGCGGGCTCCGCAACCGTTTCCGCGCTCGCCGCCCTCAATCCCGGCTCGCTGCGCATCGCGCTCGACTCGGATCTGGCCAGCGCCTCGCCGAGGTCCTCGTCGATCGCGGAGGCGAGCGTGGGCTCGATCCGATCTGTGGTGCGGACCGGCTCCACACGACGGGCGAGGTCGCGGCGATCCTCGCGCGTCGCCAGCGAGGGCGGCGGCTCGGCCTGCGCGTCGAGGTCGGCGAGATAGACGATCAACTGCCGGCCCACGTCGATCTGGTCGCGGTCGCGCAGGAAGTGCTTGGCCACCGGGCGGCCGTTCACCAGCGTGCCGTTGGTGCTGCCCAGGTCCTCGAGGAACGAATCTGCGAGGATCGTGACCACCGCGGCGTGCTCGCCGGACACCGCCGGGTGGGGCAGGCACACGTCGTTGTCGGCGCGCCGGCCGATCGTCACGCGCTCCTTGGTGAGCGGGATCTCGACCGGACTCGCGTCCTTGAGGAACAGCACGAGCTTGCCCACGTTCGCCCTCGCCGTCTCCGGCCGAAGAGTGTCGCTAGCCAGGCGCGTGCCGCGCCATCGACCGCATGGCCGATGCGCCGGTGCCCGGCATCGAGGCGAGCGTCACGCCTGCCCGCCGCGCTTTCGCGCGAGGAAGCGCTGCGCCCAGCCCGACGACGGCAGGAACTCGGGCGGGACTCGCACGAGGACGACCGAGATGTTGTCGCGCCCGCCGTTCTCGTTGGCGAGGTCGATCAATTCGGCCGCGGCCTCGGCGAGTTCGGTCCGCTTGTCGTCCACAACACCCTGCACGACATCCGGATCGACCATGTCGGTCAGGCCATCGGAGCACAACAGGTAGATGTCGTTGGGCTCGAGCCGGTACTCGGCGATGTCGGCCGGCACGATCGCCTCGATGCCGAGCGCGCGGGTGACGAGGTTCTTGTTGAGCGAATATTTGGCTTGCTCGGCGGTGATCTGCCCGCTGTCGATCTGCTCCTGCAAAAGCGAGTGATCGTGCGTGAGCTGTTCGAATTTCTCGCCGCGGAGCCGATAACAGCGCGAATCGCCGATATGGCCGATCGAAACGCGGTTGGCGAAGAACACGGCGGCGACGATCGTCGTGCCCATGCCCGCGCACTCGGGGCGCGCTTGCGCGGCGTCGTAGATGCCCTTGTTGGCGGCGGCGATCTGCTGCTGGAGCAGGAGCGCGGCGTGCGAGAGCCCGCTCTGGACGTCGACCTTCGAGAGCTCGCGACCCGAGGCGAGCTCGGGGAGCATGCCGTTCGACACGACGTTGACCGCGATGCCGCTCGCGACCTCGCCCGCGTTGTAGCCGCCCATGCCGTCGGCGAGCACCGCGATGCCCGCCTTGGAATCGACGAACAGCGAGTCCTCGTTGTGCGAGCGCACCATCCCCGGGTGCGACAGGGACGCGACGTCGAGCTCGATGCGGTCGTTCATCGGAGGCGTGAGCGGTTTGCGGGGGGTCACGTCAGGCGGGCCCGGGCTCGTGGGGACGGGGAACGGGCGGGCACGGGAAGCGAGTGTACGAGAGCGCGGCGCCGGAGGCGAGTCGGCCGGTCGCGCGGCACGGTTCCGACCGGGCCGGGCGCTCCCCGCCGGTCAGGTCGCCGGCTCGCCGCGCTTGGCCGCGGCGCGCATCTGCAGCAGGCGCGCGAGGCCCACGACGAAGGCGATGCCGCCGATCGGCAGCGCCCAGTGCAGCCAGTGCGCGTTCGCGTTCACCCACCCTTCGATCGCGGTGTCGGTCACCGCCATCTCGCCGGCCACGTAGCCCAGGAGCCCGCCGCCGGCCATCACGAGGATCGGGAAACGCTCGATCGCCTTCATGATGAGCTGGCTGCCGACGATCACCAGCGGAATCGACACGACCAGGCCGAAGATCAGCAGCACGACGCTGCCTTTGGCGGCCGCGGCCACGCCGATCACGTTGTCGAGGCTCATCACCAGGTCGGCGACGATGATCGTGCGCACGGCGGCGAACAGCTGGTCGCTCGCCTGCACCTCGTGCCCGCCTCCGTCGTCGTCGGCGATCAGCTTGACCCCGATCCAGAGGAGCAGCACCGCGCCGATGATCTTGAGCCACGGCAGCCCGAGCAGGCTGATCGCGAAGAAGGTCAGGACGATCCGCAGCACGATCGCGCCGGCGGCGCCCCAGATGATGCCCCAGCGGCGCTGGTTCGGCGGCAGGTTGCGGCACGCGAGCGCGATCACCACCGCGTTGTCGCCCGACAACAGGATGTTGATGACGATGATCTGGACGCCCGCGAGCCAGAACTGCGTCGATCCGAATTCCACGCGCGTCCTCCTCCTTCGCAGCCTGCCGCGAAGCGCGGCGGTTACAGCACCGACTTGATGAGCTTCCCCATCTCGGCGGGGTTGCGCGTCACCTTGATGCCGCACGCGTCCATCACCGCGAGCTTTTCCTGCGCGGTGCCCTTGCCGCCCGAGACGATCGCGCCCGCGTGCCCCATGCGCTTGCCCGCCGGCGCGGTGACGCCGGCGATGAAGCCGACGATCGGCTTCCGCATGTGGGTCTTCGCCCACTGCGCGGCCGTTTCCTCGTCGTTGCCGCCGATCTCGCCGATCATCACGACGGCGTCGGTGCCCGGGTCGTCGTTGAAGAGCTTCAGTACGTCGATGTGCTTGAGCCCGTTGACCGGGTCGCCGCCGATGCCCACCGCCGACGATTGGCCGATGCCGAGCTCGGTCAACTGGCCGACCGCCTCGTAGGTCAGGGTACCCGAGCGCGAGACGACGCCCACGCGCCCCTTGCGGTGGATGTGGCCCGGCATGATGCCGATCTTGATCTCGTCGGGCGTGATCACCCCCGGGCAGTTCGGTCCGAGCAGCAGCGTGCGCTTCCCTCGCATGTGGTCGCGCGTGCGGATCATGTCGCGCACCGGGATGCCCTCGGTGATGCACACGACCAGGTCGAGCCCGGCGTCGACCGCCTCGTCGATCGCCGCGGCGGCGAACGGCGGCGGCACGTAGATCACGCTGACCGTCGCGCCGGTCGCCTCCTTCGCTTCCCTGACCGTCGCGTAGATCGGGATGCCCTCGAACGACTCGCCGGGCTTCTTCGGGTTGACGCCGGCGACGTAGCACGCGCGGCCGTTCGCGTAGTCGCGGCACATGCGCGTGTGGAACTGCCCGGTCTTGCCGGTGATCCCCTGCGTGATCACGCGGGAGTCGCGGTTGACGAGTATCGACATGCGGGCCCCTTCAATGCGCCTTGGCGGCGGCGACGACCTTCTGCGCCGCGTCCGCCATGTCGGAGGCCGAGATGATCGGCAGCCCGGACTCGGCGAGGAGCTTGCGGCCCAGCTCTTCGTTCGTGCCCTTCATGCGGACGACCAGCGGGACCGCGAGGCCGACCGCCCTCGACGCGGCGACCACGCCCTCGGCGATCGTGTCGCACTTCATGATGCCGCCGAAGATGTTGACGAGGATCGCGCGAAGCTTCGGGTTGCGCAGCATGATCTTGAACGCCTCGGTCACCTTCTCGGCCGTCGCGCCGCCGCCGACGTCGAGGAAGTTCGCGGGCTCGCCGCCGTAGAGCTTGATCGTGTCCATCGTCGCCATCGCGAGCCCGGCGCCGTTGACGAGGCAGCCGATGTCGCCGTCGAGCGAGATGTACGAGAGGTCGAACTTCGACGCCTCGATCTCGGCCGGGTCCTCCTCGTCCTGGTCGCGCATCTCGACGATGTCCGAATGGCGGAACAGCGCGTTCGCGTCGAAATTGAGCTTGGCGTCGAGCGCCACGACGCGACCGTCGCGCGTCACGATCATCGGGTTGATCTCGGCGAGCGACGCGTCGGTCTCGTCGAAGACGCGGTAGAGGCCCTGGAGCATCGTGCGCGCCTGCGGCACGCTTGCGTCGGGAATGCCGACCTTGCGCGCCACCTCGTCGGCCTGCGCGTCGGTGAGCCCGGTCTTCGGGTCGATCGACACCCTGTGGATCTTCTCGGGCGTCTTCGCCGCGACTTCCTCGATGTCCATGCCGCCTTCCGCGCTCGCCATCAGCACGACGCGCTGCGTGACGCGATCGACGACCATGCCGACGTAGAGCTCCCTGGCGATGTCGGCGCCCTCCTCGATCAGGAGACGGCGCACTTTCTGGCCCGCGGGACCGGTCTGGTGCGTGACGAGCTGCATGCCGAGGATCTGCGCGGCGAGCGTGCGCACCTCGTCGACCGAGCGGCCGAGCTTGACGCCGCCGCCCTTGCCTCGGCCGCCGGCGTGGATCTGCGCCTTGACCACGTAAACGGGACCGGGCAGCGCCTGCGCCGCGCGCACCGCCTCGTCGACCGAGAACGCCGGGATGCCGCGCGGCACCGCGAGCCCGGCGCGGCGGAACAGTTCCTTGCCCTGGTATTCGTGGATCTTCACGGTCGGCCCTCTTCGGTCACGCCGCGCCGAGATACCACGTCGGGTACCAGCGGCGCACCGTCTCGCTGCGGGACTCGAGCGCATGGCAGCGATCGAGCTGGAACGGCTTGCCGCGACCGTCGTCCTCGGGCACGAGGCCGGCGAACATCTGCACGGCCGCGGTGGGCAGATGCCCGGCGAGCTCGGTCAGGTGCGTGCAGCCGAGGATGCCGCCGAAACGCTCGCGAAGGACGCCGCGGAACCCCTTGGCGAGGTTGGCGCCGACGAGCTTCCCGTACGCGGGCACGATCGCCTCGCATCCGCCCGGATAGGGCGCGGCGGACATCGCCGCCTCGGCCGCGTGGATCGTGAACGCGCGATCGATCGTCACGCGGATCGCCATCGCGTGCACCGGCTCGCCGGCCGCCCGGAGGCCGGTCATCAGCGCGAAGGCGTGCGCCTTGGTGTCGAGGAGCCGCGCCTCGAGGTCGAACAGCCCGTCGCCGCGACGATAGCCTTCGCAGACGACGCTGCGCGTGTGCAGGGGCTCGCGGGGAACGGGCGGGGAAAGGGACATCGGCAGGGACGGTGGCTTGGGGCGTCGTGCGAGGGTGCGCCCCGCGGCGGCCGGCCCGTGCGGCGCACTACAATAGGGCGCAAAACCGCGATTTTACGATGCGGCGCGAGCGCGCCGCAACCGGAGGCTCCCGATGCCTTATGTGCTCGCCCTCGACCAGGGGACGACCAGCTCGCGTGCGATCGTGTTCGACGCGAGGGGCGCGGTGCGCGCCAGCGCGCAGCAGGAGTTCCGCCAGATCTTCCCGCACGGCGGCTGGGTCGAGCACGACCCGACCGAGATCTGGGCGACGCAGTCGGGCGTCATGCACGAGGCGATCGCGAAGGCGGGCATCGCGGCGCGCGAGATCGCGTCGATCGGCATCGCCAACCAGCGCGAGACGACGCTCCTCTGGGATCGCGCGACCGGTCGCCCGGTCGCGAACGCAATCGTCTGGCAGGATCGTCGGACCGCCGCCGATTGCGACGCGCTCGCCGCAGCAGGCCATGCGCCGACGTTCGCGCGGAAGACCGGGCTCGTGATCGACGCGTATTTTTCCGGCACGAAACTCCGCTGGCTGCTCGACCACGTGCCCGGCGCCCGCGAGCGGGCCCGGCGCGGCGAGCTCGCGTTCGGAACCGTCGACACGTGGCTCGTCTGGAACCTGACCCAGGGCCGCGTCCATGCGACCGATCCGTCGAACGCGAGCCGCACGCTCCTGTTCGACATCCATCGCGGCGACTGGGACGACGAGCTGCGCGCGCTGCTCGACGTGCCGCGCGCGGTGCTGCCGCGCATCGTCCCGTCGTCGGGCGTGTGCGGCACCACGACGATCGACGGCGTCGCGATCCCGATCGCCGGCATCGCGGGCGACCAGCAGGCGGCGCTGTTCGGGCAGGCCTGCCACGCGCCGGGCCTCGCGAAGAATACCTACGGCACCGGCTGCTTCCTGCTGATGAACACCGGGACCGAAGCGGTCGCCTCGTCGAATCGCCTGTTGACGACCGTGGCGTGGCTGCGCGACGGCCGCACCGACTACGCGCTCGAAGGCTCGGTGTTCATCGGCGGCGCGGTCGTGCAGTGGCTGCGCGACGGCCTGAAGATCATCCGCGCGTCGAGCGAGGTCGAGGCGCTCGCCGCGAGCGTGGCCGACAACGGCGGCGTGTTTCTGGTGCCGGCGTTCGCCGGCCTCGGTGCGCCGCATTGGGATCCCTACGCGCGCGGCTCGGTGTTCGGGTTGACGCGAGGCGCGACCGGCGCCCACCTCGCGCGCGCGTCGCTCGAAGCGATCGCGCTGCAAAGCCGCGATGTGCTGGTCGCGATGCAGAAGGATGCCGGCATCACGCTCGCGGGCCTGCGCGTCGACGGCGGCGCGGCGGCGAACGACCTCCTGATGCAGATCCAGGCCGACGTGCTCGGCGTTCCGGTCGTGCGGCCGAAAGTGCTCGAGACGACCGCGCTCGGCGTCGCGTATCTCGCGGGCCTCGCGGTCGGCTATTGGAAGGACAGCACCGAGGTTGCGGCGAATTGGCAGGTCGACCGGACGTTCGAGCCGTCGATGCCGCAGGCGCGCGTCGAGCGGCTCGTCGACGATTGGGAGCGCGCGGTCGATCGAAGCAAGCGGTGGGAGCGCGACGCTCCCGCCGGCGACTGAAACGCACCCGATGCGGCGGCCGCGTCGCTGGCGCGCGGTCTGCGCGATCGCGGCAGCCGTGGGCGCCGTTCTCGCGGCGCTCGCGTTCATCGCGCCCGCGCTCGGCGACGGCGTGCGCGCGACGTTCTTCGCGATCGGCATCTCCGCGATCCTGTTCGGCGGTGCAGGCGCGCTCTTCGCGCATCGCGACGTCCGCGCCCAGGCGGCGCTCGATCGCGGCGACGACCTCGTCGCGCGATGGACCGTCGACCCGGCGACGTGGCGGGCCTTCGTCGCCGGCGACGCGCGATCGGCGAGCGCGCGCGGCGCATGGCCGAACGAGCTGTCGATGCGCGACGACGTGCCGGCGCCAGGGGCCGAGGTCGTCGTCGGTCGTGACGCGATCGAGGTGGATGGCAGCGTGCACGCGCTGCCGCGCCGGGGCACGCCCGAAGTGCTGTCGGCGGCGTTGATCGACGGCGAGCCCGACGTCGTCGAGCTGCGTCTTCACTATCCGGGCGGCGGTCACGGCGCGTCGGGCGTGCCGCAGGGGCCGACGCGACTCGCGCTGCGCTTCCCGGTCGCGATCGGATCGCGCCGCGACGCGCACGGGGTCGTCGCCTACTATTCGGGCGGTCGACCCGCGCCCGCCGACCTCTTCCACGGTCCCGGCGACGGGAGCGACCCCGAGGATCTCAACAGCTGCGCTTCCTGCGGCTACGAGACCTTCGAGTTCCGCGGCGTCTGTCCCCGCTGCGGCGGCGGCATGGCGACGCGGCGGTGGGCGCGGCGCTTCGGTGCGTTGCTCACCGCGTGCGGGCTCGTGCTCACGGGCGGGATGGCGTATGCGTTCTACGCGCTCGGCCCGCTGCTCGCGCATCCGGGACGGTCGATCGGCGGCTCGCGTTTCGACGGTACCGCGGCCGAGGCGCTCGCGGTCGTCGCGATCCTCGGCGCGGTGCTTGCGTTCGGGCTCACGGCGCTCGGCTACGGCGCATGGCAGGTGAAGACCGGCCGGCGCAACCTGCGCGTGGTCGGCGTGATGCTCGCGATCTGGTCGGCGCTGATCGCCGTCGCGCACTGGGTGTGAGGCGCGCCTCGCTGCGCGCGCGACGTGCCGCGTGTCAAACCGCGTTCAGCCCGCGCTGTCCCTTCTCGTCCATCTCGGCAGCGGGCCGCGCCGCGACGATCTCGCCGCGGCTCATCACCGCGTTGGTGTCGGCGAGGCGCATCGCGAAATCGTAGGACTGCCCGCACAGAAGGATCGCGAGGCCGCGCTCCTTCGCGAGGCGCCGGATCACGCGACCGATCTCCTCGAGGATCGATGGCTGGATGCCCTCGGTGAGACGACGGGCGCCGGGAACCCGATGATGTTCCATGCTTGCTGGCGTGACTTGTGGTGGCGTGGCTCCTGCGCGTCTCCAATGGATGATTTCTCCATGCGATCATGGCATTGGATGCGATTTCCCGGTTCGACGCGCGCCGCGGGCGCGGTCGCGCCGCACCTGCCGATGCGTGCGCTGATGCGGCGCGCCGAATCGGTGCGACGCGCGTTGCGGCCGCTTGCATCGTCGGCAAAAGGTGCCTATGCTCGACATTGCGTGCATATGCGCCTAAAGAATCCGCGATCCCGACCACCGTTTCGCGGACCCATTCGATGACCGTCCCCCGCCTGACGCTCGAAAGCGCTCGCATCCGTCCCGTGGTCGTCCCGCTCGAGCGTCCGATCGTCTCGAGGGTCGGCCGGTTCGACGCCTGGCCGCTCGTGCTGATCGACGTTCGCACGCGCGAAGGCGTGGTCGGCCGCAGCTATCTCGAGCCCTACCTCGCCCGCGCCGTTCGCTACCTGGTGCCGATGCTCGAGGATCTCGCCGCCGCGATGCAGGGACAGCCGCTCGCGCCGCTCGACGCGTTCGCGCGCATGATGGGATCGCAGCACCTCATCGGGCGCGAGGGCCTGACGATGATCGCGACCTCGGGGCTCGACATGGCGGCATGGGATGCGCTGGCGCACGCGGCCGGGCTTCCGCTTTGCGTGCTGCTCGGCGGCACGACCGGATCGGTCCCCGCATACAACAGCAACGGACTGTGGTTGACGCCGGTCGAGAGCCTGGCCGACGAGGCGGCCGCGCTCGTCGCCGAAGGCGGATTTTCCGCCCTCAAGCTTCGCCTCGGCCGCGAGCGGCTCGACGACGACCGCGCGGCGATCGCCGAGGTGCGCCGGGGCGCCGGCGCCGACGTGAAGCTGATGTGCGATTTCAACCAGGGGCTCTCGCTGTCGGACGCGATCGCGCGCTGTCATGCGCTCGACGACGCGGGGCTCGATTGGTTCGAGGAGCCGGTCGCGTACGACAACCTCGCCGGCTACGCGCAACTCGCGCGCGAGCTCGCCACGCCCGTCCAGCTCGGCGAGAACTTCTACGGGCCGCGCGCGCTGTCGGTGGCGCTCCGCGCGGGCGCGGGCGACCTCGTGATGCCGGACCTGATGCGCATCGGCGGCGTGACCGGCTGGATGCGCGCCGCCGCGATCGCCGGCGCCGCCGGCATCCCGGTGTCGACGCACCTCTATCCGGAAACCGCGGCGCACCTGATGCGCGTGACCGAGACCGCGCACTGGCTCGAGTGGCAGGACTGGGCCGACCCGATCCTCGAGGCACCGTTCGAGATCGCGCACGGGCGGCTCGTCGTCCCCGACCGGCCCGGCGCCGGAATCACGTGGAACGAGGAGGCGGTCGCGCGCTACGCTGCGTAATCGAACGGCGGCGCGCGGTTTGGCTGGCGTAGCATCGCGCTGGATCGCTTTCGTTCGCGCACTGCCGACGCTGCTCGCGACCCCTGTTTCCTGCAATGACCCGCCCCGCCTCGTCCACTGATCACCCTCTCGCCGCGGCGTGCGCATGCGGTCGCCTGCGCCGCGCGTCGCGTGCGATCACCCAGCTCTACGACGACGCGCTGGCACCCAGCGGGCTGCGCATCACGCAGTTCTCGTTGCTGCGCAACCTCGCGCGCGGCGGGACGATGCGCGTGACCGCACTGGCGAAGACGCTGCTGCTCGATCGTACCGCGCTGTCGCGGACGCTCGATCCGCTCGTCCTGGCCGGTCACGTCGAGATTGCGCGCGGCCGCGACGCGCGCACGCGCGAGGTTTCGATCACGCGCGCGGGCCGCGCCGCGCTCGCGGCCGCGCAGCGACCCTGGAAGCGCGCGCAGGCCGACGTGACGCGCAGGCTCGGTGCCGCGAAGCTCGGCGGCTTGATCGCGGCGCTCGCCGAGCTCGAAACGCTGCACCCCGACGCCGCGTCGCGCGGCTGACCCCTACGGAAGCTCCGCGTAACCTCACGGCGCGCGCGGACTCGCATGCACGAACTTCTCGAACCCCCGAC
>JBDTNO010000007.1:0-36680 GCA_039933715.1 Betaproteobacteria bacterium
CCCGGCGACGCGAAACGCTGCGCCGCTCAAGGCAACGCGCACATCACGATCCCCTCGTCGACGTACCCGAGCCCGAGCATCTGGCTCCGGATCTGCAAGCTGGTCGTATAGCGGTGGTTGGTGTCGACGCGGCGGTTCCACAGCCGCCATACCGCCACGCGCGTCGGCGGGCAGGTGCCGTCGACCGGCTCGTCGAGGACGAACGCGCTGCCGGTCTCGTACACGAACCCGACGTAGGTCGCGTGCCCGGGATGGCCGGCGTTGGTCGCGGCGTCGTAGATCGCATTGCATTCCTCGGCCGACACCGAGTAGAAATGCGAGTTGCCCTTCGCCGGCGGGATGTAGAAGCGGCAGACGCCCGAGAGGCCTGACTCGCCGGACGGGTACGCGTTGAACGTACGGCCGGTGCGCGTCCAGCCGGGGATCGCGCCGCTGTCGAGCGCGAAGACGTCGGGCTGCGAGGTGGCGGCGATGAAATAGTGGTCGAGCGACGGGTTGTAGAACTCGATCACCTGGACCGTGGGTACCGAGAGCATGCGGATCGACTCGAGCACCGCGTAGTACGCGTTGACGATGCCCGCGCCGCAGTCGCCGTCGGTGCGACATGCCGAGTCGGACGCGAAGTGCGACGACGTGTCGGCCATGATGCCCTTCATCTGCGCGGGCGACAGCGACGGGTTGACCGACAGCATCAGCGCGCCGACGCCGGTGACGTGCGGCGCGGCCATGCTGGTGCCCTGGTAGAAGTCGAACACGTAGTCGCCCGACGGATCCGAGCTGCTGTTGTCGACGGTCGACAGCACGCCGTCCTGGTCGGTGTAGCGATCCTTGTCGCCGCCCGGCGCGGCGATGTCCGCGTACTGGCTGTAGTTGCTGTAGCTCGCGCGGTAGCCGTAGGGGTCGGTCGCGACGACGGTCGCCACGCCGAGGCAGCTCGCGGGCGAGTACAGGTCGGCGTTGTCGTTCTCGTTGCCGGCGGAAATGACGACGAGCGCGCCCCGTGACGCCGCTTCGTCGTAGGCGGCCTGCTCGAACGCCTCGCATTCGCCCTTGCCGCCGATGGACAGGTTGATCACGCGCGCGGGCGTCGGATTCGGCGGCACGCCGGGAACCGATCCGCCGGCCGCCCACAGCATGCCCTCGGTGATGTCGACCGTGGAGCCGGAACCGCAGCGGCCGAGCGCGCGGACCGGCAGGATGTGCGCGCGCCAGTCGACGCCGACGATCCCGTAGTGGTTGTCGCCGGTCGCGCCGAACGTTCCCGCGACGTGCGAGCCGTGCCAGCTGCTGGTCTTCGCGCTGCCACCGCATTCGCCCGCCGATCCGTAGCTGCCCCAGTCCTTCGGATTCTCGTCGCGCGCGTCGCCGTCGCGGGCGTCTTCCGGGTCGCTGATGAAGTCGTACCCGCCGAAGACACGTCCGGCGAGGTCGGGATGCGCGGTGATGCCGGTGTCGACGATCGCCGCGGTGATCGTGGGCGATCCGACGGTGATCGCCCACGCGTGCGCGGCGTCGACGCCGAAATAGGCGCCGGTCACCGGATCGTCGAGGTTCCACAGGTAGCCCTGCTGGTAGAACGTGTCGTTCGGATAGTAGGCGGCCGCGTGCGCGCGCCGGCGCCGGTCCGGAATCGCGTAGCGGATGCCGGGCGTCGCTTCGAGCGCCGCAGCGATCGCCCGGGCCTTTGCGCCCGATACCGGTGCCGCCGTCTCGACCACCCATGCGCCGTCGATCGTCGGCCGCACGACTCGCAGCGCGACGCCGGCCGCGTCCGAGAGCATCTTGTCGTGCTCGGCGCCGAGCTTCTCGTTGCGCGCCGCGGCGGCTCGCGTCGCCGGATCGGAGAACTGCACGACGAAGCGCACGACGACCTCCGAGTCGGCGACCTTGAGGCGCGCGCGCGATTCGACCGGGATGCGCGACGCGACCTCGATGTCCGCCCGCAGCACCTCGGGACGCTTGCGAAGCGTGCGCACGATCGCCTTCGCCTCGGCCGGGGTCGCCGGCTGCGCGAGCACGAGGACCTGGTCGCCGAAGCGCGTCGGCGCGTCGACGGTGAACGTGCGGCCCGTCGCCATCGCGAAATCCGCGAGGATCCGCCCGGACAGGCGCGCGCCGTCCCCGGGATGGAGGCCGCGCTTGAGGCGCAGCACGATGCGGTTGATCTCGACCGGGCGCGATTCCCCGGCGATCGTGGGCGCGGCATCGTCGACACGCGGTGTCGCGAGCGCCGACGCTGGCGCGCCGGCGGCGATGAATGCAAGGACGACGATCGCCGGGCGCACGCGAAGCGCGGCCCGGCATGGCAGGCGACCGGTTGGCATCGTGATTCCTCCCCAAGCGCGATCCACTCGAAGCGAGCGGTCGAGCGTCTTCGCACAAGCTTAGGCCTTCCCCGCGCGCGAGCACAGAGTCCCGGGTGTTGCATCCGACGATCGGCGGATAGGACGCAACACGGGGAAACGCGAGCCCGCGCGCGATAATCGCCGGGTCCCGGCACGTTTGCGACCGCTTGACCGTCCCCCGCCTCGTCGCCCACCTCGATATGGACGCGTTCTACGCGTCGGTCGAACTCCTGCGCTATCCGGACCTCGCCGGACTGCCGGTGGTCGTCGGCGGCGGCCGGCAGTCGATCCCGCAGGAGACGGCGGACCCGGCGACCGGGAAGGTCACGCGCCGGTACCAGCGGCTGTCGAGCTATGCCGGGCGCGGCGTGATCACGACGGCCACCTACGCTGCGCGCAGGCTCGGCGTCGGATCGGCGATGGGCCTGATGAAGGCGGCGAAGCTCGCGCCCGACGCGATCCTGCTGCCGGCGGACTTCGACGCGTACCGGACGATGTCGCGGCGTTTCAAGGCGGCGGTGCGCGCGATCGCGCCGGTGATCGAGGATCGCGGCATCGACGAGATCTATATCGACCTCACCGGCGTGCGACTCCCCGAGCACGAGGGCGAGCCCGAGGACGACGCGGATGCGTGGTGGCGCGCCCGCGATGTCGCGCGCGCGCTCAAGGCCGCCGTGCGCGAGGCGACCGCGCTCACGTCCTCGGTCAGCGTCGCCCCGAACAAGCTCCTCGCGAAGATCGCGTCGGATCTCGACAAGCCCGACGGGCTCACCGTCGTTCGCGACGTCGACATCCCGTCGATGATCTGGCCGTTGCCTGCGCGCCGCATCAACGGCATCGGCCCGAAGGCGGCAGCGCGCCTCGAGCGGCTCGGCATCGCGACGATCGGCGAGCTCGCGTACGCGGACCGGCGCAAGCTCGAGGCGGTGTTCGGGGGCGGCTACGCGCGCTGGATGATCGACGCGGCGAACGGGCGCGACGACCGCCCGGTCGTCACCGAGAGCGAGCCGCGCTCGATCTCGCGCGAGACGACGTTCGAGCGTGACCTCTCGGCGACGCGCGACCGCGCCGAGCTCACGCGCGTCTTCACGTGGCTGTGCGAGCGCGTCGCCGACGACCTGAAACGCAAGGGCTATGCGGGCCGCACGATCGGCGTGAAGCTCCGCTTCGACGATTTCGCGACGGTCACGCGCGACCACACGATCGAAGCGCCGACGCAGGAGGGCACGGCGATCCGCCGGGCGGCCGGCGAATGCCTGAAGCGCGTGCCGTTCACGCGCCGCATCCGGCTGCTCGGCGTGCGGATCGGGCATCTGGAGCCGGCCGGCCAGCCGGGCGCGGAGCCGGAGTAAGGCGGGGGTCCTGCTGGCGCCCGGGCATCGTTTGGCCCTATGATCCGCCCGGGAGCCTCCTTTGAATGGGCGCTGCCGATCTTCGCCGAATCAAGGAGGTCGAATGAACGCACGCATTGCTCTCTTCGTCGCCGGCGCGACGCTCGCGCTGCCGGCGCACGCGACGATGGCCATCGTCGCGACGCCCATTCCCGCTCTCGGACTCGTCGGCGTCGCCGTGACCGGCGTCGTCGCGCTGGTCATCGGCTGGTGGCGGATGCGCAAGTAGCGCACTCGCCCCGAACCGTTCCTCTCATTCGCGTGGAAGCGTCGCTGGTCGTCGCGGCGACGTACTTGTCCGCGCTCGTCGTCGGATTCACCCTCGTCGCGATCTGGGAGACGATCGCTTCCGCGCGCCCCGCCCGCGTCCCCCTCGCCTCCCGCTGGACGCCGAACTTCGCGCTGCTCGCGGTCAACCACGGCGTGCTTCCGTGGCTGACGCCGTTGTCCAATGCCGGCGCCGCCTGGTTCGCCGACGAGCGCGGGATCGGGCTTTTCCACCTCATCCCGGTGCCGAAGGCGGTCGCCTGGCTCGTGACGTTCGTCGCGCTCGACGCCGCGCGCTACGCGATGCACCGGCTGTTCCACGCGTTCGGGCCGCTGTGGCGGCTCCATCGCGTGCATCACAGCGACGTCGACTACGACCTCACGGTCGGATTGCGCTTCCATCCGCTCGAGGTGCTGATCGCGAACGCCGTTCTCGCGGCGATCGTGCTGGCGCTCGGCGCGCCGTTGTGGGCGGTCGTCGCCTCCGATGCGATCACGATCGCGCATGGCTTCTTCGCGCACGGCAACGTCAGGCTTCCCGCTGCGCTCGACCGCGCGCTACGCGTGCTCGTCGTCACGCCGGGCATGCACACGCTGCACCACAGCGTCGAGCGCGACGAGGCGACCAGCAACCTCGGCTCGGTGCTGCCGTGGTGGGACCGGCTCTTCGGCACTTACAGGGATCGCGCGCGCGCGGGCGACGCGATCGAGTTCGGCCTCAGCGACGAGCGCGACGCGGCGCGACTCGGAATCCGGCGTTTGCTGCTGCTGCCTTTCGCGACGCGCGGCTGACGCGGCGATCGCGCCCGGCCGCGGTTCGCTGCACCCTCGTTCGCCGTTCCGCTCGCCTCGCACCCGCCGGCCTTTCGATGACCCGCTATCCCCACCTCCTCGCGCCGCTCGACCTCGGTCACGTGACGCTGCCGAACCGCGTGCTGATGGGCTCGATGCACACCGGGCTCGAGGAGGAGAAGCGCGGGTTCGAGCGGCTCGCGCGCTTCTACGCCGAGCGCGCGCGTGGCGGCGTCGCGCTCATCGTCACCGGCGGCATCGCGCCCGATCTTTCCGGGCGCCTCGCGCCGTTCGCCTCGCAGCTCTCGTTCCCGTGGCAGGTCGGCAAGCACCGGACGGTCACCGACGCCGTGCACGAGGGCGGCGGGCGCATCGCGATGCAGATCCTCCACGCGGGGCGCTACGCGTACCACCCGCTGGCGGTCGCGCCCTCGGCGATTCGTTCGCCGATCACGCCGTTCCGGCCGCGCGCGCTGTCGGCGGGAGGCATCCGTCGAACCATCGCCGACTTCGCGCGCTCCGCCGAGCTCGCGCGGCGCGCCGGCTACGACGGCGTCGAGGTGATGGGATCGGAAGGCTACCTGGTCAACCAGTTCATCGTGGCGCGCACCAACCATCGCGACGACGAATGGGGCGGTGCGTACGCGAACCGCATCCGCTTCGCGCTCGAGACGACGAAAGCGGTGCGCGCGGCGGTCGGTAGCGACTTCATCGTGATCTTCCGGTTGTCGATGCTCGACTTGGTCGAGGGCGGCAGCACGTGGGACGAGGTCGTCGAGCTCGCGCTCGGCGTCGAGGACGCGGGCGCGACGATCATCAACACCGGCGTCGGCTGGCATGAGGCGCGCGTGCCGACGATCGCGACGATGGTCCCCCGCGCCGCGTTCGCGTGGGTGACGCGCCGGCTCAAGGGCCGGGTGCGCGCGCCGCTGATCGCGACCAACCGCATCAACGATCCCGCGGTCGCCGACGCGATCCTCGCGCGCGGCGACGCCGACATGGTGTCGATGGCGCGGCCGTTCCTCGCGGACGCGGCATTCGTCCGCAAGGCGGCTGAAGGGCGCGCCGACGAGATCAACACCTGCATCGCGTGCAACCAGGCGTGCCTCGACCATATCTTCGCCAACCGGCCCGCGACGTGCCTCGTCAATCCGGCCGCGTGTCGCGAGGACGCGTTCGCGATCGTGGTGACGAGGAAGCGGCGGCGCGTCGCGGTCGTCGGTGCCGGTCCCGCAGGGCTCGCCTGCGCGCTCACCGCCGCGGAGCGCGGCCACGACGTGACGCTGTTCGAGGCGGCCGCCGAGATCGGCGGGCAGTTCAACCTCGCGAAGCGGATCCCGGGCAAGGAGGAGTTCGAGGAGACGCTACGCTATTTCCGCGCGCGCCTCGCGCGCCTCGCCGTCGACGTCGTGCTCGGCCGTCGCGCGGACGCCGGGGATCTCGACCGTTTCGACGCCGTCGTGCTCGCGACCGGCATCGTGCCGCGCACGCCGTCGATTCCCGGCATCGATCACCCGAAGGTCGCGAGCTACGTCGACATCGTGTCGGGGCGGCGCGTCGCGGGCGCGAGCGTCGCGATCGTCGGAGCCGGCGGTATCGGGTTCGACGTCGCCGAACTGTTGACGCATCCGGGAGAACGCCCGCCGCCGTCGGTGGTCGCGCCGGTGCCGAGCGCGCTCGACGGCGCGATGCACGCGCTCGACGCGTTCCGCGACCAATGGGGAATCGATGGGAGCTACGCGCGCGGCGGCGGCGTGAAGCCGCCGATCGCCGAGGCTTCGCCGCGCCGCGTCTGGCTGCTCCAACGCAAGGCGTCGAAGGTCGGCGAAGGACTCGCGAAGACGACCGGCTGGATCCGCCGCACGCTCCTGAAGCAGCGTGGCGTCACGATGCTGGGCGGCGTCGAGTACGTGCGCATCGACGACGCGGGCCTGCATGTCGTCGTCGACGGCGCGCCCCGGTTGCTCGACGTCGACACCGTGGTCCTTTGCGCGGGACAGGAGCCGCGGCGCGAGCTCGTCGCCTCGCTTGCGGCCGCAGGCCGCTCGGCGAGCCTCATCGGCGGCGCGGACGTGGCGCTCGAGCTCGACGCCAAGCGCGCGATCGAGCAGGGTACGCGCGTGGCGATGGCGCTCTGATGTTGCATTTTCGCCACGCCCTCGCGCGCGGCGCGACGAATTTTCTGGCGCGATCGCACGACGTTCTCTAGAATCCGATCCTCGCTCGCATGAGCGATTGCGCGAACGGAACCCCACCCATGAACCCCACGATGCTCCACGCCCCCGCGAACCAGGCGCCCCGCGCCGGTCTCGCCATGGCGTCGCGCGTCGTCGTTCGTGGGCCGCTGCCGGTGTTCGCCGGCGGCATCCGCGCGCAGTAGTTCCCCGGCCCAAGCGGTCCGCCGGGGTGCCGGCGGAACCGACGAAGGGTCGCATCCCTCCCCCGTCCAGGTTGCGCCGCTCATGCGGCCGAACGGTTTTCGCTCGCCCGGTGCGAGCCACGACGAAAGGAGGCGACATGCGCATGACCAACCACCCACTCGGTACCGACGCCGCTCGGCGGCGAGGCGTGCGCGCGGGCTTCGGCCTGTCGCCCGCCACGGGCACGACCGCGACGACGATCTCGCGGACCCGGCCCTGCGCCGACCGCTTCGGCATCAACGACCACGACCGGCCGACGGGGCCGGAAACGATGCGCTGACGCGCATCCTTCCTCCCGACGAAGCCCGGTCGCCGCAAGGTCCCGGGCTTCGTCTTTTCACGGGCCTCGCGGCGCTTTTTCACGACCATGACTTACGAGGCACCCAGAATGATTCGCAGGATCGACATACCGGAACGACCGTACGGCCGGGACGATCTCGACTTTGTACGGGAAGGACGTGCGGGAGCGTGCTTCCGCGGACGCGACGGGCTCGACATCCGGCTCGCCGTATCGGAACGCGAGCCGGCCGTGCACCGCGAGCGGCTTTCGTTGATCGGCGTGCTCGCCGCCTGTATCGCGAGCGGCATCACGCGGAAATGAGCGGCCTGTCGGCGGAACCGCGCGGCCAGGCGTTGTGCAGGAAGCGGGCGCCACGCTCGGGCGCCCGTGCAGCAACGGCGATCTTGCGTGCTGTGCGCGGCACGCTTGACCGGGAATCGGGGTCGCCGCCGCGCGCGTCTTCGTGCGCGCGGTCAGCAGTCGCAGGACCCGGCGGAGGTCGCCTCCGCCGGGGTCCGCGACGAACGCGACGTCCGCTCGCGCGCCGGGTTCAGCGCGCGGGGGGATCGGCCTGCCGGCCCGCGAGCGCGCGGCGCTCGATCGCGCGCTGCACGCTCGCGGCGATCGTGGTCGCGAGCTCCGGCGTTACGGGAAGCGCGTCGGTCGGTGCGCTCGCGACGAACGTGGCGTCCGCCTGCGCCGCAGCCGCGGCGCCCACGGTCGAGGCGAGCGACGCGAAGATGTCGGCGCGATCGACGAGGTTGCCTGTCGTGAGCCCGTAGACCGGGATGAACGTCGTGCCGGAGCTCACGAGCCCCGTGTAATCGCCGAGGAAGAGACCCCGCGCGAACGGCGCGGTGCCGTAGTCGAACGTGTCCGCGAGGCGCGACTCGCGCCAAGTGACGCCGTCGGTCGACTGCACGAGCCAGAAGTCGGCGAGGAGCGTCGGCGCGTTCGTGTTGCTGCGCAGGTCGTAATAGGTGACGCCGATCGTGCCGTCGTCGCGGATGTGCACGGCGGGCAGGAACGCCTGCACCGCCGGTACACGGTTCAACTGCACCGGCGCGGTCCAAGTGAGCCCGCCGTCGAACGAGCGCGACAACGCGACGCCGTCGCGCTGGCCGCTCGAGAATCGCGCATCCTGCCAGACGGCGGCGAGCTGGCCGTTGCGCCCGGCGGAGATCGATCCCAGCGTGGCGCCGTCGCGGATCGCCGTGCCGGATTCTGGATCGATCGCGCCGCGCGCCTGGACTGTCGCGATCGTGATCGGCGCCGACCAGGTGACGCCCTTGTCGGAGGAGCGGATCACGCGGAGCGTCGCCGTCGCGTTGCGGATGAACTCGGTGAAGTACGCGACGAGCGTGCCGTCCGGGAGCACGACGACCTGATTGTTGATCGTCTGGTTGTTCGGTCCGGGGTCGTAGATGGTCCGCGCCGTCTCCCAGTTCATTCCGGTATCGGTCGAGCGTGTGAACAGCGTCGGCCCCCGGCTGCCGGAAAGCCGGTCCCAGATCGCGTAGACGAGGCGCGCGTCGGTCGGATCGGCCGCCATCGACTCCTTGTCGTTGAAAACGAGGTCGACGTCGCGGATCAGCGTGACGGGCGTTTCCCAGGTGAGCCCGCCATCGGGTGAGCGCGAGACGAGCACCGCGCCGGCCGACCCCGGCGTCTGGGAAACGCCCGTGGTCGCGATCGCGATCTGGTAGGCGGTGCCGTCCGGACCGATCGCGGTCCATGGATCGCTCGCACGCTCGTAGTCACCGCCGTTGACGGCGGTGCCGCCGCCGCATCGCGAGAACGTGGCGGCGGACGCGGTCCAGGTCCGGCCGCCGTCGAACGAGACGGCCGATCGCGTGCCGCGCGCGGCACCGTTGGACCACCGGTCCTGCTGCCATGCCGCGAGCAGGTGGTTGGGATTCGAAGGATTGACCGAGACGTGCGGCTCGACCTCCGCGTTCACGTACAGCGTTCCGATGGGGGCAACGAGGTCGCAACCGGGAGCGTACGGCGAGAAACCGGTGATGCGTACCTGCGGGTCGATCGGCGGCGGCGGTGGTGGCGGCGTGGGCGAGGACGAGCCGCCGTCGCCCCCGCATGCGGCGAGGGCGAGCGCGCCCCCGCACGCGATCGCACGACAGCGCGCGAGACTCGACGCGCCGATGCGCGCGAGTGAAGGCGCGAATGCGGCTCTTTTCATGGCGGGGCAGTTTGCCGCGACTCCGCGCAAGTGTCGACCCCGCGGTGCAGGACGGTAGGCGACAACGGGGGCAACTCTTGCATCGACGGACGCGTTTCCCGCCGGCATGGGGTGGGCGCGTGCATGCATCCCGTTGTTTCGACGCGGGGATCGCCGCGGTACGCGGCTTGCATTGGCAGGAGGTCCGGCCGCCGCCGCCGCGAACCTCCCGGAGCCCGCCATGCCTGCCAAGCCGCCCGCCACCCGCCGCACCGTCCGTTCTTCCGCGCGAGCGCGCAAGCCCGCGCCCGTGCGCACCAAGCCGTCGCGGGCCGGCGCCGCGCGCGCGCGTCCGCGTGCCGATGCGCCCGACGCGATCGCGATGCTGAGGGACGACCACCGGCAGGTGTCGGCGTTGTTCGCGCAATTCGCCAAGCTCGGGTCGGACGGCGCGCGCAAGGCGGCGCTGGTCGAGAAGATCTGCCGCGAGCTGACCGTGCACGCGAAGGTCGAGGAGGAGATCTTCTATCCGGCGGCGCGCACCGTGCTCGAGGACGCCGCACTGGTCGACGAGGCCGACGTCGAGCACGCGGCCGCGAAGGCGCTGATCGGCGACCTCGCGCGAATGAATCCCGGCGACGACCACTACGACGCGAAGGTCACGGTGCTCGGCGAGTACGTCCGCCATCACGTCGAGGAAGAGCAGGACCGGATGTTCCCGAAGCTTCGCAGGTCAAAGCTCGACCTTCGGATGCTGGGCGAGCGAATGACCGTGCGCAAGCGCGAGCTCGAAGCGGTGCTGGCGAACCCGTCGGCCGTGGACGACGCGGTGCGGAGCTTCGTGCCGGTCGTCTAGGCCATCGTGGCTGCGGATCTCCCGTCCGCAGCGTCGCGCGGTCGCGACCCCCGTCACGCGCCGCCGCGCAAGCGGTTGCTGTAGCATTCCCCGCATCGCAACGGCGATCGTGCGGCGCCGGCGCGCACGCACCGCGACGGTGCGTTTTCCAGGCGCTCGATTCCGGGGAGAGGACTGCAATGGCGACGCGACGAGGGTGGGTCAGGACGCTGGCGGTGGTGGCGATGGTGGCGATCGGGACGCTTTCGGTTCCCGCGCTCGCGCAAGGCAGGATCAAGGTCGCTTCCGTCTATACAGTGCCGATCGAGCAGCAGTGGGTGAGCCGCATCCACAAGGCGCTCAACGCCGCCAAGGATCGCGGCGAGATCGAGTACGTGTTCTCGGAGAAGGTGGCGAACGCCGACTACGAGCGCGTGATGCGCGAGTACGCGGAAAAGGGCAACACGCTGATCGTCGGCGAATCGTTCGCGGTGGAAGCGGCCGCGCGCAAGGTGGCGAAGGACTACCCGAAGGTTTCGTTCCTGATGGGGAGCTCCGGCAAGCCGCAGGCGCCGAATTTCGCGGTGTTCGACAACTACATTCAGGAGCCCGCCTACCTGACCGGGATGGTCGCGGGCGGTATGACGAAGACCAACCGGATCGGGATGGTCGGCGGCTACCCGATTCCCGAGGTCAACCGCCTGATGCACGCGTTCATGGCCGGCGCGAAGGAAGTGAACCCGAAGGTGGAGTTCTCCGTGACGTTCATCGGCTCGTGGTTCGACCCGCCCAAGGCCAAGGAGGCGGCGTTCGCGATGATCGAGAAGGGCGCCGACATCCTCTACGCCGAGCGCTTCGGCGTTTCCGACGCGGCGAAGGAGAAGGGCAAGCTCGCGATCGGCAACGTGATCGACACGCAACCGCAGTATCCCGACACCGTCGTCGCGAGCGCGCTCTGGAACATGGAGCCGACGATCGATCGCGCGATCAAGGCGGCGAAGGACGGCAGGTTCAAGGCCGAGGACTACGGCGCGTACTCGATGATGAAGCACAAGGGCAGCGCGCTGGCGCCGCTCGGCACGTTCGACGCGAAGGTGCCGAAGGATCTCAAGGACCGGATCGCCGCGAAGGAGAAGGCGATCCTCGACGGCAAGTTCGCCGTCAAGGTCGTCGAGACGGAGCCCAGGTCCACCGCGAAGTAGGCCGGGATCGAGGTTCCACGCCCATCAGAACCCTCGGTACGTGGTACGTACGTGGTACCGCTCGGTACCACGCACGTACCACGTACCGGAAGTATCCCCACCACGAGGTAGGCCGGGAGCGGAGTTCCACGCCTATCAGAACCCCACGTACCGGAAGTATCCCGTACCGGAAGTATCCGATGACCGATCCGGTCCTCCGTCTCTCCGGCATCACCAAGCGATTCGGGACGCTGGTCGCGAACGACGGCATCACGATCGACCTCGCGCGCGGCGAGATCCTCGCGCTGCTCGGGGAGAACGGCGCGGGCAAGTCGACGCTCGTCTCGATCCTGTTCGGCCACTACGTCGCCGACGAAGGCGCGATCGAGGCGTTCGGCCGGCCGTTGCCGCCCGGCGATCCCGCGGCCGCGCTCGCCGCGGGCATCGGCATGGTGCACCAGCACTCGACGCTCGCCGACAACCTCTCGGTGCTCGACAACGTGATGCTCGGCACCGAGCCGCTGTGGCGTCCGCTGTCGCGCCGACGCGAAGGTCGCGCGCGACTCCTCGACACGGCGCGTCGCTTCGGCCTTTCGTTGGACCCCGACGCGCGCGTTGCCCGCCTGTCGGTCGGCGAGCGCCAGCGCGTCGAAATCGCCAAGGCGCTCTACCGCGATGCGCGCGTGCTGATCCTCGACGAGCCGACGGCCGTGCTGGCGCCGCAGGAGAGCGAGGCGCTGTTCGCCACGCTGCGCGGGCTCGTCGCGGGCGGGCTGTCGGTGATCTTCATCAGCCACAAGCTCGACGAGGTGGTGCGCGTGTCCGACCGCATCGCCGTGCTGCGCCACGGCAAGCTCGTCGCGACGCTGCCGGCGCGCGGCGCCTCGAAGGCTTCCCTCGCAGAGGCGATGGTCGGCCGGCCGGTGCCGCCGCCGGTCGCGAAGCCGCATGCGCGCGGCGACACCGTTTGCGTGATCGACCGCGTCGTCGTGCAGGGCGAGCGCGACGCCGAACGGCTGCACGGCGTCTCACTCGCGCTCCGCGCAGGCGAGATCTCCGCGATCGCCGGCGTCTCCGGCAACGGACAGGCCGCGCTCATCGACCTCCTGTGCGGTTTGCGCGGCGCCGACATGGGAACCGTGACGCTCGGCGGCCGCACGATGCCCGCGGATCCGCAGGCGTGGATCGTCGCGGGCGCGGCGCGCATCCCCGGCGATCGACGCGACGTCGGCACGATCGGCGACCTGCCGGTCTGGGAGAACGCGATCGCCGAGCGCTACCGCCGCCCGTTCGCGAGCGGCGGGATCGTGCGGCGCCACGCGGCGCGCGCCTTCGCGCGATCGCTCGTCGACCGTTACGACGTGCGCGGCGGCGGGATCGACGCGCCGGCGCGCACGCTTTCCGGCGGCAACATGCAGAAGCTCATCGTCGGTCGCGCGCTTTCCGGTGGCTCCGGGCACGCGGATCGCTACGTGCCGACGCTCATCGTCGCCAACCAGCCGACCTGGGGGCTCGACGCGGGCTCGCTCGCATGGGTGCACCAGCAGATCCTCGACGCATGCGCGCGCGGCGCCGCGGTGCTGCTCGTGTCGGAAGACCTCGACGAGATCCTGGCGCTCGCCGATCGCGTGGCGGTCATGCACGCAGGCCGGCTCTCTCAGGCGCGACCGGCGTCGGCGTGGACGCTCGCGGAGCTCGGCCTCGCGATGGCCGGCGAGGGCGCACGCGATGCGGCTTGAGGCGCGCGCGTCGTTGTCGCCCGCGATGGCGATCGCCGCGCCGTTCATGGCGGTTGCGCTCACGCTGGCCGTCGCGGCGCTGTTCGTCGCGTGGGCCGGGGCGCCGGTCGGACGCACCTACGCGCTGATCTTCGAGGGCGGCTTCGGATCGCGCTTCGCCTGGAGCGAGACGCTCACGCGCGCGACGCCGCTGATGCTCACCGGCCTCGCCGCGGCGATCGCGTTCCGCGCCCACCTCTACAACATCGGCGCCGAGGGCCAGCTCTACGCAGGCGCGCTCGCGGCGGTCGCGGTGGGCGGGCTGCACGGCGGTGCCGGTTTCGACCTGCCCGCACCCGTGCTTTTCGCGGCGATGATGGCCGCGGCCGCGCTCGCGGGCGCCGTCCTGATGGCGCTTCCCGCGTTCGCCAAGACGCGCTTCGGCGTCGACGAGGTCGTCACGACGCTGCTCCTCAATTTCATCGTGCTGCTGTTCGTGTCGATGATGCTCGACGGCCCGATGAAGGACCCGACCGCGATGGGTTGGCCGCAGAGCGTCGCGCTGAAGGAGGAGCTCGAGCTCCCGAAGCTCGTCGAGCGTACGCGCGTCCACGCGGGGCTCCTCATCGCCGTCGCGCTCGCGGCGCTCGCCTGGGCGGTGTTGCGGCTGACGACGTTCGGCTTCGAGGTGCGGGCGGTGGGCGCCAACGCCCGCGCCGCACGCTTCGCGGGAGTGCCGGTGACGCGCACGCTTGTGGTCGTGGCGCTCGCGTCGGGCGCGGTCGCCGGCCTCGCGGGCGCGATCGAAGTCGCGGGCCGCGCCGGCTATCTGACGCTCGACATGTCGCCCGGCTACGGCTACACGGGCATCGTCATCGCGATGCTGGCGGGGCTCCATCCGCTCGGCGTCGTCGCCGCCGCGATCTTCGTCGCGGGCGTGCTGGTCGGTGCCGACAGCATGAGCCGGGCGGTCGCGGTTCCGACCTACATCGCGGACGTGATCGTCGCGTTCGCATTGCTCGCGATGCTCGTCGCGACGCTTTCCGCGCGCTTCCGCCTGCGCTGGCGCTGACCGATGCTCGACGCGCTCGCCGCGATGCTCGGCAACGCCGACTTCTGGGCGGCGGTGTTGCGCATCGCCACGCCGCTGATCTTCGGGACGCTCGGCGTGTTGCTGTGCGAGCGCGCGGGCGTGCTCAATCTCGGCATCGAGGGGATCATGGTCGCCGGCGCGTTCACCGGCTGGCTCGCCGTGCACGCCGGCGCGGGGCTGTGGACCGGCGTGCTCGTCGCAGCGGCGACCGGCGCCGCGTTCGGCCTCCTGCATGGCGTCCTGACGGTTCCGCTCGCGCTCTCGCAGCACGTGTCCGGGCTCGGCATCACGATGTTCGCTTCGAGCGTCGCGTACTACGCGTACCGGGTGAGCTTCCCCAACGTCACGACGCCGCCGACGATCGTGCCGTTCGCCGAGATGCGCGGGCTCGGCCTGCCGATCCTCGCCGGGCAGACGTCGCTCACGCTACTCGCGCTCGCGCTGGTCCCGCTCATCGCCTGGATCCTCATGCGCACGCCGCTGGGGCTGGCGATCCGCATGGTCGGCGAGAATCCCGCCGCCGCCGAGGGTCAGGGCCTCGACGTCGTCGCCGTGCGCGTCGGCGCGGTGGTCGCCGGCAGCGCGCTGATGGGCGTGGGCGGCGCGTTCCTGACGCTCTCGGCGTTCAACGCGTTCTTCTTCAACATGGTCAACGGGCGCGGCTGGATTTGCGTCGCGCTGGTCGTGTTCGCCGGCTGGCGCCCGGGCAAGGCGCTCGCCGGCGCGCTGCTGTTCGCTTTCTTCGACGCGATGCAGCTCCGGCTCCAGCAGGCCGACGCGGGCGCCGTGCCGTACCAGGCATGGCTGATGCTGCCGTACGTGCTGTCGATCCTCGCGCTGGTCGCGGTGGCGCGCCGCGCGACCTACCCGCAGGCGCTGATGAAACCTTGGCGCAAGGGCGAGCGTTGACGCGACCGCGATGCTGTCGCGCCCGCTTGTAAGAATTGCACGGTGCGACAACTTCGGGCGCGCATCGCGTTCGCTGCGCGCCGTCATACACTAGCGGCGGTCCGAAACGTCGCTACCCACCGGGGTAGGCGGATATGGAGTCGGGCGACGGACCGATGCGTAGCGAGTCGTCGCGGCGCGGCTGCGAAGCGCGAAAGGCCGGGGGCGGGGAGAACGACGATGACAGCGTACGCGAGTGGAGCCCGGTGTCCGGCCGCGCGCAACTGTGCGCGCGCGGTGTGCGCCGCCGTCCTCGCCGTCGCGTCGCTCGCGTCGGCGCAGGGCAACGCGCCTGCGATGGCGATCACCGCGACGAATCTCGCCGACCTGTCGCTCGAACAGCTCGGCAATATCGTCGTCCTGTCGGTATCGCGGCGCGAGGAGTCGCTCGCCGAGGCCCCCGCCTCGATCTACGTGATCACCGCCGACGAGATCCGGCGCGCGGGCGTGACGAGCCTCCCCGAGGCGCTGCGCCTCGCGCCGAACCTGATGGTCGCCCGCGCCGACACCAACCAGTATGCGATCAGCGCGCGCGGATTCAACAACGTGCTCGCGAACAAGCTTCTCGTCATGATCGACGGGCGCACCGTCTACACGCCGCTGTTCTCGGGCGTGTTCTGGGAGGCGCAGGACGTGATGCTCGAGGACATCGACCGCATCGAGGTCGTGAGCGGTCCGGGTGCCACGCTGTGGGGCGTCAACGCGGTCAACGGCGTGATCAACGTCATCACCCGGCGCGCGGGCGAGACGCAGGGGCCGCTGGTCGCCGGCGGCGGCGGCAACCTGGAGTACGGCGCGGCCACTCGCTTCGGCGGCACGCTGCCGCTCGGCGGGAATTATCGGCTGTACGCCAAATACTTCCACCGCAATCACAGCGAGTTCGGCGACGGCACGCCGATTCGCGACGCGTCCAATCACGCGCAGGTCGGGTTTCGCGCAGACTGGGCGGACGCGAACGACACGGTGACGTTGCAGGGCGACGCCTACCAGGGCGAGATCGACCAGGTCCCCACCGAGCGCACGGTCGACGGCGCGAACCTGCTCGGGCGGTGGACGCGCCGCTTCGCGGACGGTTCGACCGCGCACGTGCAGGCGTACTGGGACCGTACGCATCGCGAGCACCCGGCGCAGTTCGAGGAGCACCTCGACACGTTCGACTTCGAGGCGCAGTACGGCGTCGCGCTCGGCCGACACGACCTCCTCGTCGGCGGCGGCTATCGCTACGCGCGGGACCGTGTCGTCAATTCGGCGCAACAGGCGTTCATCCCAACCGACCGTTCGCTGCGCTGGGCCAACGCGTTCGTGCAGGACCGGATCGGGCTCACGCCGGCGGTCGACCTGATTCTCGGCGCCAAGGTCGAGCACAACGTCTACACGGGCGCGGAGTTCCTGCCGAGCGCGCGCGTCGCGATTCGTCCGTCGGCGAACGACATGCTGTGGCTCGCGGTGTCGCGCGCGGTGCGTGCGCCGGCGCGCATCGACCGCGACCTGAACGTGCCGGGCGCCCCGCCGTTCTTCCTCGTCGGCAACGATTCGTTCGAGGCCGAGATCGCCAACGTGGCCGAGATCGGCTACCGCGCCCAGCCGCTGGTGTCGCTGTCGTACACGGTCACGATCTACCATCACGACTACACGCGCCTTCGCAGTCTTCATCCCGACTCGGCTGGCTCCGTCTTCGCGAACGCGTTCGAAGGCAGCACGACCGGCGTCGAGGCGTGGGGCGTGTGGCGCGTCACCCCCGCATGGCGGATCTCCGCGGGCGTGCTCGCGCAGCGCGAGCGCCTCCTTGTCGAGGCGGGCTCGCCCGACACCGGGCTGCAGCAACTGGTGAACGACCCGGCCGTGCAATGGCAGGTCCGCTCGACGCTCGACCTGCCGTCGAACCAGGAGATCGACCTCGCCGTGCGCCACGTGGGCGCGCTTCCCGACCCGACGGTGCCGGCGTACACCGCATTCGACGCGCGTTGGGCATGGCGTCCGCGCGCCGGGCTCGAAGTCTCGGTCACCGGGCAGAACCTGTTCGATCCGCGCCACCCCGAATGGGGGTCGTCCGTCAATCGCGCCGAGGTCGGGCGCAGCGTCTTCGCGAATCTCCGGTGGTCGATCTAGCCGTCCCGCAAGCGCGTCGCGTCGTCGTGCGCGGGGGCGCACGGTGGGCACGGCTACGCCACGCGTTGGCCGACGGCGCCGCGCTCGCGCTCGCCGCGCTCGCGATCGGACCGGCAGCGGCGCAACCGGCGATGCCTCTCGAGCGCGCGGTGAAGGCGGCATTCGTCTACAAGTTCATCTCTTACGTCGAATGGCCGGCGCAGGCGTTCGATACGCCCGACGCCCCGCTCGTCGTCGGCGTGGTCGGCTCAGATCCGATCGCCGCCGATCTCCAGCAGATCGTCGCGGGACGCGCGGTCGGCGAGCGTCCCGTGCTGGTGAAGCGCTGGCGCGAAGGCGAATCGTCGGACCTGCACGTGCTGTTCGTCGGCCGCGCCGACGTCGCGCGACTTCCGGCGATCCAGCGAAGCCTGGCCGGGCAACCGACGCTCATCGTCACCGAATCGCCCGGCGCGCTCGGCACGGGAAGCATGATCAACCTGGTAGTCGCGCCCGACGGCCGCGTGCGCTTCGAGGTCGCGCTCGACGCCGCCGAGCGCAGCGGCCTCAAACTGTCGTCCCGCATGCTCGCGCTGGCGAAGGCGGTGCGTCCGGGAGGTTCGTGATGCCGGGCGGCTCGCGATCGATCAGGGACAAGGTGATGTACGTCGTGCTCGCGACGACGTTCGTCGCGCTCGTCGTCGCGGCGCTCGCGCTCGTCGTTTACGAAACGTTGACCTATCGCGAGGCGACGCTCGTCGACCTCACGACACAGGCCGACATCCTCGCTCTCGCGAGCGCGCCTGCGCTCGCGTTCGACGACCCGGCCGCGGCCACCGAAAACCTTTCGGTGATGCGCGTGCGGCCCGGCGTGCTCGCAGCGGCCATCTACTCGCGCGATGGGCGGGTCTTCGCGACCTACCGCAAGGGCGAGGTGCGCGCCTCCGAGCCGCCGGAGCGCCCCGGCGCCGACGGCGTCGCGATCGCTGGCAACCGGATCACGCTGTTCCAGCCGATCCTCGAGCGCAACGAGCGCGTCGGAACCGTCTACATCGTCGCGCAGTACGAGCTCCTGCGCCGGCTCGGCAACTACCTGGTCATCCTCGGCACCGTGCTCGTGCTGAGCCTCGGCGTCGCGTTCATCGTCTCGGCGGTGATGCAGGCGACTGTCACCGCGCCGATCCTCGCCGTCACCGAAGTCGCGAAGCGCGTGATGGACGAGCGCGACTTCTCGTTGCGCGTCAAACGTCGCACCGACGACGAGGTCGGCACGCTGGTCGACGCGTTCAACGCGATGCTGGCCGAGGTGGGCAAGCGCGCCGAGGAGATCGAGGCGTCCAACCGCTCGCTGCAGGGCGAGATGCTCGAGCGGCGCGTCGCCGAGGACGCGCTGCGCGCGGCCGACCGCCGCAAGGACGAGTTCCTCGCCACGCTCGCGCACGAGCTCCGCAACCCGCTCGCGCCGCTGCGCAACGGGCTCGTGATGATGAAGCTCGCGGAAGGGCGCCCCGCCGCGGCGCAGGAGGCGCGCGACATGATGGAGCGCCAGCTCGACCAGATGGTGCGGCTGGTCGACGACCTCCTCGACGTCTCGCGCATCGCGACCGGCAAGCTCGCGCTGCGCACCGAGCGGATCGACATCAAGGACGCGCTCCAGAACGCGATGGAGACGGCGAGCCCCCTCATCGAGGCGCGCCACCACGAGCTCTCGCTCGCGCTGCCCGATCGCGCGCTGCCGCTCGACGCCGACCCCACGCGCCTCGCCCAGGTGTTCGCCAACCTGCTCAACAACGCCGCCCGCTACACGGAGCCGGGCGGCCGCATCCGCCTCGACGTGCGGGTCGACGGCGGTGAAGTCGTCGTGCGCGTGATCGACAACGGCGTCGGCATCGAGCCCGGGATGATCGGCAAGGTGTTCGAGCTCTTCGCGCAGGCGGACCAGTCGCTCGAGCGCACCAGCGCGGGCCTCGGCGTCGGCCTCACGCTCGCGCGCTACCTCGTCGCGCTGCACGGCGGCACGCTCGAGGCGACGAGCCAGGGTCCCGGCCGTGGCAGCGAGTTCATCGTGCGGCTGCCGCTCGCGCGTCGCGAAGCGGAGGCGCCCGCCAAGGCTCCGCCGACCGCCAGCGCCGGCCAGGTTTCGGGCCATCGCGTGCTCGTCGTCGACGATAACCGCGACTTCGCCGCGAGCCTTGCGATGCTTCTGACCGAGCTCGGCAACGACGTGCGCGTCGCGAACGACGGTGAGCAGGGGCTCGCGCTCGCGGAAACGTTCGTGCCGGAAGTGGCGTTCCTCGACATCGGCATGCCGAAGATCAACGGCTACCGGCTGGCCGAGGAGCTTCGCGGGATCCCCACGCTCGCGGAGGCGCGCCTGATCGCGCTCACCGGATGGGGGCAGGACAAGGATCGGCAACGCGCGCACGACGCAGGCTTCGACCAGCACCTCGTGAAGCCGGTCAAGCTCGAGCAGATCATCGAAATCCTCGAGTCGCTGCCGACCTGAGCAGCGCGGTGCGCGCGCTCGAACCGACGCCCGGTTATTGATCGCCCTCGTCGTGCGCGAAACGCCGAGCCGCGCGTGCCGATCGCGTCGCTCGGCGAAACGCGAGTGTCCGCTTTTCGCCGTCACCGCTGGCGTATAGTCGCCGTTTGAACGGAGCCCATCATGGGAACCGAAGCACCGGCGCCCGCGAAGCACATCCGCCTCACGTCGCACCCGGCCGAGGGCGCGTGGGGCGCGCTGCCGATCCACTGGGGACGCGCGGATCCGAAGGAGCGCGGGCCGATCGTCGGAAGCACGGCGAACCGCAGCCAGCGTAACGTCATCGGCACGCACAGCGGCAGCTATGGCGTCTACCGCGCGCTCGCGGTCGCCGCCGGCGCCCTGATGCGCGGCCACAAGCCGGACCTCACGAATACGGCGCCGACCGATCCGGTGGGGCCGTATCCGGGGTGGGGCGATCCTGACTGCATCGTCTCGATGGACCCGTTCGGCGCGATCGTCGCCGACGCGTTCCGCGAGGAGATCGCCGCAGGCTACGACGTGCGGCCGACGATCGCGGTGACCAAGGCGCACATCGAGCTGCCCGAGATGCGCGAGGCGATGGCCTCGAAGCGCCTCGCCGCCGACGGCCGCATCCTGCTCGCGAACGGCTCGGCCGTCGTGACCAAGACGGCGATCGAGCCGGTGTGGTGGCTTCCGGGTGTCGCGAAGCGCTTCGGCGTCAGCGAGGCCGATCTGCGCCGCGCGTTGTTCGAGGAGACCGGCGGCATGTACCCGGAGCTCGTGACGCGCGGCGACCTCGAGGTGCTCCTGCCGCCGATCGGCGGCCAGACCGCCTACGTGTTCGGCGATCCCAAGGCGCTCGCCGATCCGTCGGTGACGCTGACCGCGCGCGTGCACGACGAATGCAACGGCTCCGACGTGTTCGGCTCGGACATCTGCACCTGCCGTCCCTACCTGACGCACGCGATCGAGGAATGCATCCGCGGCGCGCAGGCGGGCGGCGTCGGGCTCGTCGTGTACTGTCGCAAGGAGGGCCGCGCGCTCGGCGAGGTCACGAAGTTCCTCGTCTACAACGCGCGCAAGCGCCAGGTGGGCGGCGACTCGGCCACCAACTACTTCCTGCGCACCGAATGCGTCGCGGGCGTGCAGGACATGCGCTTCCAGGAGCTGATGCCGGACGTGCTGCACTGGTTCGGCGTGCGGCGCATCCACCGCCTCGTGTCGATGAGCAACATGAAGTACGACGCGATCGTCAAGGGCGGCATCGAGGTCGGCGAGCGCGTGCCGATCCCCGACGACCTCGTTCCGGCCGACGCGCGCGTCGAGATCGACGCGAAGATGGCCGCCGGTTATTTCACCGAGGGCGCGCGCCCCGACGCGGATCGCCTGAAGGCGACCAAGGGTCGCGGCTTGTGACGGTCTCGGCAGGCGAGGCAATGCCCGCCGGGCCGCCCCAGGGGCACGGCGCCCACGGGGGGAGGCAGGCGGAGCTCGCTGCGGGCGGATCGGCGGCGACGCTGCGCGATCCGGCGACGATCCGCGAGCGCTGCACCAACATCCTGGCCGCGGCGAGCTCCGGCCGCGCGCGCCATTTCGCGGTCGACCGCGGAATGCTTTCCGGGTGCGCGGCGCTCGTCGCGGATGTCACGCGCCGGCGCTATCCGTCGCTCGACATTCCCTACCATAGCCGCTGGCGGCATTTCGAGGCGGGCGGCATCGACCGCGCCGCCGAGCTCGATCGCGCGCTGTCCGGCCGCAGCGCGCTCGACGCCGCACTCGCGCGCATCGACCTCGCGATCGTCAGCGTGCTCCTCGACGCCGGTGCGGGCGCACGCTGGTCGTACGTCGAGCCTGAGACTGGTGAGCGCTATTCGCGTTCCGAGGGCCTGGGTGTAGCGAGCTTTCGCGCCTTCATGGCCGGGACGTTCTCGTCGATACCCGGCGAGCCGTTCCGGGCGGATGCGCATGCGCTCGCGTCGACCGACGCGAGGACGCTGGCGCGCGTCTTCCAGGCGAACGACGCGAACCCGGTCGTCGGGCTCGAGGGCCGCGCCGCCTTGCTGCGTCGGCTCGGCGCCGCGCTCGGCGAGCGGCCGTCCGCGTCCTTCGCACCGCTGGTCGAGCGGCGCGGCGACGTGGCCGCCACCGAGATCCTCGGCATGCTGCTCGAGCACACGAGCGACATCTGGCCGCAGGGCCTCGCGCTCGGCGGCGTCGCGCTCGGCGACGTGTGGCCGCACCCGCACGCGGGCGGCCGCGGAGCGACCGCGGGCTATGTGCCGTTCCACAAGCTCTCGCAATGGCTCGCGTACTCGCTGTTCGAGCCGATCGAGCGCGCGGGCAACCGCATCGTCGCGCAGGATGCGCTCACCGCGCTGCCCGAGTACCGCAACGGCGGCCTGCTGCTCGATGCCGGCGTGATCGCGCTGCGCCATCCCGCCGAGGCGACGCGTCGTCATGCGGTCGGCAGCGAGCTCGTCGTCGAATGGCGCGCGCTGACCGTCGCGTTGCTCGACGAGCTGGCGGACGCGGTGCGCGCGGCTCTCGGCCGTCCCGACCTGCCGCTCGCCTGCATCCTCGAAGGCGGCACCTGGGCCGCCGGCCGCGAGGTCGCACGCGAGCGGCGCGACGGCGACTCTCCGTTGCTCGTCGAGAGCGACGGCACCGTCTTCTAGCCCGCGAATGCGAGTCTCGTTCGACGCGACACGCCGCCCCTCGACGCAAGCGCCCGACCCGATTCCCACCCGAAGGACCGCCATGTCCCGCGCCCACGTGCTCGACCATCCGCTGATCCAGCACAAGCTCACGCTGATGCGCAAGAAGGAGACGAGCACCACGTCGTTTCGTCGCCTGCTCAACGAGATCGGCACGCTGATGGCGTACGAGGTCACGCGCGACATGCCGATGCACGACGTCGAGATCGAGACGCCGCTCGAGACGATGTCGTCGCGGCTCATCGACGGGAAGAAGCTCGTGTTCGTGCCGATCCTGCGCGCCGGCACCGGTCTCCTCGACGGCTTCCTCTCGGTCGTGCCCGGCGCGCGCGTCGGCCACGTCGGCCTCTACCGCGACCCCAAGACGCTGGTCGCCGTCGAGTACTATTTCAAGATGCCGTCGGGGATGCGCGAGCGCGACGCGATCGTGCTCGATCCGATGCTCGCGACCGGGCACTCGGCGATCGCGGCGGTCGAGCGCCTCAAGGAGACGCATCCGCGCTCGATCCGCTTCGTGTGCCTCGTCTCGTGCCCGGAGGGCATCGCGGCGTTCCACCAGGCGCATCCCGACGTGCCGATCTACACGGCGGCGGTCGACCGCCAGCTGAACGACCACGGATACATCCTGCCCGGGCTCGGCGACGCCGGCGATCGGATCTTCGGGACCAAATGACCTCGAATCCCCTGTTCGCCGAGATTCGCCGCAACCGATTGCTGTGGCTGTTGGTCTTCGTGCCGGTGGTCTTCGCCGCGGAATGGCTCGCTCGCGACGCGCACACGCTGCACTTCGTCCTGTCCGTGCTCGCGATCGTGCCCCTCGCCGCGCTGCTGAGCTTCGCCACCGAGTCGGTGGCCGCGAAGACCGGCGATGCCGTGGGCGGGTTGCTCAACGCGACGCTCGGGAACCTGACCGAGCTGGTCATCGCGCTGACGGCGCTCTACGCCGGCCAGATCATGCTGGTGAAGGCATCCATCGCGGGCGTGATCGTCACCAATGTGCTCTTCATGCTCGGCATGTCGTTCCTGCTCGGCGGGCTCAAGCACCACACGCAGGAATTCAATCGCGTGGGGGCCCGCTTCCAGGCGTCGCGGCTTTTCCTCGCGACCGTCGCGCTGCTGGTGCCTTCGCTGGTGACATCCGCCGATGCGACGGTGGCGTCGAAGCTCACGCAACCGCTGAGCCTGGGATAGGCGGTGCTGCTCATCGTCACCTACGCGCTGGGCATGTTGTTCTCGCTCCGGACACACCGCGATTTCTTCGCAAGCGCGGTGCACGGCGGGCACGACGAGGCGTCGTTGCCGATCGGCCTCGCGCTCGGAACGCTGGCCGTCGTCACGATCCTGGTCGCGCTCGTCAGCCATGTGTTCGTCGCGTCGGTGCAGTACACGGCGGAGGCGTTCGGGATGACGCCGGCCTTCGTCGGCTTCATCGTCGTCGCGCTGGTGGGTGGCGCCGCGAAGATGGCGTCCGCATTTTCGGGCGCGCGCAAGAACCGGCTGGACCTTAGCGTGGGGATCGCGCTCGGGAGCGCGTCGCAGATCGCGCTGTTCGTCGCGCCGGTGCTGGTGCTGCTGAGCCACGTGATCGGACCGGCGCCCATGGACCTGCTGTTCTGGCCCGGGGCGATCGCGATGATGCTCGTCGCGGTCCTTACCGCGGCGCTCGTCACCAACGGGGGGCGCTCGGCCTGGTTTGTGGGGGTGCTCGTGCTGATGGTCTACCTGGTCTTCGCGTTGACGCTGTACCTGCTGCCGCCTCGATCATGACCGGAACGATGCCCGAGTCCACTTTCGATCCGGTCGCGCTCGCGAAGCGCGCGTCGATCGGGACGACGTTCTGATGGCGAACGACCTGGTGCTGCGCAACGCGTCGCTCCCGGATGGACGCACCGGGGTCGACATCCTGTGCTCAGGGGACCGCATCGCCGCGGTCGGCCCGAACCTCGATGCGAACGCTGCGACGACGATCGACGCGCGCGGCCTGCTGGTGTCGCCGCCGTTCGTCGACGCGCATTTCCACATCGACTCGACGCTGACCTACGGGACGCCGCGAGTCAACGCGAGCGGCACGCTGCTCGAGGGCATCGCGCTGTGGGGCGAGCTCAAGCCGACGCTCACGCAGGAGGCGATCGCCGCGCGCGCTCTTGCGTACTGCGATCTCGCCGTGTCGAAGGGCATGCTGGCCATCCGCTCGCATGTCGACACGTCCGATTCGCGGCTGCTCGCGGTCGAGGCGCTGCTCGACGTGCAGAAGCGCGTGAAGCCGTACCTCGACCTGCAGCTCGTCGCGTTCCCGCAGGACGGGGTGCTGCGCTCGCCGGGCGCGCTGGACAACCTGAAGCGCGCGCTCGCGATGGGCGTCGACGTCGTCGGCGGCATTCCGCACTTCGAGCGCACGATGGCCGACGGCGCCGAAAGCGTGCGCGTGCTGTGCGAAATCGCGGCCGACCTCGGCAAGCGCGTCGACATGCATTGCGACGAGAGCGACGATCCGCTGTCGCGCCACGTCGAGACGCTGGCCTACCACACGCAGCGCCTGAAGCTGCACGGCCGGGTCGCGGGGTCGCACCTGACGTCGATGCATTCGATGGACAACTATTACGTGTCGAAGCTGCTCCCGCTGATGAAGGAGGCGGGGCTCGCGGCGATCGCGAATCCGCTCATCAACATCACGTTGCAGGGCCGGCACGACACCTATCCGAAGCGGCGCGGAATGACCCGCGTCCCGGAGCTGTTGGCGGCGGGCGTGCCGGTCGCGTTCGGCCACGACTGCGTGATGGACCCGTGGTATCCGCTGGGCAGTGCCGACATGCTCGAGGTCGCGTCGATGGGACTGCACATCGCGCAGATGACCGGTCAGGACGCGATGCGCGCGTGCTTCGACGCGGTGACGTCGACGCCCGCTTCGATCCTGGGCCTCGAAGGCTACGGTATCGCCCCGGGTTGCCGCGCCGACCTGGTGCTGCTCGAAGCGCGCGATCCGGTCGAGGCGATCCGGTTGCGTGCGACGCGCCTCGCGGTCGTGCGATCCGGCCGCGTCATCGCGACAACGCCGTCGGCGCGTGCGACACTCGACCTGCCGGGCCGGCCGCCGTCCGTCGACGGCATGCCGCCGAGAACCTGAGCCATGGAATCGATCTACTACGTGATGGCATGGGCGTGTCATCGCAAGTGCAGGCATTGCTACGAGGACCGTTTCCGGCCGTACGTGCGCGGCGCGCTGGAATCCGTCGTCGCCGAGGCCGAGCGCAACGCCCCGCGCATCGTCGATCATTTCCCGGCGCGGATGACCTACCGCGACCTCGACGATCCGCAGCCGGACGGCACGTTCCCCGAGAAGACCGGCCGCATCATCCTGTCGGGCGGCGAGTCGCTGCTCGACGCCGTTCGCCACCGCGTCACCTACCCGGTGATCGAGCGGCTCAACGCGAAGTACGCGTCGCAAGGCGGCGTCAAGATCGTCGTGCAGACGACCGGTGACATCCTCACCGACGCAATCGTCGCCGACCTCATGGATCGTGGCGTCTGGATGATCTCGGTCGCCAGCGTCGACGACTTCCACGTCGGGCTCGAAGGCCCCGAAAGGCAGAAGCGCTTCGTCGACAAGCTCTCGGCGCTGTTCGAGCGCCATGGCCTGAAGCGCTCAGGGCTGTCGGCGACGACGCGCAACTGGCATGAAGAGGAGGGCCCGCTCTACAGTTTCTTCGGCGCGACGCCGGACACGTGGATCGGCAAGCTGTGGCCGCGCGGGCGCGCGTGGCAGAACGGGCTGTCGACCGCGACGCTCGGCGACAATTTCTGCAACCGCTGGTCGGGCGGACTCAACTTCCTGCGCTACGCGTACAACGGCTCGGAGGTTTCGGTCGAGCCCGACGGCAGCGTCTATCCGTGCTGCATCAAGACCGCCCTGCCGATCGGAAACCTGCTCGAGGACGATCTCATCGCGATCCTCGACTCGCTCGTCGGCGTGCCCGCGTACGAAGCGATCTCGATGGGCCACCCCGAGCGCATGGGCATCGCGCACGGCTGGACCGAGGGCGACTTCGTCGAGCGCTCGGCGACCACGACGCCGAAGGGCGACCGCTACCAGAACCTCTGCATCGGCTGCGACCGCTTCCACGAGGAAGTGCTCGGGCCGATCCTCGAAGCGGCACGCGCGCGTCGCGCCGCCGCACGCGGTGCCGCGGCGCCGCCGTCCCGCAGGACCATCTCGCTCGTGAACGCCGACCGATGATCCGCCGACTCCTCCTTGCCGTGCTCTTCGCTGCCGCGCCAGCTTTGGCCCAGGGCGCCGCCTGGAACGACACGCTCGCCAAGGCGCGCGGCCAGACCGTCCACTTCAATGCTTGGGCCGGCGACGAGAAGACCAACGCGTTCATCGCGTGGGTCGGCGAGGAAACCGGGAAGCGCTACGGCGTGAAGGTCGTGCATGTGAAGCTCAAGGACACGGCCGAGGCCGTTCAGCGCGTCGTCGCGGAGAAGGCGGCCGCGCGCGACAGCGGCGGAAGCGTCGACCTCGTCTGGATCAACGGCTCGAACTTCCTCGCGATGAAGGAACAGAAGCTGCTCTTCGGCCCCTACGCCGAACGCCTGCCCAACTGGCGCCATGTCGACACGGTGATGAAGCGCTCGAATCTCATCGACTTTACGATCCCGAACGAAGGCTACGAATCGCCGTGGCGGATGGCGCAGATCGTGTTCGTCGTCGACGGCAAGCGCGTCGGAGACACGCCGGCGTCGGTGGCGGGACTGCTCGAATGGGCGAAAGCGCATCCGGGACGGCTCACGCATCCCAACGTGCGGAACTTCCTCGGCTCGACGTTCCTCAAGCAGGCGCTCTACGAGCTCGCTCCGGATCCCGCGGTGCTGCAGCGCCCCGCGACCGACGCGAACTTCGCGGCGTCGACCGCGCCGATGTGGGCATGGTACGACGCGATCAAGCCCGCGTTGTGGCGCGGCGGCGCGCAGTTCCCGGAGAACGGTCCCGCACAGCGCCAGCTCATGAACGACGGCGAGATCGACATGATGATCTCGTTCAATCCGTCCGAAGCCGCGGTGTCGGCGGCGGCCGGCCTCCTGCCGGAAACCGTGCGCACGTTCACGTTCGCGAAGGGCACGATCGGCAACACGAGCTTCGTCGCGATCCCGTACAACGCGTCGGCGAAGGAGGGCGCGATGGTCGTCGCGAACTTCCTGCTCGAGCCCGCGACGCAGGCGCGCGCGCAGGACTTCCGGCAGATGGGCAACTTCACGGTGCTCGACCTCGCGAAGCTGTCTGCCGCGGACCGCCGTCGCTTCGACGAGCTGCCGCGCCATCCCGCGCTGCCGACCAATGCCGAGCTCGGCGCGACGTTGCTCGAGCCGCATCCGTCGTGGATGACGCGGATCACGGCCGAGTGGGAGCGGCGCTACACGAAATGAAAGCGGTCGGGCTGAAGACCGACCCGCAGGGCGCCGCGCTTCGTGTGGGTCCGGTTTCAGCCGGCCGATTCTCGTTCCTTGGCGCCGCGCCCGCGCTGACCGTCGCGACGTTCGCGCTGCCGATCGCCGCCGGCCTCGCCGGCACGGTGGGGCCGGCGTTCGGATACCTGCCGGCGATCGGCGGCCACGCGCTGTCGCTCGATCCTTGGCGCGAGCTTTTCGCCTGGCCGGGATTCGTGTCCAGCGTGAAGCTGACGCTTTCGACCGGCTTCGCCGCGACGCTGCTGTCCGCGTTCCTCGCGTTCGGATTCTGCGCATGGGCGTCGGGACGCGCGTGGGCGCCGCGCGTGACCGCATGGCTTGCGCCGATCCTCGCCACGCCGCACTCGGCGTTCGCGATCGGCCTCGCGTTCGTCATCGCGCCGTCCGGATGGATCGTGCGCGCGCTCTCGCCTTGGCTCACCGGCTTCGACGTGCCGCCGGACATCGGGACCGTCGGCCATCCCTCCGGCGCGGCGCTGGTGCTCGGCATGGTCGTCAAGGAAGTGCCGTACCTCGTGTTGATGACGGCCGCCGCGCTCGCGCAGGTGCGGCTGCGCGACCATGTCGCGCTGGCGCGATCGTTCGGTTACCGCCCGGTCGAGGCGTGGCTGCGCGTCATCTTCCCGCAGGTGTGGCCGCAGGTGCGCCTTCCGGTGCTCGCGGTGCTCGCGTACTCGTTGTCGGTCGTGGACGTCGCGTTGATCCTCGGGCCCGGCAATCCGCCGACGCTGGCGGTGCTCGCCGTGCGCTGGTTCTCCGATCCGGACATCCGGCTGTGGTATCCCGCCGCGGCCGCCGCGACGCTGCAGTTGCTGCTGGTCGTCGCGGCGATCGGCGCGTGGATGCTGCTCGAGCGCGCGATCGCGGCGGCAGGCAGGCGCGTCGTTGCCCGCGGGCGGCGCGCGAGCGCGCTATCGATGATCTCGGCGGGCGCCGCGGGCTGCACGATGTTGCTCGGCGCCGTCGCGATCGCCGCGATTGCCGGCATGGCGCTGTGGTCGTTCGCGACGCAGTGGCGGTTCCCCGCGGCATGGCCCTCCGGCGTGGGACTCGAAGGATGGTCGCGCCGCATCGGCGATCTCGCGACGCCGGCGCTCAACACGATCGTCGTCGGCGCGCTCGCGACGGTGGTCGCGCTCTCCTTCGTGATCGCGTGCCTCGAGGCCGAGCCGCGCCTGCGTCGGGCCGGACCGCCGCCGGCGTTGTCGCTGCTCTACCTGCCGCTCCTGGTCCCGCAAGTCGCGTTCCTGTTCGGCGCGCAGGTGCTGCTCGTGCGCACCGGGCTCGACGGGTCGCTCGCCGCGGTCGTGTGGGCGCACCTGGTCTACGTGCTCCCGTACCTCTTCCTGTCGCTCGCGGATCCGTGGCGCGCGCTCGATCCGCGCTACGCGCGCACCGCCGCGAGCCTCGGGGTGTCGCGCATGCGCGTGCTGTTCGCCGTCAAGCTGCCCATCCTCGCACGGCCGGTCGCGATCGCGTGCGCGATCGCCTTCGCGGTGAGCGTCGGGCTCTACCTGCCGACGGTCTTCGCGGGAAACGGACGCATGCCGACTCTCACGACCGAGGCGGTCACGCTGTCGGCGGGCGCGGACCGGCGCGTCATCGGCACGTGGGCGGTCGTGCAGGCGTTCATTCCGCTCATCGCGTTCCTCGCCGCCGTCGTGCTGACCGGCCGGCGCGACCTGCGCGCGCGGCGGAGCGCGCGATGAACGCGCTCGAGCTCACGGGTGTCCGCATCGCGCTGCCGGGGCGTGTGCTCGTCGACGGGTTCGACCTCGTCGTCGGCGCCGGCCAGTGCTCGACGCTGATGGGGCCGTCGGGCTGCGGCAAATCGACGCTCCTCGCATTCGTCGCGGGGTCGGTCGATCCGGCGTTCGACGCGCAGGGCCGCGTTCGCGTCGGAGCCGCCGACGTGACCGGATGGCCGCCCGATCGGCGCCGGATCGGCATCCTGTTCCAGGACGATCTCCTGTTCCCGCACCTCAGCGTCGGCGGCAACCTCGCGTTCGCGCTGCACGAGCGCGTGCGCGATCGCGACGAGCGGCGCGCGCGCGTCGAAGGCGCGCTCGTCGAGGCCGACCTCGCCGGATTCGCGCCGCGCCATCCTTCCACGCTCTCAGGGGGCCAGCGTGCGCGCGTCGCGCTGATGCGCACGCTCCTCTCCGAACCGCGCGCGCTGCTGCTGGACGAGCCGTTCAACAAGCTCGACGCGCAACTTCGCGACGACGTGCGTGGCTTCGTGTTCGAGCACGCGCTGGAGCGCGCGCTGCCGATCCTTCTCGTCACGCACGACGAGGCCGATGCGAAGGCGGCCGGAGGACCGGTGCTTCGGTTCGGCGAGGGCGCGCTTCGCGGGTAGTCGCCCGGGAAAGCACGACGCGTCGCCTCCGTCCGACAGCGGCGTCCCAGCCGGTCCTACAAGGAATTGGGCGAGGCCACGGCAAGATGGTCGTGTTCCCACGACCCCCGATCCGACGCCATGGATGGACCGACCGCAGCGCGGGATAAGTCCGGCATTACGCGCGGCAGGCTGCTCGACGCCGCCGAATCGCTAGCCGCGAACGAAGGCTACGCGGCCCCTTCCCACCGCGCGATCGCGCGGCAGGCGGGCGTGCATGTCGCGCTCCTCAACTACCACTTCGGCAGCAAGGAGCTCCTGCTCGAAGCGATGGTTTCGCGGCGTGCCGACCGGCTCCTGGGCGAATGGAAGCAGTCGCTCTCCCTGGCTCTGGCGGCCAGCACCATCACCGCGGAACGGGTGCTGCGCGCGTACTGGGCGCCGTTCGGAAGGCCCACTGCGCTGGAGCACGGCGAGTGGCGCAACTATCTGTGCGCGGTCGCGTGGCTGTCGCAGTCGCAGGAAGGCGAGGATTGGTGGTCGCTTCGCTTCGGCGCGGTCGAGCGCGCTTTCCGCGACGCGCTGCAGCTCGCGCTTCCGGGCGTTTCCGCCCCGTCGGCCGAGCGTGGATTCCGCTACGCGCGGGAGCTCCTCGACGCGGTGCTGCTGCGCCGGTGCAACAAGCCGAACGGTGGCTGCGCGGTGACGCCCCCCGGACTACGCGAGGACGACGTCGACGGACTGATCGCATTCCTCGCCGCGGGCCTCGAGTCGATGCCGATCGACAACGTCTCGCCGGCCGTCCGCCGTTTCCCGTGGAGCACGGTCTCGGGCGACTGAGCCAGCGTTGACGGCGCAAGACGCCGGTCGTTCTCGGGGTTCCGTTCCGTTCGCGCATCGTTGCACGCGCGTGCAACGGCTGTCGGACGTTCACCGGTACAGTCTCACCGCCTCCTTCCCGATTTTCCGCCGCAGTTGCGGCCGTTGAAAGGGCTTACCGCGCGAAATCATCCCGATGCTCCGCCGTCTCGCCTACGTCAGCCATCCCGCTGCGGATCTCCCGCCGACCGAAGTCAGCCGCATCATCCACGTCTCGCGGGTCAACAACGCCGGGCATGGCCTCACCGGCGTGCTCGTCTATACGGGCACCGATTTCGCGCAGGTGATCGAAGGCCGTCCCGAAACGGTCGAGGCGCTGTGGCGAAAGCTCCGCGCCGACCCGCGTCATCACTCGATCCTCTCGTTCATCGACGAGCCCGCCGAACGCGCATGGTTCGAGACCTGGCGCGTGAGCTACCTCGCCGACGACTCGCTCAGCGACCAGATCGCGGGATGGCGCGCGGCGGAGACGGCGCTGGGGCAGCGTGAGCTCGACGCGGTGCGGGCGGTGATGAGCTCGGCCGACGCGTTCTAGGGACGCGAACGACTCAGCGTGCGGCCGTCGGTCGCTGCGCTCCCGCCAGCCGCGAGCGGAGCGCGCGGACCGCGCTGCCCGGTGTCGTCAGCACGGGAATGCCGGCCGCTTGCGCGACGGCATCCGCCGCACGCGCGAGGCTGAACTGCCCGAGCGCGATCGCATCGACGCCGTCGCGCGCGAGTCGCGAGACCGCTTCGGCCGCGAGCCGGTCGAGCGCCGCGCCGTCGCCGCGGTCGAGCGCCGCCATCGCGCCGTCGACGAACACCGGCACGAGCGCCACGTCGCGCGGGAACTCGTCGGGCATCGACGCGAGCGTCGGCGCGAACGTCGCGACCAGGGCAATGCGTCCGTGCCCTGCGCGCGCCAGCGTCACCGCCTCGTCGATCATCGCCTCGTTCGGCTTCAGCACGGGAACCGCGGGCCAGCGTCGCGCGACGGCGTCGATGCAGGGCCCGAACGCCGAGCAGGTGAACAGGATCCCCGCGGCGCCGGTGCGAAACGCGTAGTCGGCGAGCGCGAGAAAGCGCTCGGTCATGCGCGAATCGAGGCTTCCGGTGCGCGCGAGGTCGGCCGAGAGGCTGTCGTCGAGCAGATTCATGCGCACCGCTTCGGGCCACGCGCGCGCGAGCTCGTCGTTGACCGGGGCGACCGAATGCGCGAGCGCGTGGATCAGCGCGATGCGGACCGGCGCACGCCCTCCGGTCCCGACGCGCGAGGCGTCATCCATGCGGGGCGAGCGGCGCTCCGCGCGGCGGCGCCATGCGCCTTCCCTGCGACCACCAGACCAGCGCGATCAGCGCCAGCGCCGGCAGGTAGAACCAGTTAGGCGAGGGACGACCCGACGGAACCTCGATGCGCACCACGTCGTAGCCCTGGTCGATGCCGCCCTTTCGCGCCCGCGAGCCGAACTTCACGCCCGAGATCTTGAGCGTGTCGCCTAGCGCCGCGAACGTGACGCCCGCGTCGGCGAGCCGCTTGCGGCCGTCGTCGCCCACGGGCCCGAGGCGCAGCGCGACGGTCTTGGCGACGTCGTCGCCCTCGATCGTCTGGCCGCGGATGACCATCACGACCCGCCCGCCCTCGGGAAGGTCGCGGGCGACGTCGTAGAGGCGCGCCGGCGGCAGGTGGGTGAATTCGGCCGCGACCCGGTCCATGAAGAAGTCGGGACGGAAAAGCAGCAGGCACGCGACCGCGAGCACCGCGACCTCCCACAGTCGGCAGCGCACGCGAAACCAGACCATCGTGCATGCCGCGAAGACCAGCATCGCGAGCGTCGACGCGCCGACGACGATGACGAGCTCCGCGATGCCGTCGATGTCGATGAGGAGCAGCGCGGGATTGAAGATCCAGATGAACGGCAGGATCACCGTGCGCAGCGCGTACACGGCGCCCTGGATGCCGGTCGCGATCGCATCCTCGCCGGAGATCGCCGCCGCGGCGAACGTCGCGAGCCCCACCGGCGGCGTGATGTCGCCCATGATCCCGTAGTAGAAGACGAAGAGATGCACGGCGATCAGCGGGATCACCAGCCCCGCCTGCGCGCCCAGCTCGACGACGACCGGCGCCATCAGGGTCGCGACCAGCACGTAGTTCGCGGTCGTCGGGACGCCGAGCCCCAGCACCAGGCAGACGAACGCGATGAACAGCAGCATCACAATCACGTTGCCCTGCGAGACGAACTCGACGAACTCGGTCATGCGCAAGCCGAGGCCGGTCAGCGTGATCGCGCCGACGACCACGCCGGCCGTCGCGGTCGCGACGCCGATGCCGATCATGTTGCGCGAGCCGTCGGTCATGCCGCCGACGACGTCGTGCCATCCGGCGAGCCATGCCCCGGGAGCGGGCGTGCGGCGCAACGCGGCGATCAGCGGGCGTTGCGTGAGCATGAGTCCGACCAGCACGACGATCGCCCAGAATGCCGAGAGCGACGGCGACATCTCCTCGACCATCAGGCACCAGATCAGCATCCCGATCGGCAGCAGGAAATGCAATCCCGCCTCGACCGCCGGCCAGGTCTCGAGCGCCTGCGGGTTGTCGATGTCGATGTCGGTCGGGAGGTCCGGGCTCCTCGCCGCCGCCCACGCCGCCCCGAGGTAGAGCGCGATCACGATGACGCCGGCGAGCCACGGCGCTGCGTCGCCGAAGGCCTGCTTGATCGCCGCGAGCAGGTAGTACAGCGCGCCGACGACGACGATCGTTCCCGAGATGCCGAAACCGAACCGGAGCGCGCGGTCGCGCAGCGGCCGCGGCTCGCGCTTGATGATCGGCTTCATGCCGAGCTTCAGCGCCTCGAGGTGGACGATGTAGAAGAGGCCGATGTACGAGAGCGTCGCCGGCAGGATCGCGTTGCGCACGATCTCCGAATACGGGATGCCGACGTACTCGACCATCAGGAACGCGGCGGCGCCCATCACCGGCGGCATGATCTGGCCGTTCACCGACGACATCGTCTCGATCGCGCCAGCCTTGACGCCGCCGTAACCGGCCTTCTTCATCAGCGGGATCGTGAAGATGCCGCCCGACACGACGTTCGACACCGACGATCCGGAGATCATGCCGTTGAGCGCCGAAGACACGACGGCGACCTTCGCCGGGCCGCCGCGCAGATGGCCCAGCGCGGCGAAGCTCACCTGCATCATGTAGTTGCCGCCGCCGGCGCGGTCGAGCAGCGTGCCGAACAGCACGTAGACGAAGATCGTGCCGGTCGACACGCCCAGCGCGATGCCGAACACGCCCTCGGTGGTGAGCCACATGTGCGAGAGCAGCCGGTTGAGCGACGCGCCCTTGTGCTGAAGCACCTCGGGCAGGTAGGGGCCGCCCATCGCGTAGGCAATGAAAAGCGCCGCGAGCACGGCCATCGGCCAGCCGACGGAACGGCGCGTCGCCTCGAGCAGCAGCACGAGGCCGGCGGTCGCTACGACGATGTCGGTCGACGACGGGATACCGGGGCGCGTCGCCAGCTCGCGGTAGAAAAGCAGCAGGTAGGCGGCGGCGAACGCGCCGGCCAGCGCGAACACCCAGTCGAGCACGGGCACCCGGTCGCGTGGCGAGCGCTTGAACGCGGGCCATGCGAGGAACGCCAGGAACAGCGCGAACGCGAGGTGCAGCGACCGCGCCTCGGTGTCGTTCAGCACGCCGAATCGCAACGCGAACGGCAGCGGCGACGCATACCAGACCTGGAACAGCGCCCACGCGAGCGAGACAGTGAAGATCACCGTCGCGGTCGCGCCGCCGGGCTTCCGCGCGCCGGTGTCCGCCTGCGCGACCAGCTCCTGGAGCGCGGTCGGCGCTTTGTCGATCTCGGTCGCCATCGATTGCCGTTCAGGGGTCGCTGCCGGGGGCGGGGGACGTTACCCCGACCCCCGGCGGCACGGGATCGGCGTTACTTGATCCAGCCCTTTTCCTTGTAGTAGCGGATGGCGCCTTCGTGCAGCGGCGCGGACAGTCCGTCCTTCACCATGTTCTCGGGCGTCAGGTAGGCGAGCGCCGGGTGCAGGTTCTTGAACTCGGTGAAGTTGTCGAACACCGCCTTCACGACCTGGTAGACGGTCTCGGCGGGCACCTTGCTCGACGTGACGACCGTGGCGAGCACGCCGAAGGTCTGCGTCGGAGCCGGGTTGTTCGGATACAGGTTCCCGGCGATCGTCGCCTTCGCGTAGTAGGGCTTCTCCGCGATGAGCTTGTCGACGGCGGGACCGGTCAGCGACACGAGCTTCGCGCCGCATGTCGTCGTCGGATCCTGGATGTTCGCCGACGGATGGCCGACGCCGTAGAAGAAGCCGTCGATCTTGCCGTCGCACAGCGCGGGGCCGTGCTCGTCCGCCTTGAGCTCGGAGGCGAGCGCGAAGTCGCCCATCGTCCAGCCCATCGCCGCGAGCAGCTCTTCCATCGACGCGCGCGTGCCCGATCCCGGATTGCCGACGTTGAATCGCTTGCCCTTGAAGTCGGCGAACGAGCGGATGTTCGCTTCCTTGCGCGCGACGACGGTGAACGGCTCCGGATGCACGGAGAACACGGCGCGAAGGTCGGTGAACGCGCCATCCTTGTATTGCGCGAGCCCCTTGGTCGCGTTGTATTGCACGTCCGATTGCGTGAACCCGAGGTCGAGCTCGCCGGCGCGGATCGTGTTGACGTTGAACACCGAGCCGCCGGTCGACTCGACCGAGCAGCGGATGCCGTGCTTCGCGCGGTCCTTGTTGACGAGGCGGCACAGCGCGCCGCCGGCGGCATAGTAGACGCCGGTGACGCCGCCGGTGCCGATCGTCACGAACTTCTGCTGCGCGGCGACGGGCGCACCGAAGGCGCCGAGCGCGATTGCCAGGGCGGCGGACAGGGCGAGGGACGTGGGTTTCATCGAGGTCTCCTTCGGATGTGGGACGGCGGGCGGTGGATGCGGTTCAGGGAGCAGCGAGTGCGGCGTCGATCGACTGCGCGAGCCGGTCGACGATCTCGTCGAGGTGCGCTTCCTCTGCGATGAAGGGCGGGGCCAGCACGATGTGATCGCCGCGAACGCCGTCGATCGTACCGCCCATCGGGTAGGTCATGAGACCGCGCGCCATGCCTTCGCGCTTGACGCGCGCATGCAGTTGCCGCGCCGGATCGAAGGGCTCGCGCGACGCGCGGTCGCGCACGAGCTCGATGCCGGCGAAAAGGCCGCGGCCGCGGATGTCGCCGACGTGCGGGTGGTCGCCGAAGCGCGCCGCGA